>AP024676.1:1244962-1556203 GCA_025998955.1 Candidatus Roseilinea sp.
CCGAGTTGGTAGGGCAGGATCTGGGCGATGGTTTGCACCCAGGTCGGCATGAGCGCCAACGGCACGAATGCGCCGTTCAGCAGCATCGCGATCGCCTCGTCGAGCTGCCAGAGGGACCACACGCGGGTCGTCCAGAAGGCGACGAGCGTGATGATGCTCTCGATGAGGAAGCGAATCAGGAAGCCCATCGCCAGCGCCGGGAGGGCGATCAGCAGGCTGAGCGGGGTGATCGTCAGCGCCGGCCGGAAGAGCAGCACCAGCACGACCCAGATCGGCACGAAGGCGATCAGCGTCAGCGCCTTGAACGCGATGTTGTTCATCAGCGTGTTCGTCAGGATCGGGTGCACGGGTTGCATCAGCTCGTTGGAGATCGTCCCCTCCTGAATCTTGAAGGCCAGCACGTGGATCGTGATGGACGAGGTAATGATGTCCACCGGCAACAGGGTCAAGTAGTACGCGGCGAAGTCGCCTGCCGTCAGCCCGTTGACGCTTCCCTCGGCGTTGGCGATGGCCGTCCACACGGCCAGATACACCACCGGCGACACCAGCCAGTAGGCCAGATACATGAGCAAGTTGGCGCGGTATTGCCACTGCTCGGCCCAGTTTACTTGCCAAAAACGTTTGTAGATCTCTAACATGGCGCGTCCCTTTGCAGCGTAGAACGGCGTCCGCGCTGCTGCATTCAGGAATCCTGCTCTATCATTCGAGTCACACTCACCGATGTTGAAAGTCATGACTGTGTTGGGCACGCGGCCCGAAGCAATCAAGCTGGCGCCGGTGATCCACGCGCTGCAGCGTCGCTCCGACCGGGTTCGCCCGTTCGTGTGCGCCACCGGCCAGCACCGCGAGATGCTGGACGCGGCGCTCCGGTCGTTCGGCATTCGCCCAGACTTCGACCTGCAGCTCATGCAGCCGGACCAAAGCCTGGCCGACCTGACCGCGCGCGTTTTGACCGCGCTGGACGGCGTGTTTCGCGAGGTCGAGCCGGACTGGGTGTTGGTGCAGGGCGACACCACGACGGTGATGGCGGCCAGCTTGGCTGCGTTTTACCGCCGCATTCGCATCGGCCACGTCGAAGCCGGTCTGCGCAGCGGCGATTTGGCGCGCCCGTTCCCTGAGGAGGCAAATCGGCGCATTGCCGACCTGTTGGCCGACTTGCACTTCGCGCCCACGCCGGCGGCGCGAGACCATCTGCTGCGCGAGGGTGTGAGCGCCGAGCGGATCATCGTCACCGGCAACACGGTGATTGACGCTCTGCTCGCCACCGCCGAGCGCATCAACCCACGGGCGCTGATCGAGCGCATCGGCGACCTCGACGTGCGCGATGGCTTCTTCGACCGACGGATGATCTTGGTGACCTCGCATCGGCGTGAAAACTTCGGCGCGCCCTTCGCAGCCATCTGCCGGGCGCTGCGCGCCATTGCCGAGCGCTACCCCGACGTGCAGATCGTGTATCCCGTCCATTTCAACCCCAACGTCGCCGGGCCGGCGCGCGCCTTGCTCGGCGACGTGCCCAACATCGCGCTGATCCGGCCGGTAGACTACGAGACCATGATCGCACTGATGCAACAGGCCTATCTTATCCTCACCGACTCCGGCGGCATCCAGGAGGAGGCGCCCAGCCTGCACAAGCCGGTGTTGATCTTGCGTGAGGTGACCGAGCGGCCGGAGGTTGTGGCGCTGGGCGCGGCGCGCCTGGTCGGCAGTGACTATGACCAGATCGTTGGCGAAACGTCGCGGCTGCTCGAGGACGCCGAAGCCTACCGGCGCATGGCCTCGGTCGAGAACCCCTACGGCGATGGGCGGGCCGGTGAGCGCATCGTCGCGGCGATCCTGGCGCGCGCGGGCTGAAGATGAATCGAATGTCGGCTGCACGGCTACGCCTCCTGGAACGCGCGCTCGATCACATCCTCGATAGGGGGGTCTTCGATGGTGAGGTCTTGCACCGGTTGTTCGGCCAGCAAGCGCGCTGTAACGCCGGGCGCTTCGTCGGCCTTCACCTTGAGCAACACCTTGCCGTCCTGCTCGGCAGGCATCGTCGTGCCATAGGCGCTCAGGTCGCAGGCGACGCAATCCTTGAGCACGACACCGATCAGCTTATAGGGCGCGATTCGCCGGGAGAGGTCGCCTAGTCCGCCGTCGTATTTCAATCGCCCGTGGTGAATGATGATGATGCGCTCGCACAGCGCCGTGACGTCGGCCATGTAATGGCTGGTAAGGATGATCGTCGCGCCGCTGCGCCGGTTGTATTCCCGCAGGAACGACCGGATGCGTGACTGCGCACCCAGATCGAGGCCGATGGTCGGCTCGTCCAAGAAAAGCACTTGAGGCCGGTGGAGCAAGGCTGCGGCTAGCTCACACTTCATGCGCTCGCCGAGCGACAAATTGCGCACCGGCTTGCGCGTGATCGGGCCGAGTTCCAGAAGCTCGTCCAGCTCGCTCAAGGTGCGCTTGTAGTCCGCGTCGCTGATGCGATAGATCGCCTTGTTCAACAGGAACGAATCGGCAGCAGGGATGTCCCATGCCAAGCGGTTGCGCTGGCCCATGACCAGCGTGATGGCGTGCAGGTAGTCGTTGCTGCGCTGCCATGGCGTATAGCCGAGCACGGTCGCGCGGCCGCTGGTTGGGTGCAGCAACCCCGAGAGCATCTTCAGCGTGGTGGTCTTGCCGGCGCCGTTCGGGCCCAGAAAGCCGACGATCTCGCCGCGCGCGATCCTGAAGCTGACGTCCTGTACGGCTTTCACGTCGCGGTAGGTGCGCCTGAAGAAGCCGCGCACCGCCGCTGCAAAGCCACCCTCACGAACCGGCACCCGATAGGTCTTGCTCAGGTTTTCGACGACAATGGGGACGCTTTCGGTGCTGGCGGTCATAGGCTGGCTCGAACGACATTGTAGCACGCATGTTCTACACGCTATGCAAGTTGCAATTGACTTCGGACTAACGAATGTGGATGTCGTAGCGATGCGCGATGCGGATGCGCGGCACATCGCCCAGGTCGCCACGTTGCCTAGCCAGCGCAAGGTGGACGTGGCGCAGGTGCGGTGCGCCCTCTCGGCGCTTGGGCGCGATGCGGCCGACTTCGCGCGGATTTGTGTCACCGGCGGCCAGCATCGCCGGCTGCCTGATGCGATTGACGGTGTGCCGGTCGTCAAGGTGGGCGAGATCGAGGCCATCGGGTTCGGCGGGCTGCACCTGGCGCAGCGTCAGCAGCCGGACTTGCGCGAGGCGCTGGTGGTCAGCGCCGGATCAGGTACGGCGATGATCGCCGTCCGCAATGGCAGCGTGCAACACGTCACCGGCAGCGCCGTCGGCGGCGGGACGCTGATCGGCTTGTGCAAGTTGCTGATCGGCACGTCCGACCCGCAGGAGATTGACGCGCTGGCGCTGGCCGGCGACTCCAACAAGGTGGACATCACGCTGATCGAGGCGACGGGTGGAGCGATCGGCCGACTGCCGGCCGACGCGAACGCCGTCAACTTCGGTCGCGCGGCGACGCTCGAATGGGCCGATGTCGCCCGCGAGGACATGGCCGCCGGCGTCGCCGTAATGGTGGGTCAGGTGATCGCCGTCATCGCCATCAACGCTGCGCGCGCCGAACGACTGGATCGCATCGTGGTCGTCGGCCACCTGGTGGATATGGCGTGCATGCGCAAGGTGCTGAACACCGTTGCGGGTTACTACGGCGCAGATTTCACCGTGCCGGAGATGCCGGGCTATGCCACGGCCATCGGCGCGCTGGCGGTTGGGGCTCGCGTGCATTGAGTCGCTTGCAACAAACATTCACATTTGTTATCTTGCGCAAAGCGCCATTCTTCACTACGCTAGTATCACTCTCTTTCCGTAATTGCGGAGATCACGCATGACTCAGCGCACACATGATGTGACGACGAATGGACGTGCTGAACAGATCACGTCCGCCGACCTCATCGCCCGCGATCGTGAGGTGGTCAGCCCGGCGATCTATCGCTACACCGAAATCGCCTTTGCGCGCGGCGAAGGCGTGTTCCTGTACGACTTTGAAGGCAATCGCTATTACGACATGGCGGCCGGCATCGCCACGATGAATGTGGGACATTGCCATCCGCGCGTGGTGCAGGCGATCGCCGATCAGGCTGGGACGCTCATCCATGCTGCCTCGCATGTGGGCTACATGGCGCCGTATGTCGAGATGGCCGAGACACTGCGCAGCCTGATGCCGGCGCCTTTGCGCGCGGGCAAAGCGCTGTTGGTCAACAGCGGCAGCGAGGCGGTCGAGTCGGCGCTGAAGCTGACGCGCGCCGTCACCGGCCGCAGCATGGTGCTGGCGTTCATAGACGGCTTCCACGGGCGGCCGATGGGCGCGTTGGCCGTCACGGGCAGCAGCAGCAGCTACCGGCGCCATCTGGCCGGGCTACTTGCCGGCGTCGAGCACGTGCCATACCCCAACTGTGGGCGGTGCGCCTTTGGCCACGGTCCGCGCGCGCCGCAGAACTGCTGCGGCCAGTGGAAGGCTTTCATCCAGATGACGCTGGATAAGCTCATCCATCCTGATGATCTGGCGGCGATCATCGTCGAACCGATCGCGGGCGAAGGAGGCTACATCGTGCCGCCGGACGATTTTCTGCCCTTCTTGCGCGAAGTGTGTGATCGCACCGGCGCGTTGCTGATCGCCGACGAGGTGCAGACCGGCCTCGGGCGCACCGGCCGCTGGTTTGCCTTTGAGCATAGCAATGTCGTTCCGGATATCGTCGCCTTGGGCAAGGCGATCGGCGGTGGGCTGCCGCTGGGCGGCATCGTGGCGCGCGCCGACCTCATGGATCGTTGGTGGCCGGCGGCGCATGGCAGCACCTTCGGCGGCAACCCCGTCGCTTGTCGCGCCGGCCTCGAGACCATCGCGATCATGCGCGAGGACGGTCTGCCGGAGAACGCCGTGCGCGTGGGCAGGCGGCTGATGCAAGGGTTCGAGGCGGCACGCGCCGATCTGCCGATGATCGGCGACGTGCGTGGCAAAGGGCTGATGGTTGCGGTGGATCTGGTGGATGAGCGCGGCCAGCCTATCGGCGCCGATCGCGTGAAGCAGGTGATCAAGTCGCTGGCCAAGCACGGCGTGGTGATGACGAAGTGCGGGCCTAGCGCGCTGCGCTTCGCGCCGGCTTTGATCCTCACCGAGCAGCAGGCAGACGAAGTCGTGGCGCTCGTCGTCGCAGCGCTCAGCTCCAACACGTAAGATGCCAGACGCAAGACGTAAGACGCAAGACGCAAGCCCCAAACCACATGCTCGCCGTCGTGAAAGAGTCCCCCGGCCCGGGGTTCGCGCTGCGCGACGTGCCGGTGCCGCAGCCGCCGGCCGGCTGGGTGCGCGTCCGCGTGCGCGCTGTGGGAATCTGCGGCACGGATATCCCGATTTTCGAGGGCATACGCCAAGTGCCGTATCCGCTCATCCCCGGTCATGAGTTTGCCGGTGAGATTGACGCGCTTGGCGAAAACGTGGCCGGCTGGCAGCCCGGCGATCGCGTCGCCGTCGGCTTGGTGATCGGCTGCGGCGAATGTCCGGCTTGCCGGCGCGGCGATGAGAACCTATGCGCGCGCATCACCGAGATCGGCATTCACATTAACGGCGCATTCGCCGAGTATGTGCTCGCGCCGGCCAAGACCCTGCATCGCCTGCCCGACCACTTGAGCTTCGCCGACGGCGCATCGGTGGATCCGCTGGCGTCGTCCTATCGGGGCATCCGACGGCTCGCCCTTCAGCCGCAGGACGATGTCGTGATCTTCGGCTTGGGCCCAATCGGGCTATATGCCTTGCAGGCGGTGCGCGCGCACGGGGTGCGTCGCGCGATCGCCATCACGCCGCGGCGCGGCTTGCGCAGCGAGATCGCTTGCCGAACCGGCGCCGATGTGGTGATCGCGTCCGAGGCGTGCGAGGACCTCGTGGATGCCGTGCGCACGGCAAACGGCGGCGCATTGCCCTCGGTGGTGATCGAGGCGACCGGCAAACCGAGCGTCTTCGGCGACCTCTATCGCGTGGCTGCGCCGGGCGCGCGCGTGCTGCTCCTCGGCATCTTTCACGAGCATGCGACGTTCGACCCGGCGCAGATCATCCGCAAAGAGCTGCGCGTCGAGGGCAGCTTCTGCTATAACTGGGAGGACTTCGCAGCCAGCCTGGCCCTGCTCTCGCGCGGGCTGGTGCGTGCTGCGCCGGTGATCACGCATACGCTGCCGCTGGCGCGCATCGGTGATGCCTTGTCGCTCATCCACAATCGCGAAGCCGTAAAAGTCATCCTCCAGCCCTGATCGCTGTTTCGTGTCACGTCGCTATGCGTGGTTTGAAGGAGGTGATGGCTATCGAGACAGGGTCAAGCGCGACGACTCCCTCACTTTTGGCAGGTAGCCCGCCTGCCCGATTCCTTAGCAGAGCTTTTGAAATCAGCAACGTGTTAAAGAGGTGTCATATGTCGAAACCGATCAATCGCTTCATCTCACTCATCGGATGCGCGGTTGCGATGAGCCTCATCGCAACTGCGTGCGCTCAGCCCACTCCGGCGGTTCAACCGCCGACGCCGGCCCAGCCTGCGGAACCCACCCAGCCGGCGCCCACCGAGGCACCTGCGCAGCCGGCGCCGACCGAGGCGCCAACGCCAACTCAGCCGGCTGCGGAGAGTGTCTTGGTGGTCGGCCTGCCCAAGGCCGATACGCGCACGCTCGACCCGCACCGGCAGTATGAGATCACGCCGCCGCAGATCATGCGCGCGACCTATGAGACACTCGTCACGCTGCCGGACAAGGGCACGACGATTGACCGCGTCGAGCCGCTGCTGGCCGAGTCATTCGAGATCTCCGACGACGCGCTGGTCTATACCTTCAAGTTGCGCAGCGACGTGAAGTTCGCCAGCGGCAACCCGATGACCGCCGAAGATGTGGTGTTCTCGTTCAAGCGCCTGGGCGCGTTGCAGGACAACCCATCATGGCTGTTTAACGATCACGTCGCATCCATTGAGGCGACCGACGCTTCCACGGTGAAGATCACGCTGAAAGAGCCGAACGCTGCCTTCTTGTCCATGTTGGTCTCGCCGAACTTCGCCGTGGTGGATTCCAAGGTGGTGAAAGAGCAAGGCGGCACGGACGCCGAGAACGCTAAGGAAGCCGACAAAGCCACCGACTGGCTCGACGGCAACTCGGCCGGCACCGGACCTTACGTGCTCAAGGAATGGAAGCGCGGCGAGCAAGTGGTGATCGAGCGCAATCCCAATTATTGGCGCGGCACGGTTCCCTTTGATCGCATCATCTTCCGCGAGATCCCAGACGACGCGGCGCGCCAGCAAGCGCTCGAACGCGGCGACGTGGACATCGCCATCGGCTTGGACGTGGATGCCGTGAAGCGGCTGGAGGGCAACACCGATTTCCAAATCATCGTCGGCAACACGCTGGACATGACCTACCTGGCGCTGACGACGAACGCCGAGCTATCCAAAGGGCTGGCCGATGAGCGCGTGCGCCAGGCGATCAAGCTCGCCATTGACTACGACGGCATCATCAACGGCCTGCTCGGGGGCACGGCGCTGCATATCCCCACCATCATCCCGCTCGGTCTGCTCGGCACAGATCCGGCCCTGGCGCCTCAGCGCGATGTGGAGAAGGCCAAGGCGCTGCTGAAGGAAGCCGGCTATGAAAGCGGTCTGGAGATCACGATGGTGTATCCGGGCGAGTACAAGCTGAGCAACGTCATCCTGGCCGACACGCTCGCCGCCAAGCTTCAGGAAGACCTGGCCGAGGTCGGCATCACGCTCAACGTCGAGCCGCGCGATCCGGCCTCGCACCGCGCCGACTATCGCGGCGGCAAGCTGATGGCGACCATCGCCGACTGGACGCCGGACTTTCTCGACCCGCACGGGTGGGCGTCCGCCTTCGCCGTGGAGGGCGCGGCGGCAGCCAAGCGCGTGTACTACGCCAACAAAGAGGCCGAAAAGCTCGCCCTCGATGCTGCTAAGACTACCGATCCGGCGAAGCGCGCCGAGGCGTATCGCAAGGTGCAGGAGCTGATCCTCGACGACGCCGTGTTCATCGGCCTGATCCAGCCCAAGGTCCAGATCGTCGCTTCGGCCAAGCTGAAGGACGTGATCTACAACCCGGTGTACTTCCTCGACTACTACTTCATGTCGCGGTAATCGCCGCGGTCACTAAGAGACCACCTCTGCGGACGCGCCGTAGAGGTGGTCTCTTTCGGATGCAGCGCGCTTTGTAATATCATCCCCAATCATTCGTGCATCTGCTCGATGACCTAATACGACGATGCCGCTGCTCGCCTATCTTGCCCGCCGCGTGTTGGTCACCATCCCGCTGCTCTTTCTGGTGACCCTGCTCGGCTTCATCATCACCTATCTCATCCCCGCCGATCCGTTGGCGATGGTGCTCTCCGAGCGCGCGATGGCGAACCCGCAGATCGTGCAAGCCTATCGCGAGCGCTGGGGGCTGGATAAGCCGCCGCACGAGCGCTATCTGATCTACGTCGGCAACCTGATCCGGGGGGACCTAGGCGAGTCCATCGTCACGCAGCAATCCGTCTCGGCTGACATCGCGCGCTACTTTCCGGCGACTGTGGAGCTGGCCGTGGCCGCGACGTTGATCGCGGTTGTGCTGGGCGTGCCGCTGGGCGTGATTGCCGCAGCGCAGCGCGAGAAACTCGTAGATCACGCCGCGCGGGTCATTTCGCTGATCGGCGTGTGCGTGCCGGTGTTCTGGCTGGGGCTGCTGGCTTTATCGTTGTTCTACTACCGGCTGCAATGGATGCCCGGGCCGGGGCGGGTTAACCCGCGCCTGGAGCCGCCGCCGGTCGTCACCGGCCTGCTCACGGTGGATAGCCTGCTGGCCGGACGCGGCGACGTGTTCGCCAGCGCGCTGCATCATCTCATGTTGCCGTCGCTGGTGCTCGGCGCGTATAGCATGAGCCTGATCACGCGCATCGTGCGCTCGGCGATGATCGAAGTGCTCCAGCAGGATTACATCCGCACCGCCCGCTCCAAAGGGTTGATCGAGCGCGCCGTGGTCGTGCGTCATGCGCTGCGCAACGCGGCCTTGCCTGCCGTCACCGCCATCGGCTTAGCCTTCGGCAACCTGATGGCCGGCGCGGTGATGACCGAGACCGTATTCGCCTGGCCCGGCATCGGGCGTTACGCAGTTGAATCGGCCATCAAGCTCGACTTTGCGCCGATCATGGGCGTGACGCTACTGGTGGCGGTGATCTACATCGCGGTCAACTTCGTTGTGGATGTCTCGTACGCGCTGCTCAATCCGCGCGTCCGGCTATCGTGATATGGCCATCGCTTCCGCCTATCCCGCCACTCCCATACAGCCTGATGCGCGCGCCGCGGCGTTCAAGCGCGGCCTGCGCCGACTGGTTCGCAATCGCTCGGCGCTGATCGGTGCGGTAGTAGTCTGCTTCTGGTTGCTGGTTGCGCTGCTCGCGCCGTTGATCGCGCCCTATTCGCCGACGGCGCAGCGCGTGACCAATCGCCTGAAACCGCCGAGCGCGCAGCACCTTTTCGGCACCGACGAGTTAGGGCGAGACGTCTTCAGCCGCGTGCTATACGGCGCGCGGGTATCGCTGCCGGTCGCGCTGGCCGTCGTGGCGATGACCGGCTCGGTGGGTATGCTGCTCGGCGCGGTGGCCGGCTACCTCGGCGGCCTGCCGGATGAGATCATCATGCGCCTGGCCGATGCCGTGTTGGCTTTCCCCTCGCTCATCCTTGCGATTGCGATCACGGCGGCGCTGGGGCCGGGCTTGCAGAACGCGGCGCTGGCCATCGCGCTGGTGCTTTGGCCGGAATACGCGCGGCTCATCCGCAGCCAAGTGATTGCCTTGCGCGAAATGGAGTTCGTGAGCGCGGCCACCGCCCTCGGCGCATCGCGCCGCCGCACGCTCTTCCGGCATATCCTGCCCAACGCGCTGCCCTTGATGTTGGTCAAGGCGAGCCTGGACATGGGCAATGCGATTTTGCTGGCGGCTTCGCTGTCCTTCGTGGGGCTGGGCGCGGTGCCGCCCACGCCGGAATGGGGCGCGATGATCGCTGCTGGTCGCCACAAGTTCTTCGAGTGGTGGCTGGCCGCCTTCCCAGGTTTGGCGATCTTCACCACCGTGGTCGGCTTTAACTTCCTCGGCGACGGCCTGCGTGATTTGCTCGACCCACGCATGAACCGGCGTGGATAGCCGTGAGTGGGACGCAGGACGCCAGACGCAAGACGTAAAACGTAAAACGTAAAACGCAACGCCCATGACTCATCCCTCCTCCCCGATCTTCCCCCTGCCCGAATTAGTTTACATCCCGATTCAGGAGTGGATCGAGGAAGATACCGTCATCGTCATCAAGCAAGATGCTGCCTGGCGGGCGGTGCAGGCGCGCGGCATCGGCTGGGACATCGGCATCGAACTCGACGCGCCCGTGACGACCGAGGAGGCGTTCGCGCGCTTGACGCAGCGCTGCCGGGACATGGGCGACATCGTGTATGCCGTGGGCGGCGGCACTGCGGTGGATGCGGCCAAGTTCGTCGCCAAGGAGCTGGAACTCCCGCTGATCTGCGTGCCGACGGCGCTGAGTGTGGACGCCTTCTTCACCCCGTCGTCCGGCATACGACGCGCCGGCTGCGTGCGCTACATCGAGACCATCCCGCCGGAGATCGTGCTGCTCGACCTGGACTTGATCGCAGCGGCCCCGCTGCGCGTGCGCGCCGCCGGCATCATTGACGTGCTCAGCATCGCCACCGGCTGCTACGACTGGGAGCTGGCCGAGTCGCGCGGCAAGAATCCGCCCGGCGAACGCTACGATCCGCGCGTCGCAGCAATCGCGCGCAGCGTACTGGACCTGGCGCTCGATTGTGCGGATGCCGCAGGTCGCGGCGATCACGCCGGCCTGCGGGCGCTGGTGAACGCGCTGGCGATGGAGGTGCAGCTGTGCAACCTGATCGGCCACGCGCGCCCCGAGGAGGGCAGTGAGCACCACTTTGCCTATTGCGCCGAGATGCTGGCCAGCGCCGCAACGTGGCGTGGCGAGCTGATCCCCGCCCCGTTCACGCACGGGGAGTTCGTCGGCCCGGGCATCGCGCTGATGGCCGAGCGGCAGGGACAAGAGGTCCGCCGGCTGCGCCGCGCGCTCGACGACGCCGGCGTGCCGATGAATGCGTTGCCGCGCGACCTGATCGAAGCGACCCTGCGCGAGCTGCCGGCCTATGTGCGCAAGCATGACTTGCCCTACAGCATCGCGTGGGAGATGTGAGAGAGGTCAGGGGTCAGAGGTCAGAAGTCAGAAGTCAGAGTCCAGAATTCAGATACCACCGATACTACTACCATGCCAACTCTCTTCGTCGGCGCCGATGTGCGCACCATCCACCCTGCGCTCGACCGGCCGGTGTATCTCGCCGGCTATAGCCGCGACCGCAAGGCGACCGGGACGCACGATCCGCTCATGGTGTGGACGCTCGCCGTGAGCGACGGCCGGGCGACGGTCGTCTTGGTCGTCTGCGACTTGATCGGCTTGCTGCGCAACGACGTGCGCGACATCCGCGCCGGGGTGGCGCTGGGGCGCGCACGGCAGGGCAAGCCGCCGGTGCATCTCGTGGTCGCCTGCACGCACACGCACAGCGGCCCCGACACGATCGGCCTGTGGGGGCCGGACATGCAGACCACCGGCTACGATCACGCCTATGCCAAATTCGTCAAGCAACAGGTAGCCGACTCGGCCTTGTCCGCTGCGGCGAACTTGCGCCCGGCCCGGCTGCGCGCCGCGATGACCCGCGTGCCGGGCATCGTGCGCAACTTTCGCGACCCGCACATCTCGGACGATGAGTTGGCTGCACTGCAAGCCGTCGCTGCCGGTGGTGCGGCGGTGTTCACGCTCCTGAACTTCCCGTGCCATCCCGAAGTGATGGACGATGACAGCACGCTGATCACCGCCGACATGGCCGGTTTCGCCTGCCGCGCGGTCAAGCGCGAGGCCGGTGGCGTCGGCGTGTGGGCCAGCGGGCATTTGGGCGGCATGATGTCGCCGGATACCTCGGTGCGGACGTTCGACGAATGCCGGCGGATGGGCGAACAGTTGGCCGCTGGCGCGCTCCGGGCACTGAAGGATGCCGCGTTCGTGGAAAGCGCGATGATTCGCATAGGCAATAATATAGTGACAGCCCCCAACGCACCACAGGTCCGCAGCTCAAGGCAGCGACGGCAGCCGAGAGGCATTTCATCATCACCCCACCATCCACCGCAGCAGCCGCGCCGCCATTGGATTGTCGGCCAGGGCATCGAAGCGTAGGGAAGTCGCAACCAACCGGCCCTCACCGAGCGCCACCACAACGACATACTCATGCCAGGTCATCGCCCGCGCATCGAAGCGCCGCCACAGCGGGCGAACCGCGGCGGGGTCGCACCCGAGGCGCTGCGCCAGCCGGCCGGCGTCCATGGCATAGTCGGTCGCCAAGCCATAGCACCGCGCATCTGCGCAGGGGCGCTCCGACGGCAAGCCCAGCGCCGCCGCAAGCTCCGGCGCGAGCACGTGGATCGCCTCGCGCCAGAATGGGCAGGGCACGAGAAAGTCACCCGATTCCGGCACAAGCAGCACGACCCGCTCGCCGGCCTGCGCCCGCGCGGCCGCCGTTGCCAGGTCCGCCTCACAGCGCACCCGAATAGCCGCCGCCGATAGACGCGTGTTGGCCGGCACAACACACAGCGTCCAGGCGTTGGCGATCTCGCCTGGGCCCTCGGCAACGAGCGTTGCCTCCAGCCGAAGGACACGCAGGTGCTCCACCGTCCCGCCGGCATCAAGCGACGCAACGCGGATGCACCCGACCTCGCGGACTGCACCGGGTGCGATGCGGCCGACGGGCGACGCGCCCTCGACAAGCACGGCATCCTCCTCCCGGAGGCGCCAATGCAGGTCGGCGCGGCGCAGCGGCCCCGCGCCACTCGACAGGGCAAGGTGGATCTCCAGCGGCTCGTCGCTCCACCAGCAGCATGGGTCGCGGTAGACCGGCCAGTCGCCGCCGCGCACCCAGCGCCGGCATCGCTCGCGATCCATCACCAGCACGCGATCGGCGTTGAAACGACACCATTCGTCCGGCTCGAACTTCAGCACGCCGAAGTCGTCTATCACGCCGGAGGTCGTGATCGGCGTATCACGCCAGCCGCTGACCACGTAACCGCCGGTCGCATGCCGCCGGCGCACCTGCTCCAAGATGAACTTGCGCACTTCGGTCGCCTGCAGCCGGCCCAGGCGGGCCAACGCCGCACCACCATCGGCGACGCCGGCGGCGTGCAAGCGCGAAGCATGCTCACGCGCCCAGGCCAGCTCGTCGCGCTGCATGGTGACCGGGCCGGTCACCCAGAAGGGCGGCGGCTGCAACCGCGACCAGTCACGCATGGTGTCGGCATCGCAGAACTCGCCGTAGATCCACGGCTTGGCCGGCAGATACGGCCGCGCGAAGTGCGCGTTGAGCGCCTCGAACTGGTGCAGCTCGGCGTAGAAGTGGTAGTCATAGAAGTCACCCTCATCCGAGAGGCTGCCGTAGGCTTCGCCGGAGCCACTGTTGTCGCACAGCAGTGCGTTGGGCAGCCAGTGCCGGGCCAAGGCACGCAACTGGGCCAGAAAGCGCGCGTCCACCTCCGTCCCCAGCTCACAGCCCAGGCTGACGATGATGATGGAGGGGTGATGGTGCACGCGGCTCAGGATGGCCGCGTACTCATGCAGCGCCAGCGCCCGGAAGGCCGGCGTCACCCGCGACAACCACATCGGCAACTCCAACCACAGCAGCATGCCGGACTCGTCGGCGACTTCGAAGAGCGCCTCATCCGGCACGTAGAGACACAGCTTGAAGAGGTTGAAGCCCAGCCGGCGCGCCTTGGAGAAGGCGTCGCGTACCTCATCGGGCGATGGGGTGGGGCACAGCCGCTGCTCGTCCCAACCCCAGTCGAGCACGCCGCGGAAGTGAACCGGCGCGCCGTTGAGCAGCGTCCGTTCGCCGCGAGCGCGCACGTCGCGAAAGCCGATGCGTCGCTCGGCACGCGCGCCACCCAGCTCGATGGCGAGCGCATAGGTCTGCGGCGTCTCCGGCGACCAGCGCACGTGCCCATCCACGCGTAAGGTCACACCGAAGGCGCCGCGATCCCCGACGCACACCGGCGCGGCTGCGTCCAGCGCTTCTATGCGGGCGACGCCGGTCGTAGCACGCGACCGCGCATCCATGCCGACCAGCCGGCCGGCCACACGCACGAGGCCGTTCGCACGGACCTGCACACGCAGATCAGCGAGGGTGCATTTCAGTTTGGGGGCGAAGAATAGGCGGCAGACCACATCGCGTCAAAGGCGTGACCCAGAACGGCGGCCCGAATCGGGAGCAGACGCTCGATGCCGGGACGGCTCCAGCGCATCCCGCTACCGGCGAAGCGGTGACGGAATTGCTTGCAGGCGCTCTCGACCACGCCGCTGCCGATCGGCCAGCCGTCTTCGTGCAGGCTCTGGTATTGCATGCGTCGCCGGTTGTCCCCGAAGTAGCCCGCTTCACGCCGTAGCATCTCGGCGTGCTGGGGATGGGTATGGGCGGCCTGACGGAGTCGAGCCGCAATCCGGTCGGCATGGCCCTGGAACAAGAGGGTTTCGTGGGCACGATACCAAGCCTGGGCCGCCGGGCTGCCTGCTGCGTGCAGGCCGTGAGCAACCTGCCACAGATGCTGGCTGGCGTGATACCAGTCCACGGCTTGTCGGCTGTCGTAGAACTGATCGCTGACTAGATGCCAAATCCACCCGGCGCCATCGCCCAAGGCGATGGTGTCACGTGCCTGCGTCCAGCCGCGACGTTGGGCGGCCGTCCGCAACACCTGGCCGAACCGTTCCGGCCCGCCCAGATGGGCGACGTAGCTGGCGCGGACGGCGTGGGCCGTGTCAACCCACTCCTCGCTCTGGCGATCCCAGGTCGGCTGCAGGACGACATCAAACACGCACCCCACCTTGAGTTCCTTCCAGCCTTCGCCACGCACATGAACCGTTGCTCCGTCCAGGGCGACACCCATCTTGCCCAGCACGGTCGCCGCCTCGGCGGTGCGCCCGCCGCCGTCCGCCAGGGCGCGTTGCGTGGCTTCTACCCCCCGAAAGCGCTCTCCCCATACCGCCACCCGCCGCCACACACTGCTGTCGGACATGACCAGCCCGCCCACCTGTCCCAGGATGCGCTCCGCTTCCTCAAACGTCACCAGCCCGCTCAGCCACACCGCCTGCTTGGCCACCTGTTCGCTCCAGTGCTTGTCCCACACCGCCAGCTGCCGATCGAGGGGGGAAAAGCCCGACGCGGCAGGCTTCACAGTAACTGCGGACAGACCGGCCCCGGCACCGGCCGGCTCGCCTCTTGCGCCTCGATCACGGTGACCGCCATCGCCTCGCTCATCCGCTTGCGCAGCTTCAGGATCACCTCCTCGATCTGCGTCAGCGTCGGCTGGCCGGCCTGTTCATTCCAGTCCAGCAATTCATCGATCACGGCCTCCGCTTCTCGCATCAGCACCGCTTTCATCTCGCCTCGCCGTGGCGAAGACGCTGACTTGCGCTGTGTCGTCGCCCTGGTCTCTTTCATGGCACACCTCCCGGATATAACTGTCCTCGCATTATGCCCGCAGCGGCTCTGATATGCCGGTCTGTCAATCCACGACGGCGTCTATGCCCGCGCGGGCGAGGTCAGTCTGTGCGCTTCTTCGGCGCACTCCTGCCCCAAAATTGAAATGCACCCGATCAGCGATCGCCGGACCGGCCAGCCGGCGCAGGCGGATCGGCTGCCAGATCCCGCCGAAGGTGTTGCACACGTCGGGCAAAAAGCCGGCCAGCGACTCGCGCAGCTTGTAGCGCCCTTCGCCCGGCTTCCAGACCTCCAGCTCGAGCAGGTTCTCACCTGCGCGCACGAACGTCGTGATGTCCACCTGCCAGCGTGACCAGAGGCCGGTGTGCGCGCCGACGACCCGGCCGTTCACGCGGATGGTCGCTGCAAAGCTCACTGCGTCGCACTCCAGCAACCAGTAGCCAGAGGGATCGTCGAGCGTGAACGTCCGCCGGTAGATGGCCGGCCCTTCGGTCAGGCGGTCATCGGTCTCGGCCTCCCACGTCGCCGGGACGAGAATCGTGCGCCAGTCGCCATTGCCCAGCCGGAAGCGCCAGTCGCCGTCGAGCGGGACGACGAGGCTGCGATCGTCTTCGAGGAACACGCTTCAGGAGAGGCCCTAAGGTTCTCCGACAACCTCAGGCCCTGCTGCTTGCTGCACTACCAGCGATCCAAGCCGAGCAACTTGCGGCCGAGCGGCGTCAACTCGGCCGTCTTCCCATACAGCTCCTCCAGCCGGCGCGGGTCGCCGGGGAAGGCGCGGTCGTGGGGTGGCTTTTGCCGGTTGCGCCAGCGCTCGATGCGCGCCAGCCGCTCTTCCTCGCTGCCCACGGGGAACATAGTGATGTATTGCGCCAGGCGCGGCTTGTCGGAGACGTTGTGGCCGTTGCCGTGCGCCAGCAGGGTGTCCCAGATCAGCAGGTCGCCGGCGCGCATCGGAATTGGCGTGACGCGCATGCCCGGCGGCAGGGCGTTCAAGTCCGGCACGTAGGGGTTACGATCGGCCGGCTGCATCGCGATCCACCGTTCCAGGTCACGGTGGAAGCCCGGCACGCACTGAAAGCCGCCCATATCTGCGCTGGTGTCGGTGAGCGCCCGGACGCCCTGCACGCGGAAGGGCAGGGGCAGCTTACTGGTGTCCACGTCCCAGTGCACGAAACCTTTGTGGTCGTATTCGGGGTGGGCCAGATGCTGCGGCGGCTTCATGCAGGCGCGGTCCTCGCTGACCCACAGCGCCTCCGTGCCGTAGATCTCGGCGAAGGCCTGGTGCACGCGCGGGTGCTGGCGATTGTTCCACAGCGCCTGATGCTGATAGAGCTCGACCATGCCGTTGGGCCGGTGGGGCGGTCGGTACCAATCCTCCGGGTCGTTCGGGTCCATGCCGAGGAAGTCGAAGATCGCGTCAATCACGGCCTGCAGGTTTTCGGGCGGCACAGCATCATGCACGATCACATAGCCGTTCTCGCGGAAGAAATCCAAGTCGGCGGGCGTAAAGATGCTCATGTGGCGAAGTATGACGCAAGAAAGTATGCTTGTCACCGTGATCAAGCGCATCGTCTTTCCCCTTATCGCTTTGCTCTCCGTGGTCGGCGTCTTGGCGTTCTTTCTATCCGGCTCGCCCAGCACCGTGCCGGACGGCGAAGATGCGCGCGTCGTGCATGTCGTGGATGGCGACACCATCCACGTCGAGATCGCCGGCCAGACCTACCGCGTGCGCTATATCGGCATTGACGCGCCGGAGAGCACGACCACGACCGAGTGTTTCGGCCGTGAGGCGACCAACTTCAACCGCGCGCTGGTGGCCGGTCAGCGCTTACGCCTGGAGCGTGACGTGAACGATACCGATCGCTACGGACGACTGCTGCGCTACGCCTACTTGCCCGACGGGCGCATGGTGAACGAAGTGCTGGTGCGCGAGGGCTATGCGCTGGCGCGCTCGTTTCCGCCGGATGTGAAGCACCAGGATCGCCTGCGCGACGCCGAACGCGATGCCCGCCAGGCGCGCCGCGGATTGTGGGGGAGGTGCTGAAGTGACAGGGAGTCAGGGGTCAGGGGCCAGAGGTCGGGGGTCAGGGGAAGTCCTGCGTCCATTCACCCCTGCTTTCTTCCCGCCGCTTCTTTCGCGCTCAGGCCATAGGTGTTGAGCTGGTCGCGCAGCACGGCCGTGCGCGTGTGGGCGTAGACGATCCGCGTGGTCTCCGGCGACGCATGGCCGAGATACGCCTGCACGCTCTCCAGCGGCATGCCTTCGTTGAGGAGTTGCGTCGCACGGTAATGCCGGAAGGCATGCGGCGATGCGGCCTTGCTCAAGCCGAGCGCCTTCGCCGCACGTTTCACCGCACGCCAGATGCTCATGCGCGTGAGCGGCTGGCCTTTATTGCGTCGGTGACTGATGAACAGGGCGGGGTAGGGGTCGTCGCGTTCGTTGCAATAGGCGCGGATGGCTGCCTGCGCCTCCGGCGTGAGGAAGAGCATACGCTGCTTGTTGCCCTTGCCGGTGATCAGCACTTCGCCTGCCCGGCCGTCGGCCACCTGGGCGCGCGTGAGCGAAGCCACTTCGCTCACGCGGCCGGCCGAGGCATAGAGCGTGTGCATGATTGCCCGGTCACGGAGTAGCTCCAAGCGCTTCGTCGTAGAACGCCACCGGCGCCAGTGGCGTTCGTTCGACTTGCCATCAGGCTCGGGCAGCGGCTGTTCGTCGTAGTAGGTGATGATGCGTGGTAAGTCAGGGTCAATGGCGCGGTGGCGATAGCCGGCGCGGGCATCGCCACGCGAGACGCGCAACTTGGCCTCGGCCTTGGCGCGGTTGAATCCAGCGGGTAATAGGTCGTGTGCGTCCATCCACTCGAGCAGCCGGCGTAGCGAGGCCAGATACAGCCGGCGCGTGGCGCGGGCGAACTTACGCTTGGCCAGGAAATCGCTGAAGCGCTGCAACACGTCTTCGTCCAATTTCAGTTTGGCTTCGACCGCCAGCGACAAGCCGGCCTTGTAGGCTGCGCGCGTGTTGTCGCTGGCGTCGTGGAGCGAGGCAAGGAAAGCCTGCGCGAGCGCGTCGGTCACGACGGTGGGCGATGGGGCGTCCGGCGTCATACTCGAATCATATCACAGAATGTTACTTAATCAACATTGTGTAACACTAACACTGATTTAGCCCACGAGCTAACCACGTCAAGCACGGCTTAGCGGCTGCAACAGAGCTGGAGCGCGTCCGTGCGGTGCGCCCCGTGCGGTTTCAGTGTCCTCGAACGGACTTTAGCGTCTGCACCGCGATAGCGCAAGACATGTTGGGCAAAGTAGGTGCTGTTTCAGTGTCCTCGAACGGACTTTAGCGTCTGCACCATGCTAGCAGAAGGGCAGCTTGCCATCAGTGCAAGCCACGTTTCAGTGTCCTCGAACGGACTTTAGCGTCTGCACCGGGCTCTTGGGCCAATGCGCCATAAAGAGTGGGGCGCGTTTCAGTGTCCTCGAACGGACTTTAGCGTCTGCACCTATGTGAATCTCGAGTGCGACGATCCGGAGACAGCACGTTTCAGTGTCCTCGAACGGACTTTAGCGTCTGCACCACCGCGCGCAACTACGAGTCCATACGCGGCTCCTCTTGTTTCAGTGTCCTCGAACGGACTTTAGCGTCTGCACCGTGCAGCAGTTTGTAGATCTTGGCGAGAAAATCCTGGTTTCAGTGTCCTCGAACGGACTTTAGCGTCTGCACCTTGACTTGGTTGGATGGAGCGTTCTAGCAGTCGTCCGTTTCAGTGTCCTCGAACGGACTTTAGCGTCTGCACCACGTCTTTGGTGATGTTTTTGGAACTCTTGTGGACGAGGTTTCAGTGTCCTCGAACGGACTTTAGCGTCTGCACCCTGCATAGCTACCGCGCGACGGCGGGTTCTGCAAATGTTTCAGTGTCCTCGAACGGACTTTAGCGTCTGCACCAACGGCGTTCGTCTTCTATCTAATCGCTTCCGTCGCAAGTTTCAGTGTCCTCGAACGGACTTTAGCGTCTGCACCCGTGACAAGGTAGATGGTGGATCACGGATAGAGCGTGGTTTCAGTGTCCTCGAACGGACTTTAGCGTCTGCACCACAAGTTGACCCCGCGATTCGGGGGTCGCCATCATAGGTTTCAGTGTCCTCGAACGGACTTTAGCGTCTGCACCGACGGCCTTTCCGAAGGCCTTCGCAATCTTGCAAGAGCTGTTTCAGTGTCCTCGAACGGACTTTAGCGTCTGCACCTCATCAATCCGCCTTGCTGCCGCGCGCCACTTTTGGGTTTCAGTGTCCTCGAACGGACTTTAGCGTCTGCACCATTAGCGAGGGCATCCTCTCTGATGACGTGAGGAAACGTTTCAGTGTCCTCGAACGGACTTTAGCGTCTGCACGGAACCCAAATCGTCAATATGGTGGGATATTCTTGGGTTTCAGTGTCCTCGAACGGACTTTAGCGTCTGCACCGACGGCCTTTCCGAAGGCCTTCGCAATCTTGCAAGAGCTGTTTCAGTGTCCTCGAACGGACTTTAGCGTCTGCACCTCATCAATCCGCCTTGCTGCCGCGCGCCACTTTTGGGTTTCAGTGTCCTCGAACGGACTTTAGCGTCTGCACCATTAGCGAGGGCATCCTCTCTGATGACGTGAGGAAACGTTTCAGTGTCCTCGAACGGACTTTAGCGTCTGCACGGAACCCAAATCGTCAATATGGTGGGATATTCTTGGGTTTCAGTGTCCTCGAACGGACTTTAGCGTCTGCACCGACGGCCTTTCCGAAGGCCTTCGCAATCTTGCAAGAGCTGTTTCAGTGTCCTCGAACGGACTTTAGCGTCTGCACCTCATCAATCCGCCTTGCTGCCGCGCGCCACTTTTGGGTTTCAGTGTCCTCGAACGGACTTTAGCGTCTGCACCATTAGCGAGGGCATCCTCTCTGATGACGTGAGGAAACGTTTCAGTGTCCTCGAACGGACTTTAGCGTCTGCACGGAACCCAAATCGTCAATATGGTGGGATATTCTTGGGTTTCAGTGTCCTCGAACGGACTTTAGCGTCTGCACCGACAGTTTCCGCATACTCCGTATGCTTGCTCGGCGAAGTTTCAGTGTCCTCGAACGGACTTTAGCGTCTGCACCCGCTGGCCACTCCCAGCGGGTGGTCGGTCGCCCATGTGTGTTTCAGTGTCCTCGAACGGACTTTAGCGTCTGCACCTTAAGGCGCTCGGCCCGATGAGACATAAGGAGTGTTTCAGTGTCCTCGAACGGACTTTAGCGTCTGCACCAAAATGGCTACCTACATAAATGACTTTGCATGCGAAAGTTTCAGTGTCCTCGAACGGACTTTAGCGTCTGCACCTCGTTATATCGTGTCTGCAAAAAGGTGAGATCACTCTGTTTCAGTGTCCTCGAACGGACTTTAGCGTCTGCACCCCGGGGATAGAGTATCGATACAACCCTGCGCTCGGTGTTTCAGTGTCCTCGAACGGACTTTAGCGTCTGCACCAAATCGCGCTCTGCGCAGGAAAGTTGCTTTGACTGTTTCAGTGTCCTCGAACGGACTTTAGCGTCTGCACCCTCGCCGCTAAGAAAGTGATCCCAAAGGATGTCCGATTTCGTTTCAGTGTCCTCGAACGGACTTTAGCGTCTGCACCCCAAGTTCTACCGGCATCCACCGGAACGACGATCTCGGTTTCAGTGTCCTCGAACGGACTTTAGCGTCTGCACCCGGAGGGTAAAGATGCTGTCTGTTCCTCAACGTTTCGTTGGTTTCAGTGTCCTCGAACGGACTTTAGCGTCTGCACCAACATTTCGCTGTCTTTTTGGTGTTGTTGGTGCGATTCGTTTCAGTGTCCTCGAACGGACTTTAGCGTCTGCACCCTTCCCCATCTCCTCGATGGGCATCTCTCCTCTAAGCACGGTTTCAGTGTCCTCGAACGGACTTTAGCGTCTGCACCATCGTCGCCGCCACAAGTGCGCATCCCCAGTTGCCAAGTTTCAGTGTCCTCGAACGGACTTTAGCGTCTGCACCGGGAGATATGGATTTCAAGCCAGACCGACGCGGTCATTGTTTCAGTGTCCTCGAACGGACTTTAGCGTCTGCACCTCAAAGTCTCCCCAACGACAAACCCGCGTGATCTCGGTTTCAGTGTCCTCGAACGGACTTTAGCGTCTGCACCCTACTCCGGCCAGCGCAAAACCTGCGCTGCATACTGTTTCAGTGTCCTCGAACGGACTTTAGCGTCTGCACCGGTGTGGGAATCACGCCGCGCTCGAAGAAAGCTCTTGTTTCAGTGTCCTCGAACGGACTTTAGCGTCTGCACCCACAGTTGGGTCGCCGGTCTCGACAATGCGCACAGCGAGTTTCAGTGTCCTCGAACGGACTTTAGCGTCTGCACCGGAATGCCAAAGCGCTCTGTGCGAGCGCTCTGGCATTGGTTTCAGTGTCCTCGAACGGACTTTAGCGTCTGCACCGCCGCCCGCCACCGCCGCCGCCGCGCCCATCCTGGGTGTTTCAGTGTCCTCGAACGGACTTTAGCGTCTGCACCGACCGACGCGGTCATTTGGCCTCCGATGCGGAGGCCAAGTTTCAGTGTCCTCGAACGGACTTTAGCGTCTGCACCTTGACTTGATCACAAGCCGACACGCCGAACCGCGCAGTTTCAGTGTCCTCGAACGGACTTTAGCGTCTGCACCCGTCGCCTGGCCTCGCTAGGCCTTTGGCGGCACAGGCGTTTCAGTGTCCTCGAACGGACTTTAGCGTCTGCACCGACAATGTCAACTTTGTTTTTGACATCGTGCGCTCGTTTCAGTGTCCTCGAACGGACTTTAGCGTCTGCACCGAGGTATGGGTTTCAAGCCATCCCGATGCGGCCGCGGTTTCAGTGTCCTCGAACGGACTTTAGCGTCTGCACCTAATTCTCTGTAAGCGGCGCAAACGTGGCAAAGCGCCGAGTTTCAGTGTCCTCGAACGGACTTTAGCGTCTGCACCCAAGGAGTAAAAAGATGTCAACTATCAGCGACTTCGCGTTTCAGTGTCCTCGAACGGACTTTAGCGTCTGCACCAGTCAAGCGATCCACTAGATGGAAAGGATTTGTCGTGTTTCAGTGTCCTCGAACGGACTTTAGCGTCTGCACCTTGCCGCCGGTGGCATTGTTTGGCCTGCCGACGAGTTTCAGTGTCCTCGAACGGACTTTAGCGTCTGCACCCCGTCTCGTGTCTTGTGGATCAAAGACCAATTCGGTTTCAGTGTCCTCGAACGGACTTTAGCGTCTGCACCTCCCCAACCGTTGTCCTTGCAGGCATCTCGTCTATGAGTTTCAGTGTCCTCGAACGGACTTTAGCGTCTGCACCACTTAATCGACTTTGCGTGCCGCACAAAATTCGGAGGTTTCAGTGTCCTCGAACGGACTTTAGCGTCTGCACCGTTGCCGATGAATGCAACGAGTGCGGCGAGCAGAAGTTTCAGTGTCCTCGAACGGACTTTAGCGTCTGCACCCGCTTCTATATCGCGATGTTTTGTATACCCCATCCGTTTCAGTGTCCTCGAACGGACTTTAGCGTCTGCACCGGCTGCGTCGAAATTCGCACAACCGCGCTGAGCGTGTGTTTCAGTGTCCTCGAACGGACTTTAGCGTCTGCACCCGCGCGAGCGCTGATTACAATAATCATCGCCAGCGCAATGTTTCAGTGTCCTCGAACGGACTTTAGCGTCTGCACCAGCTGGGCGTCGAAGAATCGGATGCCGTGATGATCATGTTTCAGTGTCCTCGAACGGACTTTAGCGTCTGCACCCGTTGCCCAAGGTCAAAGGTCGCATACCAAAGGGCAACGGTTTCAGTGTCCTCGAACGGACTTTAGCGTCTGCACCCTGAAAGATTTCCACACCTGTGGAAAATCCCGGCAAGTTTCAGTGTCCTCGAACGGACTTTAGCGTCTGCACCTCGCGGAAGAGCAACTCTGTTATTCATGATTTTGCCGTTTCAGTGTCCTCGAACGGACTTTAGCGTCTGCACCCTAGAAGAACTCCAGCTTCCATACGTCCTCAAATCTGTTTCAGTGTCCTCGAACGGACTTTAGCGTCTGCACCTACTCGGCACCGTTTTTCCGGCCGCAGTGGTATGCGGTGTGTTTCAGTGTCCTCGAACGGACTTTAGCGTCTGCACCGCATTGCGAGCCGCATCGGACTGCCCACGCTAGAAGGTTTCAGTGTCCTCGAACGGACTTTAGCGTCTGCACCAGGGGAATCGAGCAAAATAACAGCAGGGCAGGGGAGGTTTCAGTGTCCTCGAACGGACTTTAGCGTCTGCACCTCTTTATGATTATTTCATCGTGAATCCTTCCACAGTTTCAGTGTCCTCGAACGGACTTTAGCGTCTGCACCAGGGACTGTAACGAGTTGCCCAGATTGGGAGAGATAAGTTTCAGTGTCCTCGAACGGACTTTAGCGTCTGCACCACCGACTCCGATTGAGATGATCCGCCGCCGCGCATCTTCGTTTCAGTGTCCTCGAACGGACTTTAGCGTCTGCACCACCCCGGTTGCCGCCGGTGGCATTGTTTGGCCTGCCGACGGTTTCAGTGTCCTCGAACGGACTTTAGCGTCTGCACCATCCTTGGTCTGATGGCCGGGAATCGCAAAGCGAAGGTTTCAGTGTCCTCGAACGGACTTTAGCGTCTGCACCTCGTGGATGTAGACACTGGTCGCATCTTCCTCACGTTTCAGTGTCCTCGAACGGACTTTAGCGTCTGCACCTTGATATGCACACTAGATGTTTGACGACGATGCCAATGTTTCAGTGTCCTCGAACGGACTTTAGCGTCTGCACCGACGATTGTAGCAAATCTGCAATATTGTTGTCAATGTTTCAGTGTCCTCGAACGGACTTTAGCGTCTGCACCGGTGTTGACATCTACCCGATGCCTGCGTTGATCTGCGAGTTTCAGTGTCCTCGAACGGACTTTAGCGTCTGCACCCTGCGGCGGCCGCATCTGCGGCGGGGGCGGGGGCGGGTTTCAGTGTCCTCGAACGGACTTTAGCGTCTGCACCCTTGGCGCACTGCTCACCAGCGGAAGCAAACTGTCGGTTTCAGTGTCCTCGAACGGACTTTAGCGTCTGCACCCAGCGCGTGGTCGGGTGTGAACACAACTACCCCGGGTTTCAGTGTCCTCGAACGGACTTTAGCGTCTGCACCCGATTACCTCGAAACGACCTTCGTAGGTCATTTTAGACCTAAAACTGCGTTTCGGCCTCTCCAAGCGTTTCCCTGAGGCCGGATTCTAGCCAGAATGCCACAGAAGTCAACCATTTTGATTCCCTCGGGCGAAAACCTCTTTTCGCGCCGAAAGCCGAGAGGTTTTCGCCACTACAGGCTCTTCATCTGCGCACGCGGGCCGGAACATAGTATACGCATGTGGGCATTACGCCGCCGTGCTGACCTGCAAGCGCCAGGCCAGCCAGACAACGATGGCAACATAGGCGGCCAGCATTGGCCACAGGTTCGGTCCGGTCAACCCGGTCATCAGCGCGATTTCCGAGGCGCGCGTAAGGGCAAGGAAGATCGCCCCCGCCGCCGCCAGGGCGCCGGCGATCGCGGCGATGACCGGCCGACCGACGAAACGCCGCAGTGTTAGCACCAACAGCGCCACACCTGCACCGCTGGCTGCGCCGAACAAAGTGGTTGTCACCAGCCCGCCTTCGAGTAGGCCGGTAAACAGCGTGCTGAACGGGATGGCAATCAGGCTGGTGACGATTTCCATGATGCTGCTGCCGTCGGTGAACTGCTGCAGAAATGGGCGTAGGCCGAAGACCGTTGAGATCCACACGGTCGGCAGCACCAACCCACCCAATCCACCGATCAGCGCGCCCTTGACGAGAAAAGCGATCGCGTCAATCATGAGGCATAGTGTAGTGGTTAATGTCGGATGTTTGGTGTCACAGATGGAAGATCGAACTCGTCTTCATGCGATCGTGCGCGGCATCGTGCAGGGCGTGAATTTTCGCTACTACACCCAGCGCGAAGCACAGCGTCTGCTCTTGACCGGCTGGGTACGTAACCGGCTAGACGGCGCCGTCGAAGTCGTCGCCGAGGGGACACGTGCACAGCTCGAACGTTTGCTCGACTTCCTACATTCCGGCCCGCCCATGGCGCACGTCAGCGGCGTCGAGGCAACCTGGCAGCCGGCTACCGGCGAGTTCACCACGTTCGAGGTCAGGGGTTGAGCCGAGCAGCCAAGATCGCCGCACCGACGGCCGCCTCCGCTTCCCACGGCGGCATGTGCAGCGGCATCCCGAAGCGCCGCTCGACGGCCTGGCGCAGCAGCGCGTTGCGCCTGAGCGCGTTGCCTGCTCCGGCCAGCGACCGGCCCGCGAAACCGGCTTCGTGCATTGCGTCATAGAACGCGCCGAGTTCATCCGCGATGCCCTCGATGGTCGCGTGGATGACATGTGCCGGCGTGAAGTTGGCACGGCGCAGGCCAGTGAACGCGGCGCTCGACCCCGGGCGATGGCGCGCGCCGTCGAAGGTCGGCCAGATGCGCAGCCCATCTGCGCCGGGGGGAATGCCGGCCGCTGCGGTAAGCATCGCCGCGAACATCGTGTCACCGTCCGGCACGTGTGCGCCGAAGATGACGAGCGCATCGGCGAAGAAACGCCGCAGGAGCGCCAGCGCGTCGCCGCCGCACAATGCCGCGCCGGTCAAGATGAAGCGTCGCCCCGGGAACGGGCGCGTCTCGATTCCATGTTCCGCCATGGCCGGTGCGAAGTGGTTGACGACCAGCGAGACCTGGCCGCTCGTCCCGATGTTGATGTGAAGCTGGCCGGGGACGTCGCACCGGCTGCCGATGAGGCTGGCTTGATGATCGCCCAGCGCTGCGCCGACCACAACGTGATCCGGCAGGCCGAGGCGCTGCGCCAGGCCGGTCTGCAGGTGCCCCACCCGTGCCCCGGACTCAACGACCGGCGGAAGTAGGTGCGCCGGCATCTCGAGCGCGTTCAGGAGTGCCTCATCCCATCGGTGGTGCAGGATATCGAACAGGCCGGTTGAGGCGGCCAACGTTGGGTCGCTGACCGGCGGCTGCGCTGCCAGCATGGCAGCGAT
Organism: Candidatus Roseilinea sp.; assembly: GCA_025998955.1. Lineage (NCBI taxonomy): Bacteria > Bacillati > Chloroflexota > Candidatus Thermofontia > Candidatus Roseilinea > Candidatus Roseilinea sp. The sequence continues at coordinate 1,271,636 of AP024676.1, forward strand.
GGCGTCGGGGATGCAGCAGGCGTATGCGTCGGGCAAGGCATCGCGCCGGCGCAGCCAATAGAGCGTCGGCCCCAGATAGCCGGCAGCGGGCAGGCAGCCCATATTCGCGAATGCCCCTTCCCCACCTGCGCGGACGATGAACTCAGGGATCATGTCTTGCGCCCGATGATCCTGCCAAGTGATCGCCGGCCGAACGGGACGCAGATCGCGCCCTAGAAATGCCACGCCGTGCATCTGGCCGGTCACACCGATCGTGTGCACTCGGCCGGCGTGCGACCCGAGATCCGCCACGACCTGTTTCAGCGCATGGAGAGCAACATCGAATGCGCGATCTAGGTCCAGCTCGGCCCAACCTTCGGCGCGTTTGTCCGCAGGCGTGCAGGCAGCATCGTTCAGTGCAGCAGCATGCGCAACCACGCGCATCGCTACCACGTCGAAGGCGAGGGCGGTGATGGTCGTCGTGCCGATATCGAGGCCAAGGGAAAGCATAGCGGCGCCAGGCGATACTCACATTGCTACTCTACAAAGACCACCGTCGTGCGTCCTGGAATGGTGAACGTGCCGGAGGCAGCGTCGTAACGCGCGCGTTTGACGAGCGGATCACTGCCGGCGGCTTGGATCGGGTGCAGCGCCAGCCTCAGCCCGCGCAGCGCCGGCTCGGTGAAGGTCACCTCGCTTGGCGCAGCATTGAACAGGACGATGACGCGGGTGAACTGTGCATCCAGTTCGTCGCTTGCCGGGTCGGAGATCTGCATCACGATCAAGCCGGGGATTTGGTCGAGTCCGGCATTGTAGAAGGCCACGCGGGCTTTGACCTGATCAGCGGTTCTCAGCCGGAAGAGCGGCGAACTGCGGCGGATGCGCAACATGTCGCGAAAGTAATCGCGGGCAAACGCAATGTCGGCCGGGGAAGCGCGTAGGGCGGGATTAGCCAACAGCGGGCGCATGAGTGACCAGCGCTCTCGATTCGGCCCGGCCAGCGGCAGGCCGGCGCCCCAGTTGTTCGCTTGATAGGTGAAGTCGAGCCAGTTGAACCAGTCGCCGGAGTTGTAGCCATCACGGTCGAGCGATTTGGAGCGCAGCAGGTCATCGCCGGCATGGAAGAAAGGTATGCCCTGCCCCAACATGACCAGGGCAATCCCGAGGTTGTTCATGCGCACGCGCTCGGCCATCGTGGCGCTGATGGGTGCGGCCCACTGAATCTTGTCGAACAGCGTCTCGTTGTCATGCGCCGAGACGTAGAGCACGTTCTCCTGTGGGTCGGCGGTGTAGCCGGCTGGCTTGCCGTTGTAGATGACCGCATCGCCGCGGGTCTTGCGGTTGCCTTCGACCAGTTCGTAGTCGCGCAGGTTGCCGGCCAACCCAAGACGAATCCAACGCGCTTGGCTGATCAACTTGCTGCGTTGGGTAGCCAGGTCGCCCTGTGCCAGGCCCGGCGCGTTGTTCGGCGCAGTGCCTAGGCCGGTGATGAAGCCTTGCAACCGGCGATCGTCGAACGGGTTGCCACCGCGCGCGGCGTCGCGCAGCCGGTCGTTGAATGAGCCGATGCCCGTGCCGGCCAGGTTGAGCTGGCTGGCGTTGATGCCGCGCCGGTTGTTGGCCACCTCGCCGAAGTCCCACCCCTCGCCATATACGATGATGGCTTTGCCATCCACGCCGTCGCGCTCGGGTGTCAGCGCATCCAGCATGGTGCGCACAGCCTGCATGTTGCGCAGCAGGTGATGACCCATTAGGTCAAAGCGGAAACCATCCACCTTGTAGGCTGTGGCCCACAGGCGCACCGAGTCGAGCATCAGCTTCTCCATCATGGCGTGTTCGGTGGCCGTATTCTCGCAGCACGTGCTGCGCTCCACGGCACCGTCGCGGTTGAGGCGGTGGTAATAGCCGGGCACCACTTTGTCCAGCACCGACTTCTCGCTTTGGCCGGATTGGCTGGTGTGGTTGAACACCACGTCCATGACCACGCGCAAGCCGGTGGTGTTCAGCGCCTGCACCATCTGCCGGAATTCGAGGATGCGCCGTGGGCCGTTGGGGACGGTTGCATAGCTCCCCTCCGGGACGTTGTAGTGGAACGGGTCATAGCACCAGTTGAACGGGTCAGCGTCAGCGATAGAGGTGATGGCAGCTTGCTGCCCCTCGGAGTCGGGGGGCAGCTTGGCCAGCGCAGTGAAGTCGGCTTGCTTCCACTGTGATTTGTCTTCGTTGATGGTGGCGCAATCGAAGGCCGGCAGTAGATGGATGTGCGTAAGCCCGGCCTGAGCTAGCGCGCGCAGGTGACGCATGCCGTTCGAGTCGGCCAGCGTGAATGCGGCGAATGTGCCCCGCAGTTGCTCCGGTATGCTCGGGTCGCGCGCGCTGAAGTCGCGCACGTGCAGCTCGTAGATCACGGCGTCTTCGGGTGCGTCCAATGGGGGCTTCTTCAGGCTGCCCCACCCTGCTGGCTGCAGTGCCGGGTCGTTCAGGTCCACGATCTGACTGCGCCTGCTGTTGGTCGAGAGGCTGACCGAGTATGGATCCGTGACAAGGTTTTTCTCGATGCGACCGGTGGACGGCGCAAACACCTCAACTTCGTAGAGGTAGAAGCGATTCTTCCATGCAGGCTCGCCGGTGACCGTCCAGACGCCGCTGGCCGGATCGAGCGTCATGGGGATGATTTGCCTAGCGTCGCCGGTAGCGTCGGCGAAGAGGTGTAGTTTGACGCTGCGGGCAGTGGGCGCCCAGACGGACAGCGTGGGCCGTCCATCCTTGAAAGTTGGGCCGAGCGAGGCGACACGGGCGCGCTCGGCGTAGAGGTCGTCGAGCACGCCGGGGATTTGCAGGCCGGTGCTGTCAATCATGCGGCCGCCTCCGTCGCGCGCTTCGACCGCAACCTGGCCGCGCAGCATCTCGGCAATCTTCGGCAGATCGCTCGGCGCAATGCGCAGTGCGGTCAGGCCGATCAGGTGGGGGAAGCGCTCAAAGATGCGATCATCAGTCGCGGTGCTGCGGGTTAGTGTGATCGTTTGCGTTGCACCGGTGATGCCGCGCGGCGTTAAGCGCAGGCCAGCCCTGGCGCTGCTGTGCAGCAAATACACGTTGTTTGGGGCGAAGGGCACGTCCCACAGGATGACGTCACGGCTCACCCAGTGCGCGCGTTGGCGGCTGATGTTGCCCTTGGGTGCACCTTCGGTGCTCACCGTGAGCTGCTTGGCCACCGGATCGAAGCTGAAGAACACTTCTTCGCCTGCTGCGCGCACGACGAAGCGCACCGGCTTGCCCTGGGCGTCGCCGTAGAACTCGCCGGGGCGGCTGTCAATGGCCACGCGCGCTTCGTAGCGGCCGGGCGGAAGCTTGCGCGTGATGAGGCTGTAGGTGCCGTCGAATTCTGGGTCGAGCATGAAGCCGGCCAGGCAGATCGGATCATCATCCTGGGCGCAGCCGAGCGCGCGCTGAAAGTTGCCTACAACGACGGGCAGCATACCGTTGACGCTATCCACGACCAGGTGCGTCGTGTGGTCATAGTAGAAGCGCACCTTGGCCGGCTGAGGTAGCCGCAGCGGCACGTTGGGGCCGTTGCGATCGGCTTTCCCACCGTAATTCTCGTCCCATGAGCCGTCAATGGCGACCTTGTACTCGTAGTCGCCGGCGGGCAGCGCGAATTCGCCCACCCACAAGCCTGAGACGGGGTCTAGGGTGAGGAAGGTCTTCGAGCAGCTTGGTTGCCAGTCGCCTGGGCAGCCCAACTTGCTTTGGATAGTGCCGGGGATGGTGACGGTGCGGGGCTGTTTGGTCTGGGCAGCCGTAGGCATTGCCGGCTGGTGCACAATGCTCAGAGCTAGACAGAGGAGGAGGGGCAGGAGTTTCTTCATATGCTCATCGCCTGTGCGGTTTCAGCGCCGGATGAATGCAATCTCGACCGAACCGGTCGGACTGCTCCCAGCGGTTTGACCGGTAAGACCATAGCCAGGATTCTAACGGCTGGTGCGACGATCACAGACTCAGCCGCCCGGCGACTAAAGTCGCGGGCTACACGATGCCAAGTCCCTGCAGGACTGATTTTGAGCCTGCGAAGCAGGCTTCGCTGTGCGTAGCCCGCAGCTTTAGCTGCAGGTCAGGGCTGCACAACCGGTCAGACCGCTTGAAGCGGTCTGACCGGTCTTTTCGCCCCGTTTTGCGCCCTCCCCTACCCTGCGCTTAAACTCGGCGCATGCCGGAACAATTCGACTTCATCACGCTCGGCGAGACGATGGTGCGGCTATCGCCGCCGGGTTTTCAGCGCATCGCGCAAACGCAATCGTTCGACTTTCAGATCGGCGGCGCGGAATCTAACGTGGCTATCAACTTGGCCTGGCTGGGCTTCAAGACCGCCTGGCTCTCGCGCATGCCGGACAACGCACTCGGTCGCAAGGTGGTCTCGGTGATTGCTTCGTACGGCGTGGATACCTCGGGTGTGCGCTTCGTCCCCGGCGAGCGCGTCGGGGTGTACTTCATTGAGTTGGCTACACCGCCGCGACCCAACCGTGTGATCTACGACCGCGCCGGCTCGGCGGCCAGCCGCATGACCATTGCCGATGTAGACGTGGAGCGCATCGCGCAGGCGCGCTGGCTGCACATGACGGGCATCACGCCGGCGCTGAGTGCATCTTGTCTGGCGATGACGGCGGATGTCTTGCGCTTCGCGCGGGAGCATGGCCTCACCGTCTCATTCGATGTGAACTATCGCGCGCTGCTCTGGCCGGCACAGGAGGCCGGGCGTGCGCTATCTCCGCTGATGCCGCTGTGTCACTACGTCTTCGTGGCACACCGCGACGCCGTAGCCCTGTTCGGCGCGCCGGAGGAGCCCCATCAGGCGGCCGAGGTGCTGCAGCAGCGCTTTGGCTGTGACGTGCTGGTGATGACGCTGGGCGAGGCCGGTGCAATTGCCCGGACACAGTCGCAGCAGATCGAAGCCCCGCAGACTTTCAAAGCGTCGCAGATCGTGGATCGCATCGGCGCGGGCGATGCGTTCGACGCCGGCTTCATGGCAGCGCAGGGCTGGGGTCTGCCGTTGGAGGCATCGCTGCACTATGGTAACGCGATGAGCGCGCTCAAGCTCACCATTCCAGGTGACCTGGCGCTATTCAGCAGGGACGAAGTAGAACAGCTTGTTGGTGGAGCCACGCGCGCCAGCGTGCGCTGAGCTTTATGGCTCGTCGCTGCAAAGGCTTTGACTTTGACTATAAATCTGTGCGCGTGAGTTTATCTCTTGGAAATTCTGTTCACCAGAACTCTTGCAAGTTTACGTTTAACCCGGGTATGCCGATCGTTTCGGTCGTTCGTCGGCCAAACGTCATGCGCTGCATGAGCATACGCAATCACAATCGTCGAAGCTCATGAACAGACGAGACTTCCTCAAGGGCTGTGCGGGGTTCGCCGCTGCAGCCGCCATGCGCGGCTTCGGGATCACTAACCTGCTGTTCGACTCGCAGGTGGCGCGGGCGCAGGGGGACGAGCCGCAGCCGAATCTGCTGCCGCAGTCGCCGGATCAGCCACCCAACAATCGTGACCTGCTGGTGCTGGTGTTCGTGCGTGGTGGGCTGGATGGCCTGAACCTAGTCGTGCCGTTCAACACGAGCGAGGACGACCGTCGCCGCTACTACAACACGCTCCGGCCGACGATGAACATCGCCCCGCCGAACTCCGGCGCGGCGCGTAAGGCGATTGACTTGAACGGCAAATTCGCCCTGCATCCCGATGCCGCGCGGGGCATCGTCGGCGTGAATGTGCCCAACCCCCACCCCAGCGACACAGGTGGGCTGTTCAAGCTCTTCCAGGACGGCGATCTGGCCATCGTGGATGCCTGTGGCTCGCCGGATATCACCGGCTCGCACTTCGACACCGAGCTGTATGTGGACCTGGGCGGCAAGAATAACTCCGGCGGCTGGGTGGCGCGCTACCTCGACGCTGCCGGTGAGCCGAACGATGCGCTGGCCGTCTCGCCGCAATGGGGCATTTCCCCATCGTTGCTCTCGCCGACAGGACGCAGCGCCATTGCTGTGCCCAACCCCAGTGAGTTCGGCCCGCAATGGAAGACGGCGCAGTGGACGCCGCCCGAGACACGCAATGCCCTCGTCGCGGCGCAGCGCGCTATCCTGCAGCAGATGTATCAGCGCGGCAGCGACTTCGTCGAGTCGGTTGGCCGGCAGGCGTTGCAGGGCTACGACATGCTGCGGAACGTTTTCGAGACGAATTACACGCCGGCAGCCCCATACCTGACCAGCAGCAGCCACGTGCTCGACTACGGCCACTTTGGCAACTCGATGAAGACGATTGCCCAGATCGCCAAGGCCTCGATCGCCAACCCGCTGCGGGTGGCGACGGTGGATGTGGGCGGCGGCTACGATACGCATGACAACCAAGGCACGGTGGATTGGAACGGCAATTCGCGCTTTCCAAAGCTCATCACGAACTTGGCCAATAACATCAAAGCCTTCTGCGATGACATGAATGCCGACCCACAGTGGCGCGGGCGCTTTGTCGTAATCGTGTTGAGTGAGTTCGGGCGCGTGCTCTACCAGAACGATAGCGCCGGCTGTGATCATGGCAACGGCAACGTGATGCTGGTGGTCGGCAGCGGCCGCCCTTTTGGCCGGCCCAACATCAATGGTGGCCAGATCTACGGCGAGTGGCCGGGCTTGAAGCACTTTGGCTTCAACGATGGGCTGCATATTACGACCGACTATCGCCGCGTAATCGCCGATGTGTTGACCGGCCGGATGGGCGTCGCTGCTCAGAAGATCAATGAAGTGATCTTCCCCGGGTTCAACTTTACCAGCGGCATCGGGATCGCAGTTCCTAGGTGAGGCGAGCATGGTGGTGGGTCGGATCGTTCTTTGGCTTGTGCTGGTGTCGTTCGTCTGTGTCGCAGGGAGATCAGTCCCGCTTGCGAGGGCGCAAGAATTTGCTCCGCAGGTAGTCGTGGCGCGAACTTGGTCGTCGGTCAAGCCGATCAGCGTCGAGGGCGTGCCGGCGTTACAGAGTGCGCCCGCCGTCGGTGCAAGCGGTAATGTCGCGTTTGTCGCGTGGACCGATTCACGGAATGCGATTCCGGATATCTATGCCGCTCGTCTGGTCAACGGTAACAAGGTATCGGAATCTCGGGTGACCAACCTTGGCCCGCACTTCGAAGCGCTGCGCGCGCATGGCGCTTCGGTGTTCGTAGAGCCGAGCGGACGCGCCTTTATCGCCTACTCCGACGGTAAAGACATCTTCTTGGCGCGTTACGAGGTGAGCGCCGGCCAGTGGCTCTCGCATACCCAGGTGACCAGCGGCCTGAACGAGTGGCATCAGATCGCCCGCAACCCTCAGGTCGTCGGCGATGGCATGGGTAACCTGATCGTCGTCTGGGAAGACTTCCGCAATGCCACGGATGAGTCCGACAGCAAAGGAAGTGATATCTATGCCGAGACGTGCAATGGCAACATGATGACCTGCGCCTTCCCCAATGTCAGGGTCAACGATGACGGTGGACGAAGTGACCAGCATCGTCCAAGGGTGGCGCGCAGCGGTAACACCGTCGTCGTTGTGTGGGAGGATGAACGTGAGCGCGGTGCAGAGTTCCCGCGCGTCTATGCCAGCTTCAGCTACGATGGGGGACAGGGTTGGCTGGGGAATGTTCGCGTAAGCCGTAGCCTCAGCGGCGATGCTAGCCCTTCCGGCCGCGATGCAGCGACCAATCCATCGGTGGCGATTGCGTCGGATGGTAGCGTCTACGCGACTTGGGAGCATCATGCTGGTTCGGCCACTGCACCGGCAGACATCTATGCTGCGCAATGGACCGGTAGTGCTTGGGGTATGCCACAACGCGTGGACGGTGCACCGGCGCGGGTGCGCTCGGTGAATCCGGTCATCGCGGCGAGCAGTGCCGGTGTCTTTATCGCTTGGCAAGACTATCGCAGTGGATCGGCGAATCCGGACATCTACTCGGCGCGTTGGAGCGGCAGTGCGTGGGTTGAGATTCCCGCTGTCGTTCATCCCCGTATGCAGGTTGCGCCGGCGTTGGCTGCTGCCGGTGGTATGGTTCATTTGGTCTGGCAAGACGATCGTATTGGGAACAGCGATGTATTCATGGCGAACTGGAGCGGCAGCGCTTGGGGCAATGTCTTCCAGCTTAATGAGAGTGTCGCGCGTGAGCCTTATCAGATGAGGCCTGTCCTCGTCGGTGAAGGCGGGACGACCTATGCAGCGGTTCTCGATCAGCGCGGTGGTTATAAGCAAATCTGGTTGGCGCGCTTGTTGCCTTTGGCTACTGATTGGACGCCGTTGTTGTCCTTCCCTACCTATGCGGCGCGTGGTGGTGATGTGAGCAGCTTGGATGGGTTCTCGCTTGCTGTGGCCGGTGGGCGTTTGCATGCTGTTTGGAGTGAATATGTCTGGCCTCGTGGTAGGCAGATCAACTATAGTGCCTATGCGAATAATGGGTGGACGGATCCAATTCGCCTGACCGGCAGCGAAAGCGACACCCGTGAACGCTATATCCCCGTCATCGCGGCGAATGGCAACGCAGTGGCCGCGGCGTGGAACTATCGCGACCCCGCCGGACAAATGCAACTCTACGCCTCATGGAACACCGGCAACGGTTGGAGCACGCCCGTCCCCGTGCTGCAGCAAACCTTCGCCGGCTGGATCATACGCTCGGCCATCGCGTTGGATGCGAACGGCAACCTCGTAATCGCCTGGACACAAGAAGGCGCCAACGGCCGAGACCGGCTGATGGCAGCCCGGCGCAACATCCTGAGCGGCGGCGGTTGGAGCTACGCCCAGATCAGTCCGAACGTGAACTCGGACTGGTGCGGCCAGCGTTATCCACAACTCCAGACCGACGCAGCCAACCGCATGCACATTGTCTGGTCGGGCTGTGCATTGCGCAATCCGCCCAACGCCTGGCCGCATGACTCTTACATCTTCTACGCCACGTCGCGCGATGGCGGCGCGACGTGGAGCGCGCCGCTGCGCGTCGGGCTGACGGTCGCGCAGAACGACTCGGCATATCACAATGACACCTCCAGTCGCCCCGCGCTGGCCGTCGGCGCGAACGACGAGGTCATGGTGCTCTACCCCAGCCGAATCGGCGGCGCGTATAGTTTTTACGCGGCGCTCATCAAGGATGGCACCGTCGTCGCAACCACTGCGCTGAGCGACAATAGCACGGCCTGGGCGCGGCCGGACATGTACTTCGGCCAGTGGTATGACGGCGATAGTGCCGGCGCCGTTGCCTTTGACCCGCTCGGCCAGCGCTACATCGTGGCCTTTCCCGACCGGCGCAACGGCCGCTCGCCGCGCATCTACACTGCCATCTACGGCGATACGACCGTCACGCTCATACCGCGGGCACTGATTCCTATGGTGAGACGATGAACCCAATGAACCCCACGACGCCGCCGGGCGCTGCGCCCTCGCTGGCGCGGCTAGCCTACAACCGGATATGCTTCGGTCCACGGCCAGAAGACATCGCCGCGATCAGTAGCTTCGACCTCACGGCGTTCGTGGACCAGCAACTGAACTACGAATCCATTGATGACTCGGCCTGCGAGGCCTACATCGCCGGCCTTAGCCGTACCGACCCCCAAGGAACGACCGTCCCTCCTACCTACGCCACGTTGGCCGAGATCGAGCAATACCGCGCTGCCAATCGCGCCGCCAACGGCTGGCCGAACACCAATCTGCAGCGCTACCTGTGGACGACGACCTACGCGCGCGCGTTGCTGAGCAAACGCCAGCTCTTCGAGGTGATGGTGGACTTTTGGACCAATCACCTGCAGACGAACTTCCAGAGCCACTTGAAGTATTGGGAGGATCACCACGTCATCCGGCAGCACGCGCTGGGCAACTTTCGCGACCTGATCGGCGCAAGCGCGAAGAGTCCGAGCATGCTCCACTTCCTCAGCAACACCTATAGCGATGGCAGCAACCCGAACGAGAACTACGCGCGCGAGCTGATGGAGTTACACACGGTGGGCAGCTACAGCTATGTACCCGGGCCGGACTATCTGAAGAAGCCCAACTACACCGAGGAGGATGTGCATGTTGCAGCGCAAATCCTGAGCGGCTGGACGACGATGGGCACCCCGAACGAGGAATTCCGCTTCAACGATGGGCGGTCATGGCCGTCCCACCATTGGTTGGAGAAGCGGCTCTGGCTGGGCAACGACGACTACTATCACTTCCCTTACGGCGGCATCGAGCAGGGTGAGATGCTGCTCGACATCCTGGCGGCGCACCCCAGCACTGCCTACTTCATCTCGTTCAAGCTATGCCGGCGCTTCATCAGCGACTTCCCGAATGAATTCTGCCCGGATGCAGTGGAGGCCGGTGCGCAGGCGTTCATCGCATCGCAAGGCGACATCCGTGCGACGCTGCGCGCCATCTTACTGCACCCCAAGTTCGCGGCGAGTTGGGGACAAAAAGTGAAGCGCCCATTCGAGTTCTTCATCTCCACCATGCGCGCCATGGGACTGACGACGATGGTCAACTTCCTGCCGGACGACTGGAGCGATCCGCTCGGCGCGCGCTTCTTCGAAGGGCAGATCGAAATGCTCGGCCAAAAGCTGTTCGAGTTCTCCGCGCCGACCGGCCTGCCCGACGTGCGCATCGCCTGGTGGAACACCAACCAGGTCTTCGGGCGTTGGACGATGGCGAATGCGCTGGTCAACCGTTACTTCGGCAGCCAAACGCAAACCAACAGCGCACCGGCCAACGCAGCGCTCGATGCGCTGATCGGCGGGCCGACGACGGCGACGCAAGCCGTGGACCGGTTGATCGAGCGCTTCATCGGGCGGGCCATAGACGCTGCCGACCGAACCGCGCTGATCAACTATCTAGGGAACAACAATCCCAACGCGACGGTCAGCAGCACTACCCCGACGCTCAGGCCGACGGTAGGCATCGTCGCCGCATCACCCTACGCGCAGTGGCGCTAACCGAGTTGAGCAACAAACGACGGGGCGAACGCAGCACCGGCCACGGCGGAAAGTGAGCGCAATGCCGACTCTCTTACTGTGCGAGCACCGACGCGTGCCATCACCGACCGGCAGGCAATCCACGCGCTCCTGAGCGTTGCGCTGATCGCGACCGGCATCCTCACGTCGGGACGCCCGGCAGCAGCACAGCCGCGCATGCGAATCGAGGCCTTACAGGCGAGCGCGGACCGCGTCGGCCTGTATGAGAAGTTCGAACTCACATTCGGCATCGGCGGTTCGGTCGCCACGAACCCCTACTTCCCGTATGACCCCGCGCCTCCGCCCGGCGTGCCAGCCGGCGTGGGCATCACGGTCGAAGGGCTGTTCAGCCCGGACGACTGGGCAACGACCATCGTTCAGCCCGGCTTCCTCTACCAGGACTACGAACGACGGTGCATCGGCGGCCATCCGGCGGATGGCTGCGAAGGTCAAGAATGGCTCTACCCGCAGGGTGAGCCGGTGTGGAAGGTGCGCTTCGCGCCACAGCGGACAGGAATGTGGCGTTACCGTGTGCGCGCGATGGATGCGTCCGGCGTGGTGCAAAGCCGCGAGGGCACGTTCACCGTAGCGCCATCCACCGCGCCGCACAATCACGGCTTCATTCGCGTGAGCCCGACCGATCGCGGCTACTTCGAGTATTCGGACGGCACGCCTTTCATCGGCGTCGGCCACGGCGAAGGCTTCTCCGGCGCTTATCACGCGGACGCTGTGATGCAACGCCTCGCCGCCGGCCGCGTGAACTTCGTGCGCGTGTGGATGTCCGGCGCGAGCATCTATATGGCGCCGTGGAATCCGTGGCACTCGCATCACCTGCCCGGCGAAGGCGGCTACTTCAACGCCTCGAGCCTCACCTACACGCACGCCTACTCCGGCCATCTCGTGTCGCTGCGCTTGTGGGACTATCCCGACCCCGGCTTGGACGGCCGGCGCAATCCCTGCATGTTCCAGGGATTTGGCGGTCGCGTCGCCGTACGGCCCAACACGACGTATCAACTGAGCGTCCGCGCCAAAACGACGGACGTCAGCGGCCCGCGCGACAACGCCTATCCGCGATACGGGCTGACGATGCGCAGGGGAGGCTGGCTGGGCGAGCGCTGCGCCGAACCTGCGGCGACCGAGCTGCAGTCCACGCGCCTGTTGGACTACGTCAACGGATCAACGCCCGGTTGGATCACGGTGACGGCAACGTTCACCACGCGCCCGGACGAATTCTTCTTGGACAACCTCTACCTGATCCTAGAGAACACCACCGGCGGCCAGGCGTTCGTGGACGAGGTTTCGATCCGCGAGCTGGCCGGTGGCAAGCCGAGCGGCCCCGAAGTGCTGCGCAAAAATCGTTTTGCCTATCACCTCTATTTCGACCAGCAACCTTCCTGGTTGTGGGATCACTACTTGCAGGCGGCAGAGGCACACGGTGTGACCATCCGGCCGGTGGTGTTGGAGAAGAACGATTGGATTGCCAATCACATTGACGCCGACGGCAAGCCGGTGGGGAGCTATTACGAGTTGGACAACAATCGCTTCTACGCTGCGCCCAACACCGCCGTGCGCCGCTTCCACGAGTACTTCTGGCGCTACCTCATCGCGCGCTGGGGTTACTCGCGGGCGGTGCATTCCTGGGAGCTGATCAACGAAGGCGACCCATACAACGGCAATCACTACGCGCAAGCCAACGCCTTCGGTGCGTTCATGCACGGGAACGATGCGCACCCACATCTCGTGACGACTTCGCATTGGCACAGCTTCCCGATCGCCGAGTTCTGGGGCAATCCGGCCTATCCCCACATGGACTACGCCGACATCCACGCCTATGCCTGCTGCGGCGCCACCGTGGCCGGCTGGGCACAGAACATCGGCGCGCCGCTCAGCTTCGAGCGACGACCTGCCTATGTGTCCGGCGGGCAGGGGCACTCGGTGCGCATCCCCGGCAACACCCAATTCCACACCGCGGGCGGCACGCCGCGCTGGCTCACGATCCGCGGGCGCGGCGAGTGGGTGATCCGCTATCGGATGAAGGCCGAGGGGTTCAACGGCCGATGCACCTACGGCGAACCCGACAGCTTGGCCGGGCCGCGCCTGCTGTGGATCCTCGAAGATCGTGCCAACGTCGTTCCCGCTGCGCCGTCGGGCCGACCCTTCGCGTGTTCTGCACCGGCCGGCACGTACGACTGGCGCACGTTCGAAAGTCGCTACACCGCAGAAGGCAAGCCGGCGCCGCTCGATGCACGCCTGATCATCACCGACGACAAAACGCACGCGCTGGCGATCTTCTTCCAGAACAGCTTCGGCATCGGCGGCAACGCGTGGATTGACGACGTGGAGTTGATCGGCCCCGACGGCCGCCGAGTTCATATCAACGGCGAATTCGACCTGACGCGCCTGGACCACGACAGCGCACAACTGACCACTGCCTACAGCATGGCAATCGGCGGACGCGTCCTCTCCGGCCCGGGCAAACCCGTCACCCGCGGCGAGGTGGCGATCGGCGACGCGCGCGACTACCGCGGCGACCGCGAGCACGACCAGAGCCGAGACACGCGGGGCGTGTGGTTGCACAACTTCATCTGGGGCCAAATCAACCCAGGCGGCTTGTACGAGCTGTACTGGGACCCGGAGAACATTCGCCGGCACAACCTGTACTTCCACTTCAAGGCGTTTCGCGATTTCATGGACGGCATCCCGCTGACGAACGGCCGCTACGCCGACGCGCAGGCGACGGCTTCACACCGCGATCTGCGCGTCATCGGACAAGTGGATCGCGTCGCCGGGCGCGGGCATCTGTGGATTCACAACCGTCGGCACACCTGGCGCAACGTGGTGGATGGCGTGACCATCGAGCCGGTCGCCGGCCCGATCAACATCCCCAACATGACGCCCGGAAACTATCGCGTCGTCTGGTGGGACCCATGGCCAGGCCGGCCGGTGCTGACGCAGACCCTGCCAACGACGGGACGCAACTTGATCGTTACCTTGCCCGAACCTTTGCAAAGCGACATCGCGCTACGATTCGAACTGCTCGATAAATGAACGCTTCATCACCGGCGATCACTGCCGTCTTCTTCGACTTGGGTGGCGTGCTCGTGCGCACGACCGATCTCGAGCCGCGCCGCAGGTGGGAGCGCCGCTTCGGCATGCGCGACTGGGAGTTGCAAGACCTCTTCTTCAACAGCCCGATCGGACAAGCTGCCCAGGTCGGCCAGGTGACGACGGCCGACGTCTGGGCGCACGTCGCCGCGACGCTCGGCCTCGATGCCGATGAGCTGCGCCGGCTTCAAGCAGACTTCTGGCGCGGCGATACGTTCGATGAGTCGCTGCTGGCACTGATCCGGTCGTTGCATACGCGTTACAAGACCGGCGTGATCAGCAACGCTATGTCCGACGCGCGCAGGAGGTTTGCAGACAAGCTCGACGGCGAACTGTTCGACATCCTCGTGTTCAGCGGCGAGGAGGGTGTGAAGAAACCCGACCCGGAGATCTTCCGGCGCGCGCTGATGCGGCTGGGCGTGCGCTCCGAAGAAAGCATCTTCGTAGACGACGTGCCGGAGAACGTGGCCGCGGCCCAGGCGCTGGGCATGCACGGCATCCACTTCACCTCCGGCGCCGACCTGCACCGCGCGTTGGTGCGCTTGACAGGATTCACAGGATTAGCAGGAATTGACGGGGTAGACCGATGAGAGCGGTATACTGCCGCGCGGCGTCCGACGAGGACGCGCGTTTTATTTAGCGACATACGGAGCCCATTGCTATGCAAGAACCAAACACCGCAACTCGTTCATTCTCGATGCTCCGCCTCTTCGTCACCGGGATCGTGATGGGTATTGCCGACCTGATCCCCGGCGTATCAGGAGGCACGATGGCCTTCATCATGGGCATCTACGAACATCTGCTGTCGGCGATCAAGGCGTTCAACTTCCAGGTGCTCCGGCTTCTCGGACAAGGGCGCTGGCGCGCAGCGCTAAGCGCGATCCCTTGGGGCTTCCTCATTCCCTTGGTCGCCGGCATCGGCGTAGCGGTGCTCGGGATGGCGCGGGTGATGCGCTACCTGCTGGAATACCAGACGGTATATCTCTTCGCCTTCTTCTTCGGCCTCATCGTCGCCTCGATCATTGCGGTGGGCACCACGGTGCGATGGACGCGTGGGGCAGTAGCGGCGCTGGCCGGCGGCACGATCGCGGCCTACATCATCGTCGGGCTGGTGCCGCTGAAGATGCCCCACGACCCGATCACGCTCTTCCTCAGTGGCGCGCTGGCGATCATGGCCATGATTCTGCCCGGCATCTCGGGATCGTTCATCTTGCTCATCTTGGGTCAGTACGCCTACGTGCTCGACGCCGTGGCAGACCTAAATCTGCTGGCAGTCGTTCCGGTTGCACTCGGTGCCGTGATCGGCCTGGCAGGCTTCGTCCGGGTGTTGAGTTGGCTGCTTCGGAACTATCACAACATCGCCGTGGCGGCGCTCATGGGGTTCATGGTCGGCTCGCTACGCAAGATCTGGCCCTGGAAGGAAGTGGTCGAGACGGCGCTGGATCGCCACGGCAAGCCCATACCCATTCGCGAGCAGAACATCCTGCCCGACTTCGCAGCGCCGGAATTCTGGGTCGCGCTGGGCATCGCTATCGTCGGGTTCTTCCTATTGAGCGTCATTGATCATATGCAGACCGGCGCAAATCCGGTAATGTGCCGGCTTGGGTGGCAAAGGCAGCCACGACAGGGACAGGATGTGCGGGTGACGAGTTAACCGCCTTGACAAAGATCAGCGCATGTAGTACTTTGCTCGCAGATGAAACGTTTCACCTGCGCAAAATTCACCTTGATCGCTCCGCTTAAACGTTTCAGTTTTCGCCATCGCCGTTTGATGTCGGTAGCAAGCACGAACGGCGTAAAAAGGAGGGCCGATTGAGCAGAGACACCCGATGAACCTGGCACCAATTCGAATCTTCTCATGTTGACTGGTTATCCCGATCACAAAAGCGCAAGAGGAGGCGAACCATGCAGTTAAGACTTCCTTTCCTCAAGCCGACGCTGGCCTTGATTCTGACGACCGCCATTGCTGCCTGCGCCGCACCACCACAACCGGCTGCCCCGGCTGCGCCGCCGGCGCCCCCCGCTGAACAACCGGCAACGCCACAGCCGGAGGCACCCGCACAACCCACCGCTGCGCCACCGGCCGAGCGCATCACCATTCGCTACGCCAACTGGAACCTCGGCACGGAAGAAGAAAACAACCTCCAGCGACAGTTGGTGAAAGCTTACACGGAATTGAACCCCAACGTCACGATCGAGTTCGTGGACATGTCCGGAGAAGGGCGCTGGGATGAGAAGCTGACCAGCTATGCAGCGAAGGGTGCATTGCCGGACGTCTTCATGGCGGACAACACACCGCTCTACGTCAAGAACGGCTGGACGGCGGACCTGACCGATCTGGTCAAAGACGACCCCGACTGGAAGGACGTGCCGCAGGTTTTGAAGGATGCGGTGACCTACAACGGCAAAGTGTTGGGCCTGCCCGTGGCGCACTTCGTCATGGGCTACTTCGTCAACAAGGATCTGTTCGAAGCCGCCAACCTCGACGCGCCGGAGTACGGCGTTTCGGTGGAGGACTTTTTCAAGGCGGTGACAGCGGTCCACAACCCGCAGAAGGCCGTCGTCGGGCTGGATGAGCTCGAGCCGATCATGGGCTGGTATCCGAACACACAGGACGGCCAGCTCGGCTGGTTCAGCTTCGACGGCGAGAAGATGAATTACAACTCTGCCGCCTTCAAAGCAGCCGTCGCCAAGGCCGGCGAGATGCTGAGCTACAGCTGGGCGGGGTTGACCGATGCGCAGAAGGCGAACTTCAAGTCCACCGAAAGCTGGATGTTCCTGAACAACGAGTTCGCCGTGCGCTGGGACGGCGGATGGTCCATCCCCGGCTACTCGCAAAACGCACCGTTCGACTGGGACTTCATCGGCATCCCGGGCGGCAAGCAAGCGCTGGTGGCCGACATCGTCGTGATCTCGAAGGCGACGAAGAACCTCAAAGCCGCCTACGACTTTGCGAAGTGGATGGGCTTCTCGAAGGCCGCCTACGCCAAGGAGGCCGAGCTGGCCAAAGCTGCCGGCCAGGTGCCCACCAAGATGCCGGTCTCGGTGGATGAGCAGTCCATCGAGCTATACATGTCGTTTATCAAGGACAAGCCTGGCATCCGCAAGGCGATGGCCAATCTCGACAACAGCGTGCTCGAGTCGTTGGCGAAGATCGTGCCTGGATACATCAACGCGCGCTGGGAGGGCAAGCCCGGCATTGACATCGGTGACGACAAGGACGTGAACATGTGGTACATGTTCAACTTCGCCAACTCAGGCCGGTTCAAGTACGAGGACTATGCGCCCAAGCTGGAGGAATTCGCTAACAAGATCCTAAGCGAAGCTCGCGCCGAACTCGGCAAATGATCGTCGGAGGGGGAGCGCCCCAGACAGCCGGCGCTTCCCCCTCTTTCGGTACACTCTGCGCATGCGCCCAAGACTCACGCAGCAGGCGCTATCGCCGGCCCACAGCAAGTGGATGATGCGCATCATCGCTTGCGTAGCAGTGATGCTGGCTGCTGCGCTGCCGGTGCAGGCGTCGGGGCACACCGGCAACCCACCGGCTTCGCTGCCATCGGCCGACCCACCACCAACTATCATTGAGGTCGCTGCCAGTAGCTTTGGATTGCCCCTGGCCGATGATGCCATTGCCCGCCAATACCCCAAGCCCAGCGTGCTGCTGCGACAAGGCGACCGGGTGCGCTTTCGCGTCGTCGTGCCGGAGTCCGGCGACTACACGATCAGCTTCGATGCGGCCGGCGCGCCGCTGAAGATGAACACGCCGGAAGGTGCGCTGCGGATCAATGACGCCCTCCTGCTCAGCGATCTGCGGCGGATCAGCTTTCCGGTCTTCTACCAGAATAGCGCCAACGCCTTCCCCAAGGACCGCTACGGCAACGACGCGCTCATCCGCCAAGAGCGGCGCGTGCAATGGGAACGCGTCGCGGCGCGCGACATCCACTTCAGCCAACCCTACCCACTGCGAATACCGTTGTCGGCGGGCGAGCATCGCTTCGAGTTCACGCTCACGAAGGGCACACTGTACCTGGGCAGCATCACCCTCGCGCGCTTTGCGCCCTACCCCGCCTACCGCGAGTATCTGGCCGCGCAATCGGCGCCGGACGCCCGCGGCGTGCTCCTCACGCTGGAGGCCGAGTATCCCAGCTACAAGAACGACACCGCCGCCCGGCCGATCAGCAGTCGCAGCCTGAAGGTTACTCCTTACGATACCTATCGCCTGCTGCTGAATGCGCTGGGCGGCGAAAGTTGGCAAAAAAGCGGCAGCGCAGTGTACTATGCGTTCGACGTGCCGGCAGATGGCTTGTATGCCATCACCTTTCACGCGCTGCAAAATACGCGCAACAACTTCACCGTCTTCCGGCGCATCACGGTGAACGGCGAAACACCCTTCGCCGAGCTGAACGCCGTGCCGTTCCCTTACACGCCGGATTGGACGCACGTCACATTGGGCGGCGAGACACCCTACAAGCTCTTCCTGCGCCGTGGGCAAAATGTGCTCGGCATCGAGGCGACCAACGCGCCTTACCTGCCGGCGATCCAAACGATCCAGAAAGCGCTGCTCGACATCAACGCACTGGCGCTAGAGATCAAAAAGCTGACCGGCAATCAGGTGGACCCGTTCAAGGAGTGGGTGATCTCCGATTACATCCCCGACATCCGCGAGCGCTTGGACGTCATTCGCCGCAACCTGATCGCCGACAAACAGATCTTGCTCGACGCCAATCAAGGTCGCCCTTCGCCGGAGGTGTTGACCTACCAGATGGCGATTGATAACCTGGCGTTTCTGCTGCAAGACCCGGACAAAATTCCGGTGCATATGGGGCGCTTCTCCGAAGGACCGGGCTCGGCGGCGCAGTTACTGGGCTCGCTCCTGCCGCTGTTACAGAACCAGCCGCTGGCGCTGGACAAGATCATCATCCACGCGCCGGATATGCGCCCGCCGCCGGCGGATGCGCCGCTGCACTTCGCACTGTTCGAAGACGTGAAGCGCTTCTTGCGCTCCTTCCAGCCCGACCCATATCAATCCATCGGCGCGCAGGCCGACGAGCTGGAGGTGTGGGTCAATCGGCCCCGGCAATACGTGGACTTGCTGCAGCTCATGGCCGACGAGTCGTTCACACCACACACCGGCATTCGGGTGAAATTCTCACTCATGCCGGATGAGTCGAAGCTGGTGCTGGCCAACGCCGCCGGCATTCAGCCCGACGTGGCGTTGGGCGTTAGCACGCACATCCCCTACGAGTTGGCCATCCGCAACGCGCTCTACGACCTGCGCTCGTTCGAGGACTTCGATGCTTTCATCCGCATCTACACGCCGGGCGCGCTGCTGAGCTACATCATCAACGACTCGGTCTATGCCATTCCAGAGACGCAGGACTTCTGGGTGACGTACTACCGCAAAGACATTCTCGATTCGCTGGGTCTGCCTGTGCCGCGCACGTGGAACGAAGTCATCGAGGTTCTGCCGGTGCTGCAGCGCTATGGCATGAACTACAACGCGCCCCTCTCCGGCGGATCTGGGTTGCGAGGCTATCTGGTCACCGCGCCGTATCTGTTCAACCACGGAGCCAAGCTCTACGCCGATGAGGGTTTCGCCTCCAGCCTGCAAACGGAAGAGGCGATCGCCGCCGTCAAATTCATGGCCGAGAGCTTCACCATCTACGGCATGCCGCTGACCACGGCCAGCTTCTACGAGAGCTTCCGTTACGGCACGATTCCGATCGGGGTGTCCAACTTCGAGACATACATCAAGTTGATGACCGCTGCGCCGGAGCTGGAGGGGCTGTGGGCGATTGACCTGTACCCGGCCACGGTGCTGGCCGATGGGACGCAGAACCGCTACGCGACCGGATCAGCACAGGCGAGCCTGATGTTCGCCAACACCGACAAGCCGCGCGAGGGCTGGGCGTTTTTGAAATGGTGGATGTCCACCGAGACGCAAGTGGAGTTTCAAGAACGGCTGATCTTGAACTACGGCCGCGAGTATTTGTGGAACTCGGCCAACCTGCAAGCGTTCGCCGAATTGCCCATCCCGCAGGAGCACAAGTCGGTCATTCTGGAGCAGTGGCAGTGGCTGCAAGAGCCGATCCGGCTGCCCGGCAGCTACATGCAGGAGCGCGAGCTAAGCAACGTGTGGAACCGCATCGTCTTTGAAGGCGCGAACCCGCGCGTGGCGATTGACAACGCCGTGATCACCATCAACCGGGAGATCGCGCGCAAGATGGAAGAGTTCGGCTACTTGAAAGACGGCCAACGAGTGAAGCAATTCAAGATTCCGACCATCGAGACGGTCAAGGGGTGGATGGACCGTGCAAATCGAAGCGCGACCAATTAGGGCTGAGCCGATTCCGATACAACGCCGCCAAGCCGGGCTCCAACGATGGCTGAATCGCGAAGGCAGCGCCTACGCCTTCGTCGCGATGTACGCTGTGCTGTTCTTCACGTTCATCGTGGTGCCGGTGGCTGCGGCCATCGGCTTGTCGTTCACGTTCTTTGACGCCGTTCAACCACCGCGTTTCATCGGCCTGCGCAACTACATCACGCTGCTTACCCAGGACGACACGTTCATGCGCTACGTGTTGCCCAACACCATCCAGTTCGCCGTGATCGTCGGGCCGGGCGGCTATGCGTTGGCGTTCTTCCTGGCGTGGGTGCTGGCGCAACTCCCGCGGCTGCCGCGCACGTTCTTTGCGCTCATCCTGTACTCGCCGGCCATGACCTCGGCAGTGGCAATGGCGGTGGTGTGGAAGACGTTGTTCAGCGGCGACCAAACCGGCTATCTGAACAGCTTCTTGCTCGGCCTCGGGCTGATCCAGGAGCCAATCCAGTGGCTGCAATCGCCGCAGTACCTGATGACGATCATGATCGTGGTGACACTGTGGAGCAGCATGGGCATCGGCTTCTTGGCCATGTTGGCCGGCATCCTGGAGACCAACCCGGACCTATACGAGGCGGCCAGCATTGATGGCGTGAGCAACCGCCTGCAGGAGATCTTTTACATCACCATCCCTTCGATGAAGCCACAGATGTTGTTCGGTGCGGTGATGGCGATCGTGGGCACGTTTCAGGCCGGAGCCATCGGCATGACGCTTTCGGGCAGCAACCCCACGCCGCAATATGCCGGCCAGTTGATCGTCAACCACATCGAGGATTACGGCTTCTTGCGCTACGAGATGGGCTACGCCGCTGCGGTGTCGGTGGTGTTGCTGCTGATGGTGCTGTTCTTCACGCGGCTGGCCAACCGGCTGTTTGCAAGCGAGGGCTGAACGATGCGCGTGACGCAGAAACGCCACTGGCTTCGCCGATATACCGGTGTGTATAACCGCGGCATCAACCCGCGCGGTTTTCACGTCAGCCAGATCAAGTTCTACGTCCTGCTGCTGCCGCTGACCGTGGTGATGCTGCTGCCCATCGCGTTCATCTTCTCGAACGCCTTCAAGCCGCCCGACGAGCTGTTTGCCTACCCGCCGCGCTTCTTCGTGATCAACCCTACGCTGAAGAACTTCACCGACCTGTTCTCGATGATGTCGAACTCGGGCGTGCCGATCAGCCGCTATCTCTTCAACAGTATTCTCGTCACGCTGGTCACCATCGCGGCGTCCATCTTCGTCTCCAGCACGGCGGCCTTCGCCCTGTCCAAGAAGCGCTTCAAGCTCAAGCAAACGCTGTTCGCCATCAACACCGTGGCGCTGATGTTCGTGCCGATCGCCGTGACCATCCCGCGCTTCTTGGTAATCGAACGGCTGAACCTGCTGGACACCTTCCTGGTGCACATCCTGCCGGTGTTGGCCATGCCGGTCGGGCTGTTCCTGATCAAGCAGTTCATTGACGGCATCCCCGACGAGACGATCGAAGCGGCGCAAATTGACGGCGCATCCGACCTGCGCATCTACTGGCAGATCGTGCTGCCCATGATCCGGCCGGCCATCGCCACCATCGCCATCCTCACCTTTCAAGCAGCTTGGAACAACGCCGAGACCTCGACGCTATACGTCAACAACGAGAGCCTGAAGACGTTCGCCTTTTATCTGAGCACGCTCACTGCCACCACGGCGACCGGCGCGAATGTAGTGGCCGGTCAGGGCATCGCCGCAGCCGCCGCGCTGATCATGTTCCTGCCGAACTTGATCATGTTCCTCATCCTGCAAAGCCAGGTGATGAGCACTATGTCGCATTCGGGGTTGAAATGAAGAAGGCGTCGCTGGCGTTGCTGATCGTCGTCTGGTTGGTGGGTGCTGTGCTGCCTGCACATGCGCTCACGCCCTACACCACGTGGGCGATGGGGCCGGGCGGTCGGCTGTTCCTGACGCAGGACGCTTACATTCCGGTCGCCGAGGTGGACCTGCCCGTATCCGCGCCGGAGGACATGTTCTTCGCGCCGGACGGCACGCTCTACCTCGCCGACACCGGCAACGGCCGTATCCTCAAGCTGCGCGACCTGGAAGTCGTCGGCGAGCTGGGTCAAGGCGTGCTGAAGTCGCCCACCGGCGTGACGGTGGATGAAGACGGCGTCGTGTATGTGGCGGATGCCGGCAATGAGACCGTCGTCATCTTCGAGCCGGACGGCCGGTTGCGCCGGGCGTTTGGCCGGCCGGCCGAGCCGCTGTTCGGTAAGCACCGGCAGTTCCTACCGCGCAAGCTGGCCGTGGACGCGCGCAAGAACCTCTACGTTGTCAGCGAAGGATCGGTGGACGGCCTGGCGCTGATGAATACCGAGGGCAACTTCATCGGCTACTTCGCGGCCAACACCGCCGAGATGTCGCTCAAGATGATCCTGCAGCGGTTGTTCCTCACCCGCGAGCAACTGGAGCAGTTCGTCAAAACCGAAGCCGCCTCACCCTCCAACGTGGCGATTGACCGGCGCTCGCTGGTGTACACCATCACCGCCGGCACGGCCCGCGACCGCAGCCTGCGCAAATTCACGATCAACGGGCGCAACCTCTTCCACGGCGTCTATGGCTCGACCACCTTCCGCGATGTACAGGTGAGCGACGAGGGATTGTTGCTGGCAGTGGACGCGAACGGGCACATTTACGAATACGACCTGAACGGCACGCTGCTGTTCAAGTTCGGCGCATCGGATCGCGGCGAGCAGCGCCTGGGCACACTGAGCAACCCCACCGCCATCGAGCGTATCGGAGACCAGCTCTACGTGCTGGACAAGGATAAGAACGCCATCGTCGTGTATCAGGTGACGGATTTCGCCCGCCGCGTTCACGACGGCGTGCGGCTGTACATGGAGGGGTTGTATACGGAGGCGCAGCCTTACTTCGAGGACGTGTTGAAGTACAACGGCCTGTTCATCATGGCATATCAGGCCATCGCCGATGCGCACTACAAACGAGGCGACTACGCGCAGGCGCTGTCCACCTATCGCTACGCCGAGGATCGCAACGGCTACTCACAAGCGTTCTGGGAATTGCGCAACGCTGTGCTGCAACGCTACCTGGCCAATGCAATGATCGGCGCCTTTGGCCTGTGGGTCGCCGTCAGCGCCTTTAACCGGCTGCAGCGACGCCATCACTGGCTGGAACCGCTGCGTCGGCAACTCGGCGCGCTTCGCCGCGTCAGGCTGGTGGACGATTTCGTCTTCCTCTTTCGCTTCATCAAACAACCGGCTGACAGCTTCTACTACATCAAAGCCAGACAGCGCGGCAGCCTGACTTTCGCGTTCATCCTATACGCCTGGGTAGTCGTCGTCCGCATTGCGTCACTCTACCTGACCAGCTTCATCTTCAGCCCATATGCCAACCCGACCGACATCCGCGTGGAGGTGGAAGCGGCCTACGTCGTCATCGCGCTGGTGTTGTGGAACATCGCGAACTACCTGGTGTCCACCATCAGCGACGGTGAAGGCCGGCTGCGCGACGTGGTCATTGGCACGGCTTACAGCCTGTTTCCGTATGCGCTGTTCGCCCTACCGATCGCGCTGCTCTCAAACGCGCTGACGCTCAACGAGGTCTTCCTCTACGAATTCGCGACCGGCGTGGTGTGGTTCTGGGTCGGGCTGATGCTCTTCTTGATGGTCAAGGAGATTCACAACTACACGCTCTCCGAGACGGTGCGCAACATCCTCATCACCCTGTTCACGATGACGATGTTCATGCTCACCGGCTACATCCTGTATGTGCTCTTCGACCAACTGTTCGAGTTCATCTCGGCCATCGTTCAGGAGGTAGGGTTGCGTGGCTAGTGGCTTTGCTGTGGCTTGTGCCGGCACGCTCCGGCGGCTGATGGTTGCGATCCTGTTTGCGGCCGGGATGTTCCAGGCTGGGCAGCCCGCCTTGGGCGCGACTCGCTCAACCAACATCCCGCCGTCTTACCGGCTGGTCGCCGAGAACGCATCCTTCCGGCTCTATATGGACTTCGCCACGCTGGGCTTCAAAGTCGCCGACAAGCGCAACGGCTATGTGTGGCACGCTACGCTCGACGAGAAAGGGCCGGACGATCGGCTGAATCGCTCGTGGCTGGCCTTCGCACAAAGCGGCATCAGCATCGAGTATTTGGATCGAAACACGATCAGCAAGGCAATTAGCCGGCGCATCTCGATCACCAATGCCGAGCACACGCTGGACGTACAGCCTATCGCACAAGGCATTTCGGCAACGGTCAGGTTTACCGAAGTCGGCATCACCGTCGGCGTGGCTGTGCGGCTAGAGACCGACGGCGTGAGCGTCGAAGCACCGTTCAGCGCCATTCGCCAGGACGATCCCAACTTCAGGCTGGGCCTGTTGTATGTGTATCCGTTCCTCGGTGCGACGCGCGGTAGTAGCGTCCCTGGCTACTTCTTCCTGCCCGACGGCGTGGGCAGCTTGATTCGCTTCGCCGATTCGACCAAAGCTCGCAACATGTTCTACGGGCGCTACTACGGCCCCGACCTCGGCATGATCGGCGCCCTGCCGCTCGACCCGACCATCAAGCGTCCCTATCCGATCTCCCTGCCCGTCTTCGGCATGGTGCACGGCGAGGGGCGCAACGCTTTCGTGGCCGTCGTCGAACGCGGCGCGCCTTACGCGGAATTGCATGCGCATCCCGCCGGCATCATCACCAACTTCAACTTTGCCTACAACGCCTTCATCTACAACGAGAGCTACTTCCAAGCCACCAACCGCTCCGGCGCAGGCGTCATTACCGTGCAGCCACAGACCAACGCAGTTGACGTGGCGATTCGCTATCGCTTCCTGGCCGGCGCCGACGCCGACTATGTCGGCATGGCGCACAGCTACCGCGCCTATCTCATCGAGCGCGGCGCGCTGCAGCAGCGGCTCGATCCGGGCGCCAATATCGGCATCCGACTGGAGTTTCTGGGCGGCGACAAGGAGAAGATTCTGCTGTGGCATCGCTTCGTGCCGATGACGACTTTCCAACAGGCGCGGCAGATCCTCGCCGATCTAAATGTTGCCAACCCTGAAGTGATCGTCTACGGCTGGCAGCCGCTGGGGGCATCGAGCATGCCACCGGTGCGGCTGGCAACCGAGCGCGCGCTGGGCGGGCTGGACGAGCTACGCGCACTGGCGGAGGACGCCGAAGCGCGCGGCGGCCGGCTGTCGCTCTACCTCGATCCACAGGCGGCGCTGGCCGATGAGCCGGGCTACTCGCCGCGCAACGACCTAGCGCTAGCCATCACCAGCGCCAACATCAAGGGCCATAGCCGCAACAAGGAGCACTTCTACTTCCACTTCGATGCGCTGCAGCGGCGCTACGCATCGCTGGCCGAAGATGTCGCGCAGGCCGGCCTGGGGCTCGCGCTGGACGGCATCGGTTCAACGCTCTACAGCGACTTCACCCAAGGCCGCTTGCTCGACCGCGAGCGATTTGCCGAAGCCTGCCGGTCGCTGCTGGCGCGCCATCCAATTCGAGTGGGCTTCTACCGCCCCAACGCCTATGTTTTTGAAAGGATGCATGCCTACTACGACCTGCCGCTGGACGACAACGGCTACACCTATACCCATGAGACCGTGCCTTTTCTGCCGATCGTGCTGGCCGGCGCCGTGCCCTACTACGGGCCGGCGCTCAACTTCTCGCCCAACATGCAGGAAGATCTCCTGCGCCATGTGGACTACGGCGCGTATCCGTCGTACTTCCTGTCGCACGAGCCGACGGCCAACATGCTGAACACATCGTCCAACTGGATCTACACCTCGTCCTACGCGCAGTGGGGCGAGCCGATCCGGCGCACCTATCGCTGGATGAACGCGCTGCTCGGGCCGGTGCGCGGGCAGGAGATTGTCGCTCGTCGCAAGCTGGCCGAGGGCGTATTCGCCACATCGTATGCCAACGGCAAGCACATCGTCGTGAATTACAGCGCGCAACCTTTTGCACGCAACGGCAAGACCGTGGGCGCACGAGACGCTGCACTGTGGGAGGCCCTGCCATGAACCGTCACCCATCATCCGCCAGCCGGCTCAGCCTGCGCGCGCGCGAGGCGCTGCACGGCTACGGATTCGCTCTGCCGTGGCTGGTCGGCTTCGCCTTGTTCACCCTACTGCCGCTGGTTGAGACTTTGCGCTACAGCCTGCACCGCGTGACCGTCACCGTGACCGGCATCCGGCT
The DNA here is from genome assembly GCA_025998955.1 of Candidatus Roseilinea sp. Classification (NCBI taxonomy): domain Bacteria; kingdom Bacillati; phylum Chloroflexota; class Candidatus Thermofontia; genus Candidatus Roseilinea; species Candidatus Roseilinea sp. Next base: position 1,298,251 of record AP024676.1, read on the forward strand.
GGACTTCGTCGAGTGGGCAAACTACACCCGCGCGCTATTCACCGACCCCGCCTTCGTCGAGCTGTTGATCGGTTACGCCGTCGAGACGCTGATTGCCGTGCCGATCGTGCTGATCTTCTCGATGATCATCGCGCTGTTCCTCAACGTGAACTTCAAGTTGAAAGGCGTGTTCCGCACGATCTTCTTCCTGCCGGTCGTCATCACCAGCGGGCCGGTGATTCGCGAGTTGGCGGAGCAAGGCGCAACGTCGGCGCCTGGCATCGCCAATGTGCCAGCCGTGGCCGACTTCCTGGCGCAGTTGCCATCGGCGCTGCGCAATCCGCTGGAGTACGTGCTGACGTCGTTCATCCTCATCCTGTGGTTCTCCGGCGTGCAAATCCTGATCTACCTGGCCAGCCTGCAGAAGATTGACCGGAGCATCTACGAGGCGGCGGCGATTGATGGGGCTTCGGCATGGGAGACCTACTGGAAGATCACCCTGCCGTCGCTCGCCACGGCGACACTGGTCAACGCGGTCTACACCATCATCACGCTCTCGCACTTCTCCGAAAACCGCGTCATCAAATACATCTACAACCAGACCTACGCCGTGCAGGGCGGCATCGGCTACGCCAGCGCGATGGCGTTCGTCTATTTCGCGGCGATGGCAGCGCTGCTGGTGATCGTCTATCTGTTCCTGATGTTGTGGGCGAGACGGGGATCGCGATGACGGACGCACGCACGATTCGACTCGACAGCCGGCGCTGGCTACATCTCGTTGACCGCGCGCGTGCCTTCTTGTTCGGCAGCCGTTCGCGGCGCGGCATCGTGTTGAGCCTCACCCTATACGCCCTGCTGATCGCCATCGGCTTCGTCTACCTTTATCCCCTGCTGTTCATGTTCGTCACCAGCATCAAGAGCCCCTCCGATTTGCTCAACCCGATGGTGCAGTGGGTGCCGAACGAGATCTACATCGGGAACTACGTCAAGGCCTTTCGCGTGCTGAACTATCCGGCCTCGCTCGCCAACTCGATCTTCGCGAGCGTCGCGCCGTCGTTGTTGCAGACGGCGACCGCGTCACTGATCGGCTATGGGCTGGCGCGCTATCGCTTCCCGGGCCGGCGGATTATCATGCTGCTGATTTTGGCCACCTTCATCATCCCGCCGCAGAACACGGTCATCCCGCAGATGCTGACCTACCGCAACCTGGGGCTGCTGGGCAACCCACTTGCGCTGATCTTGCCGGCCAGTCTCGGCCAAGGCCTGAAGAGCGCAATCTTCATCCTGATCTTCTACCAGACTTTCCTCTCGCTGCCCAAAGTGTTGGAGGAAGCAGCGCGGCTGGATGGCGCATCAGACCTGCGCATCTTCCTCAGCATCGCCATGCCGTCGGCGCTGCCGGCCTACATCATTGCGTTCATCTTCTCGGTCGTGTGGTACTGGAACGAGACGTTCCTGATGGTCGTCTTTTTGGAAGGCGGGGTGCAAACGCTGCCGCTGCAGCTCTCCAAGTTCGCCCAGGCCTACGAGAACTTGTATCCGCCCGGCACCGTGAACATCTTCGACCGGCTGAACGAGGCGGTCAAGATGAGCGGCACGTTCCTCAACATCCTGCCGCTGCTGGTGCTGTATTTTGTGTTGCAAAAGTGGTTCGTCGAATCCATCGAAAGGACGGGCATCGCCGGTGAGTAGGAAGCTGATCCTCGCCCTCCTCGCGTCGGTCTGCGTGGCCGGCTGCAGCGCACCCATCGCGCCGCCGCCTACGGCGATGCCGGCTCGACAAGAGGCCCCAGCCGAGCCGGTCGCCATTACACCGGCGCCTGCGCCTACCGGCGTCGTCGCACCTGCCGCGACACTGGAACAGGTCGTCGCCTACGAGATGGAAGGCGCGTTCGCCTTCTTCTGGGAGCAGGCCAACACCGACCCGAACAGCGCCGGCTATGGGCTGGTGCGCGACCGCTACCCCGGCTCGCCCGGCATCTCCAGCGTCGCCGCGGTCGGCTTTGCGCTCACGGCCTACCCGATCGGCGTCGAGATGGGCTACGTCACGCGCCCGGAAGCGCAGGCGCGCGCGGATGGCACGCTCGACACACTGCTGAACCTGGAGCGCGTGAACGGCTTCTTTTACCACTTCGTGGACATGCAGACCGGCCGGCGCGCCTGGAACAGCGAGGTCTCCAGCATAGACACGGCCATCTTGATGATGGGTGTGCTGACGGCCGGCGAATACTTCGGCGGCGAAACGCGTGCCAAGGCCGAGCGGCTGTATCGTGAGGTGAACTGGCCGTGGTTCGTGGACGAGTCGCGCCGCATGTTCCGCATGGCCTATCGTCCGGAGAAGGGCTTCGAGGGGCACTGGGATTTCTACGCCGAGCAGTTGATGCTCTACGTACTCGCTGCCGGCTCGCCCACCTACCCCACCGACGACCGCCTGTATTACGGCTTCAAGCGCCATCGCGCCGGCTACGGCGACGGCGAGCCGTTCATCCACTCGTGGTTCGGCGCGCTGTTCACCTACCAGTTCAGCCATGCCTGGATTGACTTTCGCGATTACACCGACCGGCAGGGCGTCAACTGGTTCGACAACTCGGTAAAGGCGACGCGCGCGCATTACGACTTCGCGGTGGACGTGCAAGACAGGTATAAGACGCTCGGCCCGCTGGCATGGGGCTTGAGCGCCTGCGATGGTCCAAAGGGATACAGCGGCTTGTATGGCGCGCCGCCGTCCGGCTACGACAACAAGCAACACATAGTGGACGACACCGTGCCACCCTATGCTGCCATCGCCTCGATCCTCTTCCTGCCCAACGAAGCCGCACAGGCCATGCTGAACTACTTTTCGATCGAGCCGCTCAAAGGCCGCTATGGCTTCAAGGACGCATACAACCTGAGCCAGAACTGGTACGCCAGCGACGTGATCGGCATAGACAAGGGCATCGCGTTGTTGATGCTGGCGAATTACGAAGATGACCTGGTCTACCGGATCACCATGAAGCACGAATACATCCTCGACGGCCTGGAACGACTGGGCCTGCAGCGCAACCCGTAGAAAACTATGACCACAATTCGAGACGTCGCCAAACGCGCTCAAGTAAGCGTCGCAACAGCCTCCTATGCTCTGAACGGCGTCGGAGCGATCAGCGACGCCACCCGCGAACGCGTGCTCCGCGCTGCGAAAGAGCTGAACTATCATCCGAATGCCTTCGCCCGCCATCTGAAGCACGCCAAGACGCGCACCATCGGCGTATTCATCACCCGCTTCGGCGGCTCGTTCTACGAGTCCATTCTAGAAGGCATCCACGACGTGATTCTGAACACGGATTACGAACTCATCGTCTGTCCCGACAGTCGGTCGGAGCGGCGCATCCTGATGTATCGCCAGGTAGACGGCGCAATCGTGTTCGACTCCAAGGTCTCCAGCGAGACGATCCTGCGACTGGCGTCGCAGCGCTTCCCGATCGTGGTGATGGATCGCCTGTTGCAGAACGACTTTGTGCTGCCGGTGTTGCAGGACAACCCAACCGGCGTCCGCGAAGCTTTCTATCACCTCTACGACCAGGGCATGCGCAAGATTCACTTCGTCGCCGGCTCGCAGATCGCGTTCGACAACGCCGAACGTCTGCAGACGTTCTTGGACGAAGCGCACCGGTGCGGCCTGCACACGCCGGTGCACCCGGGCAACTTCACGGAAGAGTCCGGATACCAGGCCGCGCAGGCCATCATCCATTCCGGCGACCTACCCGAGGCCGTCTTCTGCGCCAACGACCAGATGGCTATCGGCTTCCTGCGCGCGATGAAGGAACACGGCCTGCACGCGCCGGACGACATTGCCGTGGTGGGCTTCGACGACATTCCGCTCAGCCGCCACATCCAGCCGTCGCTCTCCACGGTCAGCGTGTCGCGATTCGACTGGGGCGCAGCGGCCACCCGGCATTTGATCGGCTTTCTGGAACACGAGCCAGCCTGCGAACCGCGCCGCATCCCCACACATTTCGTCGCGCGCGAGTCGTCGGATCGGCATGGTCGCCCTCACCGTAGCCGCGACCTTCAGGTCGCGCAGGCGCCGCAGGCGTGAAGCCCGTGGCGACCCACATGGGTCGGCATGAGCGCAACACCGTAGCCGCGACCTTCAGGTCGCGCAGGCGCCGCAGGCGTGAAGCCTGCGACTACCCATATGGGTTGGTATGAGCACAACACCGTAGCCGCGACCTTTCAGGTCGCGCTTCAGGTCGCGCAGGCGCCGCAGGCGTGAAGCCTGCGACTACCCATATGGGTTGGTATGAGCACAACACCGTAGCCGCGACCTTTCAGGTCGCGCTTCAGGTCGCGCAGGCGCCGCAGGCGTGAAGCCTGCGACTACCCATATGGGTTGGTATGAGCACAACACCGTAGCCGCGACCTTTCAGGTCGCGCTTCAGGTCGCGCACGCGCCGCAGGCGTGAAGCCTGCGACTACCCATATGGGTTGGTATGAGCACAACACCGTAGCCGCGACCTTCAGGTCGCGCACGCGCCGCAGGCGTGAAGCCTGCGACTACCCACATGGGTCGGCATGAGCGCAACACCGTAGCACCGCAGGCGTGAAGCCTGCGACTACCCACATGAGTCGGCATGAGCACAACACCGTAGCCGCGACCTTCAGGTCGCGCACGCACCGCAGGCGTGAAGCCTGCGGCTACCGAATGTCACCATGCAACGATTTCGAGTCGCAAACGGATTGTTCTGGCTGAACGACGAACCACTGTTCTTGCAGGCAGGCGAGTTGCACTACTTCCGCACACCGCCGGAGGCCTGGGCGCACCGGCTGGGCTTACTGCTTGCAGCCGGCTTCAACGCCGTCGCGACGTACATCCCCTGGCTGTGGCACGAGCCGGAGGAGGGCATGTTCGACTTCGACGGCGCCACCCATCCGCAGCGCGACCTGGCCGGCTTCCTCGATCTAGCCGCGCGTATGGGCCTCTACATCATCGCCCGTCCCGGCCCTTACATCATGGCCGAGACCATCAACGAAGGCATTCCGCCTTGGGTGTTCGCGCGTTACCCGCAGGTCATGCTGACCGACCAACACGGTCAGACGCACGCCATCGCCAGTTACCTACATCCCGACTTCCGCGCTTGCGCCGAGCAGTGGTATCGCGCCGTGTTCGGCGTGCTCGCGCCGCGGCAAATCACGCGCGGTGGCCGAATCGTGCTGGTGCAACTCGACAACGAGATGGGCATGTTGCACTGGGTCAAGAACCTGAAAGACATCAACCCGGACACGCTCGATCGCTTCGCTGCTCACCTGCGCACGACCTACGGCGAACGCCTCGCCGCGCGCTACCCAACGCACGACCTGACCGGCTTCCTGCGAACGCAGCTCACACAGCCCACCCCACCCTACGCCGCGCGCGTGATGGACGACTACCGGCGTTTCCATCGCAACTACCTACGCGACTATGCCGTCTCCTTGCGCGACGTGGCAACGGCGTGCGGCCTAGAAGTCCCGCCGGTCATCAACATTCATGGCTTCGGCAACTGTGGCAAGACTTTCCCCATCGGCCTATCGCAACTGGCCGAGGCGATGCGCATCGAGGGCATGCTCAGCGCCACCGATGTATATCCGCTCCACATCGGCGAGGACAACATCCATCACATCCTGCTGGTGAACGCGATGACCGTAGCGTTGCAGAATCCAGATCAGCCGCTGTTCTCGATCGAGTTTCAGGCTGGCGGCAATCAGGATTTCGGCGGCGCGCAGGCCTCGTTCTACGACCTGCACAGCCGGCTGAGCATCGCCTGCGGCATGCGTGCCACCAATCATTACCTCTTCTTCGACGGCGAAAACCCGCCGGAGATCAGCCCAACTCGGCGGCACGACTGGGGGCATCCCGTCCGCAAAGACGGCACAACCCGCCGGCACTACGCGCGATACCCGCGCCTCTCGCGCACGCTGGCCGCCTATGGCCAGGCGCTGGTTCGCAGCCGGCCGCGCACCGTGACGACGGTCGGCTTTTCGCTCGATCACTTCATGACCGAGGTGAACAACACCCTCACTCAGCCGGAGACGGATGCGCTCACCCACCAACGCGAAGTCATTCTGTTCGATTTCATCGCCCGCGGTTTAGCGCTCACCCATCGCCCGTTCGACGCGATCGAGCTAAGCCGCGCAGAACTTGACCCTTCGCGCATGCCTACGCTGTGGGCGATGATCGAGCGGCGCTGCGACGCCAACGTGCAAGAGGCGCTGTTGGACTACGTCCGGCGCGGCGGACGCTTGATCCTGGTCGGGCGGATGTGCGTCGAGACGAACGACGGCCAACCCTGCACGCAGCTAAAGGACGCACTGGGGATCACCGAGATCAAGGGTGGCGAGCCGTTTCGACCCGGCGTCATTTGCGCGTTCGATTACGCGGACGTGCCGGCATCGTTCATCGAGACCTACACAGGTGCGTTCGATGAGGTCTTCGCGACCCATGAAGGCAACACGACCGGCTTCGTCCAATCGCTTGGCGAGGGCCGAGTGATGATGCTCGGCGCGGCGCTGGCCGCCAACACGCTCGACGACTTAGACATCGTTCATCGCATGGCCAACCGAATGGGCTGCGCGCCACTCTTCACGCTGAGCGATTGGGCCGACGTGCATTTGTCTGAGAGCGCAGACGGCGCGTTTTTGTTTGTCCAGAACTACCAGGACGACCCGATCGAGACGACGATCGCCTATGCCGGCGCGCCGCTATTCGGCGGCCATGCGATTCGACTGCCGGCCCGCCGCGGTGCGATCCTGCCCATCGCATGGCGTCCGGCACCCGGCGTTGTCATTCATTACTTGACCGCCGAGGTGATCGAGCTGAGCGCGGACGAAACAAGCATTCGCATCGAGACCGACCCACCGGCGTTTACCGCCGAATTAACGCTGGCAGGTTATCGGTGCGACGCGCCGATCATCGAACCACTCGGCGATGGCCGGCTGCGGGTGCGCAGCACAGAAGGCACGTTGCGCATCTTGCGCAACTGAAGTCCCCTTTTCGTGCCGGTAAACTTGCGCTCGATCCCATGCGCACTTGTATCGTCTGGTTTCGCCGCGACCTGCGCGTGCACGATCACGCCGCGTTGTGGCACGCCTGTCAAGAGGCCAAGCAGGTCATCCCGCTGTTCATCCTTGATCCGACGCACTTCGCCCATCGCGAGTCGAGCAGCCGACGGGTGCAGTTCCTGCTGGAGTGCTTGGCCGACCTTGACACTAACCTCCGCCGACGCGGCAGCCGATTGACGTTGCTCTTGGGCCGCGCCGAGGAAGCGTTGCCGCGCTTCATCTGTTGGGTCAACGCGAACGCGGTATATGCGAGCGCCGACATCGAGCGCTGGAGCGGCCAAGTGCGCGACCGGACGCTATCACGGATTGCCGCTGCCGAGGGCTGGCAACTGCGCTGGTTTCTCAACTACTACGTGCAGACCGAAGGTGAGTACGACCGCGAGGCTTGGCAAGCCGCCTGGACCGAGCACAGCAAGGCGCCGCTTTACCCGCCACCGGCGCGCATCCCTACCCCGCAGCTCAGCTTGCCGGCGGACATCCCCCACTTCGAGCGCATTCCGGCGCTCGGCGACCTGGGGCTACCGCCGGCGCATGCGACCCTGCCCGGCGGCGAAACGGCAGCCCGCCGGAGGCTGGAAGACTTCCTCAGCCGCCGCGTCGAGGGCTATCGGCACGCCCTGCCCAACCCTTCCCTCGCCGAAGCGGACGGCACCAGCCGGCTATCGCCTTACCTCAAGTTCGGTTGCCTTAGCCAGCGCGCGGCAATCCAGGCGGCGCGGCAGCGCTGGCTTTCGGGCAACCCATCCACCCGCAAAAGCCTAGAGGCATGGGCCAGCCGGCTGCGCTGGCGCGATCACTTCATCCAGAAGTTCGCGCTCTATCCGCAGGCGGAGTTCGTCAACCTGTATGCCCCCTTCGACGCCGTTCGCCGACCGGAAGACGCCAACATAGCGCTGCTGGAGGCCTGGCGGCGCGGCGAGACCGGCTATCCGTTGGTGGACGCCGCTATGCGCGCGCTGACGCAGACCGGCCTGCTGAATTTCCGCATGCGCGCCATGCTCGCCACCTTCCTTACGATCAACCTGTTTCAAGCGTGGCAGCATGGCGCAGAGTGGTTCATGCAGCACCTGTTGGACGGCGACGCCTGCATTGACCACTGGCAGTGGCAGATGCAAGCGGCGATTACCCAACCCCAACGTGGCTTCATCCGCTGCTACAACCCCACCAAGCAGTGCTTCGACAATGACCCGGACGCGACGTTCATTCACCGCTACGTGCCGGAGCTGCGCCCACTGCCGCCGCCGATCGTCTTCCGGCCATGGACGCTCAGCGCGCTGGAGCAGCAGATGTATGGGGTGCACATCGGCAGCGACTATCCGGCGCCAATTGTGGATGCCGAGGCGACGCGCCGGGAGCACATCGCGGTGCTACAGGCGATTCGCGAGCGACTGGCGGCTGCCGCAGACCTCGAGGCTTTCGTCAACCAGATAGATGGGATATCCCCGGCAGTGAGATTGAAGCAAGATAACTTCACAGCTCACGAAATCGAGGGCGACGTGTGCGAAGAACCTATTGGGCACGAAGGAGCGGCCTCCTGAACGCAGCTACGACGACACCAAGAGAGATCACGACAAGCAAGGCGAGCCAGGAAGAATCCACCCGCCTCGCCAAAAAGCGCGTTCATGCCATCGCCCAGGCTATACAGCAGGTTGGTCAACATGTGCGCCAAGACTGCATACCAGAAACCCAGCCGGATGCGAACGTATCCGAAGAGGAATCCTCCAACGATCTGCGGCAAGACGAGAATCGGCCCAAACCACCATGCGCTAATACCGCTTGCGGAGTCAAGGTGTGCTAAATCAACTTGGCGTATGAGAACAGGACGACCGCGACAACCGATTGAGATCGCTGAGAGCGTCGAGCAGTTGTATGCCCTGTATCGCCAGGAGAAGGATGGCCTGAAGCGCCGGCGTTACCAGTTCGCCTACGAACTCAAACGCGGCACCAGCACCGACGCGGCCGCTAAAGCATGCGGAATCAGTGGCACGGCTGCCGATACGTGGGTGCGATGGCTGCGCCAAGGTGGATTGACAGAATTGATCGCGGGGCATAGCTGGGGCGGGCGGCGGCATGTGGGCGGGCGGCTAAGCGAAGAGCAGGAAGGCGCGCTAGTGCAAGAGGCGGCCGCGGGCAAGATTCGGAGCATCCACGACGGCGTGGCGTGGGTGCAAGCGCGATGCCAGGTGCGATACACCTACTGGGGCATGCGCGGGGTGTTCGCGCGGCTGGGACTGCGCAAAAAGGTGCCCCGCCCGGCCAATGTCAAACGGAACGAAGCACGCCAAACGGCGTGGAGAGAGGGGGCTGTGTTACCAGCTGGCCCAAGCGGGCGTCAGGTTGGACGGCGCGATCATCATGAGCGATGAGATGCGGGTGGGTTTACATAGTCAGGTGCGCCGGCGCTGGTGTCCAGTCGGCATGAAGCTGGTGCAGCCGCAGCAGATGCGGTTTGACCACCGCTGGCTGGTGCTCGGATTAGACGTTACCCGGCTCAAGCTGCGCTGGCGTTGGCAGGCCAACCTGCGTCAAGACAGCATGCTGGCGACGGTGCACGCCTGGCAGCAACATCCGGACGGCTTGGATGCTGTGGTGTGGGACAACGCGCCCGCTCACAAGACCAAGGCTGTTCGTACGGCCATCGCTGGCACTAGCACTGGCACTGGTGGTGCGGTGATCTTCCAACCGCCGTATGCGCCGGAGCTGAATCCCGTTGAGCGCATCTTCGAATACCTACGTGACCACATTGAAGGCGAACTCTACGCCACCATCGAGGCCAAAATCGAGCGAGTCGAGCAGATATTGCATGCGTTAGCTGACGACGCCGACGCACTTCGCAGGCTGGTTGATTGGCGTTGGATCAAAGACAACGTCCAGGCCCTGTCCTTATTTAGCACGCCTTGATGTGGCAGTTGGTATTAGGCTGATGTAGTTGGTCAGGTGAATCAGCCCAGGATGACCAGCTTTGACCTCAACGAGAACAGCGTCTTTTCAGCAGTCGGGCGACGCACAAACGAAAGGAAATCCAGGATGGGGTTGAACGTTGTGTTCATGTCCCAGCACCGTCGAAGTAATTGCCGGCGTTAAGCATGCGAGGGCGCCTCTGTCCTCGGAGCGGCTTTGCGCGGCCGAAAGAGCAGCCAATACAACACAACTGAAACGATGATGAGGGAAATCAGCCCGTATGCGCCGTGTATCTCCGAGGTGACGAAAAGCGCGTTTGCGGGCAAAGCGCCTCCCTCGTAGCCGAAGACGACGGAAAGAGTGATGTTATTAGCGGCATGGATGCCGAGCGCATAATCCAGAGAGCCGCTGCGGAGCGTGAACAGGGTGAAGACTGCACCAAACACGAACCATGCCAGAATCGAGGTGAGCGGATCGCTGGAAGCTTCTGGGTTGGCCAGGTGCGGAATGACGAACAGCACGCCGTTGATCGCGCTAAGCACACCCCAGTTGCGGGTAAGCCGGCCCGTAGCCTGCAACAGATAGCCTCGAAAGAAGAATTCTTCGGCGCTGGTCTGGATCGGCAAGAGCAGCAAAGCCAGCAAAACAAAGGGCCAACTTTGGAGGAAGCTACCGTTTAGAGTATAGCTGCCGTAGATCGCAGCCTCTATGACAGTCGCTACTGCCATCAGCCCCATCCACGCTACGAAAGCGGTGATGATCCGCTGCCAGTTGAGGCGGCCAGCCGGCCCGATCAGCGAGCCGAACTTGCGACGATGAACCAAAACCGTGACCAACCATACGGCCAATAGAATCGGCGCAAAGCCGAGCAGCGATGCGGCGAACCCAAGTGGCGTCTTGTCGAGCGCCGACAGGTCTTCGATAAACGGCACGGTGAGCAGCGTGGAGCCAACGGCCCAAATGATGACGATCAATACGAAACCGGCCACATAACGCCACCATGCGTTTTTGCCTTCGTTGGTTAGAGCGAGATATTCATTGTTGTTCGACATTTCAAACTTACTCCGAATGTGTCAGGTCATGAAGTTGACGATTCAGACGAATCCGATTGAATTGTCGAGAGAACGAGGGGCGCGCGCAGCGGGTGTGTGATCACCCACATGCGACGCTGGACCCGGCCGGGCGTGGGCGGATTTCGCTCCAAGCGCGCTAACTGCTCGAAGATGGCTTCTCGCACCTGCAGGAATTCTTCCTCCGTGGCGTAGAACACATAGTCACGCGCTGCAATGTTGTTTAAGTCGGGTTCGCCCTTGCTCAGCACATACTGCGCCAGGTCCTGCGCGACCAAGGTGCCATAGAGGCTGACATGATCGGCGAACTTCTCCAGCCCCTCGGGGGTGTTGATCTCATCGGGGTCTATCAGGCCCTGGGCTGACGTAAAGAAGCGCTCCTCGATGCCGTTCACCATGCGCGTGTCGGCCACCTGCACCACCCCGGCATCCAGCATGCGGTGGATGTGGCGGTAGAGGGAAGGCTTGGGCACATCGGGCAACACTTGTGCCAACTGGTTGATCGAGAGCCGGACGCCATGCAACGACTGGAAGATGCGCATCCGCACCGGGTGGTTGATGACCTCAAAGTTTTTCAGAAGCATGGTATGAGTTATATTTTTATCAGTAATAATAATGTTATACTATATGATATCATCCGATGAAAGGATTGTCAATAGAGTCATGCGGCGTGGGATACGGTGCAAACCCACCCAGGCGTAAACGCCCTGGGCTGAACAAACGGGGATGCATGCGGCTTGTCCGCATGCTCAGCGCCCGGGATTCATCCCGGCGCGACGACTGACACTCACGAAGTAGTGCAGTTCTCTACACCGTCCATCTGGACTGATAAGTTTGCACTGCACGCGCAGCCCGATCCAAGAGTTGCCGCGATCGGTAATCCAAAGTTCCATGTCCGCGCCAGTTTGGGCTTCCCAGTGCCGCGGAGCGGGCGCAGAGCGTACAGGTTCGGGTCGGGGTGTGGCAGCAAGACCCAATACCGATTGCGGACCTGGACGATGGCGCCGGGGTTCATACATCTCGATTGTCGCCATCCCTTCTCGCCTATGCAACCGACCAACGTCGGCTTACGATGCGCCTTTCGCTTGCGTTTCCCCAATCTTCACTAAAATCTCCCTCGCATGGCCATCTTGTTGGAAATGCGCGCCATCAGCAAGCGCTTCGGCGGCACGCAGGCGTTGGACAACGTGGATTTCTCCGTGGATCGCGGCGAAGTGGTCGGGCTGCTGGGTGAAAACGGCGCCGGCAAGTCCACACTCATCAAAATCCTCGCCGGTGTGCACACCCGCGACCACGGCACGATCCTCATGGACGGCCAACCCGTGACGATCAACGGGCCGAAAGACGCGCAACGTCTCGGCGTGGCCGTCATCTATCAAGAACTCAACCTCACAGCCAACCAGACCGTCGCCGAGAACGTCTTCTTGCATCACCCGCAGCGCATGCATGGGCTGCTGGGCACGCTGGGCTTCGCCGATCACGCTCGGCGCGAACGCGACACCCGCGCATTGCTCGAGCAACTCGGCATTGTCGGCCTCGACCCACGCCGCAAAGTGGGCGAGCTGTCGGTCGCCTTCCAGCAGCTCACCGAGATCGCCAAGGCGCTGGCCTTCGACGCCCGGCTGATCGTGATGGACGAGCCGACTTCCGCCCTGCCCGACGAAGAGGTGGAGCACCTGTTCCAGATCATCCGGCGCCTGAAGGAGCGCGGGTTGGGCGTGGTGTTCGTCTCGCATCGCCTGAACGAGGTGCGCGCCATCTGCGACCGCGTCGTCGTGCTGCGCGACGGCCAAAACGCCGGCGGGCTGCCCATCGCCGAAGCCACCGACGAGCGGCTGATCGCCATGATGGTAGGCCGATCCATCGAGAACCTCTACCCCAAGCGGCCGGCCGAACCGGGCGATGTGATGCTCGAAGTCGAAGGGCTGACGCGTCACGGCGTGATCGAAGACATCTCGTTCCAGATTCGCGCCGGTGAGGTCGTGGGGCTGGCCGGCTTGGTCGGCTCCGGGCGCACCGAAGTGGCGCGCGCCATCTTCGGGGCCGATCGCCTCGATCGCGGGACGATCCGGCTGAACGGCCAGGTTGTATATATCCGCTCGCCGCAAGACGCACGCCGGCTGGGCATCGGCTATGTGCCCGAAGACCGCAAGGTGCAAGGGCTGGTGCTGGGCATGACCGTGCGCGATAACACTGCGCTCACCGTGTTACGGCAACTGGCGCGCAACGGTCAGTTCATCGTTTGGCCAGATGTGGAGCGCACCGCGCAGCAATATGTGCAAGAGCTGCAGGTGCGCCCGCCGCGCACCGACCTCATCGCCGGCTCGCTCTCCGGCGGCAATCAGCAGAAGGTGGTGTTGGCCAAATGGCTGGCCGCCAATCTCAAGGTGTTGTTGCTCGACGAACCCACGCGTGGCATTGACGTGGGCGCCAAGGCCGAGATTCACGGGTTGATTGACGAATTGGCGCATCGCGGCATGGCCATCTTGCTGATCTCGTCGGAGCTGCCCGAAGTGCTGGCCATGAGCGACCGCGTGTTGGTGATGAGCGAAGGTCGGCTGGCCGGCGAACTCTCGCGCGCAGAGGCTACTCAAGAGCGCGTGCTGGCGCTGGCGAGCGGGAAGCGGTGAAGGAATTGGGAATTGAGAATTGAGAATTGAGAATTGAGAATTGAGAATTGAGAATTGAAAATTGAAAATCGAAAATCGAAAACTAAGGGTGATCGTCAATCATCGGTCATCAATTATCAGTTGTCAGGTCGTCGTATGAGCACGAACGTTGCGGTAGAGAGCAAAGCTGCGAAGGCGGCTGCGCAGCAACCGTCCCTGTTGCGCCGGGTCATCCAACGCCCGGAGACGAGCATCGTGCTGGTGCTCCTCGTGCTGGGGCTGGTGCTCTCGCAGAGCAGCAGCGCCTTCCTCACGTCGGACAACCTTTTCAATATCCTGCGCAACAACGCTGACATTGCCATCGCTGCGCTAGGGGTCACGTTGGTCATCCTGGCCGGCGGGATTGACCTCTCGATCGGCTCGACGATGGCCTTCAGCGGTCTGATCGCAGCGATGGCCGTCAGCCTAGGCGGGACGACGGCATACCAACTGCCGAGCTTCGGGCTGCCACCGGCCATAGCGTTTGCACTCGGCGTGCTGGCCGGTGCGACGGTTGGGCTGGTCAACGGGCTGCTCGTCGTGCGGCTAAGGGTCGTGCCGTTCATTGCTACGCTGGGCATGCTGGGCGTGGTGCGCGGGTTGGTGGTCGGCCTCACCAGCGGCCAGACGGTGCGCAATTTCCCGCCTGAGTTCATCGCCCTGGGCCAGGGCTACATCGGGCCGGTGCCTGTGCCGGTGATCTTCCTAATTGTGCTGGCGATTCTGGTCTCCATCTTCCTCTCCTACCACGTTTGGGGCACCTATATCTACGCCATCGGCGGCAACGAGACCAGCGCCATGCTGACCGGCTTGCCGGTCAGCCGGGTAAAGCTGCTGACGTATGTGCTATCGGGCGCGCTGGCCGGCGTGGGCGGCGTATTGGTGGTGGCGCGACTGGGCGTATCCGCGCCCACGCAGGCGCTCGGCTATGAGCTGTTCGTGATCGCCTCGGCGGTGATCGGTGGCGTCAGCTTGGCCGGCGGGCGCGGCACGGTGCTGGGCGCGGTGCTCGGCGCCATCCTGATCGGCGTGCTGAACAATGCGCTGGTGCTGCTGCGCGTGGAAAGCTACTGGCAACAAGCTTTCACCGGCGGCATCATTCTGCTCTCGGCGCTGATTGATCGCTTGCGCCAACGGCGATCTTGATATACCTTCGAGGTTGGTGACGGGCGAACATCGCCCATCGCGGTTGCGAAGTTCAAAGGAGGTTTGACTCGTATGAATACGAAGAAAGTTTCGCGACGAACTTTTCTGCGTGCAGCAGGCATCGGCGCCGGCGCAGTTGCGCTGGCGAGCTGTGCTGCACCTCCGCCGGCAGCTGCACCGAAAGCCGAACAACCAACCACCGCACCGGCTGCTGCAACCAAACCGCTGACGTTCGTGTGGTCGCCCAAGGCGGTGAACAACCCGGTGTTCGACGTCGCCCGACGCGGCGCACAGGATAAGGCCAAGGAGCTGGGCATCACCGTGGAGTGGGTCGGCCCCGAATCCGCCGATGCACAGAAGCAGGCTGAATTGCTCGACGCCGCCATCGCCCGCAAGGTGGACGGCATGGGCATCTCGTGCAACGACCCCGACGCGCTCAAGCCGGTGATTGACCGCGCCATGGACGCCGGCATCCCGGTCATCACTTGGGACTCGGACTCCCCCAACTCCAAGCGCATCACGTTCTACAGCCTGGACAACGAGGCCGCGGCGCGGAAGGCCGGCGAGATCATGGTGGAGCTGCTGAAGGACAGCCAGAACAAGACCTATGCCATCCTCACCGGCGTGCCCGGCGCGCAGAACCTGGAGGCCCGCATCAAGGCCTTCCGCGAAGTAGCCGATCCGGCCGGTCTGCAGTGGGTCGCCACCGATCCGTGCAACGACGACATCCAAAAAGGCATCGAGGTGGTGGAGAACCGCCTGACGGCCAACCCCGACCTGGCCGGCTACTTCATGGCCGGCGCGTGGCCGCTGTTCGGCGACATCAACGCCATGCCCAAGTTCCAGGCCGCTGCCAAGGCCGGCATGAAGGTCGTCGCCTGGGACATCCTGGAGAACGAGCTGAAGCTGCTCAAGGAAGGCTTGGTGCACGCGCTGATCGGCCAAAAGTTCTACGGCTGGGGCTACGACGCCGTCGGCATCCTCTACGACATCGTGGTGAACAAGAAGCAGTATCCCCCCTTCGTGGACACCGGCTTCGACCTGGTGCGCACGCCGGAGGAAGCCGACGTGTTCCTGAAGAAGTGGGAGACCGGCAACTGGAGAGACTGATGGCGTTGCGCGAGTATCACTGCGCCAAATGCGGCGCGACATTCGAACGCATCATCCGCAGCGAGCGCGACGCGCGCAAGGTAGCCTGCCCCGAGTGCGGCGAGCGGCGCGTGCGGCGGCTGATCTCGCGCTTCTCCACCGCCAGCGCATCGAACGGCGGGGAGAAAGCGAGCCACGGCTGCGCCTGCGGCGGCAGTTGCGCGTGCAAGGCGCACTGAGCAAACAAAAAGAAGAAACCGGGGTTCTGCGAGAATCCCGGTTTCTTTTCGAGCCGTCGCGGCGCAGTTGCCGTAGGCTCAGAACATGTTCCACAGGTATTGGTTGTAGACCTCGTGGTGATATTGCACTTCCGGCCCTTTGACGAACGTGCCCAGCAAGCGCGGGCAGCGGTCGGCCGCTGCTTTCTTCAGCTCGGCGTAGCGCGCCTTCACGTCGTCGCCTAACAACATGGAGGTCCACTGCGCGGCGCAGAAGTTGTCAATCGCGTCGTAGATGTTGTCCGGCAGGAAGCGTTTCGCCTGGCGCAGCCCCGGTTCGTTGCTGATGCTGCCCTCCAGGCCGGTGCGGAAGATGGAGTACATCACCAAGTAGGGATTCGCGTCGGGACCCACCGAGCGCACTTCGACGCGCGCGCTGCGCTCGTTGCCGATCGGAATGCGGATCATCGAGCCGCGATCCACCGGCGACGCGATGATCTGGTTCGGCGCTTCGAAGTGTGGGTCGAGCCGGCGATAAGCGTTCACGCTCGCGTTCAGCAGCAGGCAGATGTCGTTGGCATGGGTGAGGATGCGATCCACGAAATTCCAGGCGAAATCGCTCAGCTTCTCCTCGCCATTCGGATCCCAGAACATGTTCTTGCCGTTCTGATTGATCGAGACATTGGTGTGCATGCCGCTGCCGTTGACGCCGACGACCGGCTTGGGCAAGAAGCTGGCGGTTAGGCCTTGCAGCGCGGCCACCTGCCGACAGATCAGCTTATAGAGCTGGATGGTATCTGCCGCAGCAACCACCTCGGTATAGCTGTAGTTGATCTCGAACTGTGAAGGCGCCACTTCAGGGTGATCCTTCTCGTTCTGGAATCCCATCGCGCGCTGCACCTCGGCTACGGTGTCAATGAACTGGCGCAGCGGGTCACCCGGCAACGAATGATAGTAACCGCCGGTGTTGACGAACTCGAACTTGCCCGTCTTGTAATACTCACGCTCGGCGTTCAGCCCCTTGAACAAGAACCCTTCGATCTCGTTCGCGGCGTTCATGGTATAGCCCTTCTCTTCATACATCTTCTGGGCGAAGCCCTTGAGGATGCTGCGGGTGTCGGCGATGTAAGGCCGGCCATCGCGCTCCATCACTTCGCCGAAGACGAGCACTTTGCCCGGGCCGAACACATCTGCCGGCGCCCAGTAGAAGGCCGACCAATCTATACCCAGGCGCAAGTCGGATTCGCGCTGAGCTGTGAACCCGCGGATGGAGGAGCCATCGAAGGTGAGGTTATCGGCTGACTTCAGCAAGAACTTCTTGTCGTAGTCGAGCATGTGCAGCCGGCCCTCCAGATCGGAGAACAGAACGGTGACGGCTTTGATCCGCTTCTCGTCGGTCAGATACTTCATACGCTCCTCTTGAAGCTGGTGCATCGGCGTGCGCGCCATACGCTGCGCCTTGGCTTGAAGGTTCAGCTCTTCCAGCTCGGCGTATGAGATTCGCAGAAAATCTCTCAGTTCCGTTGTCATGATTTTTGCAATGCTCCTTCGGGGTGGAAAACTAAAGACGTGACGCTCCTCGTCGGAACGTCACGTCCTGGTGACACCCTGTTCAACTGGGTGCAATTATACGAGGCAGGGGTGTTCCGTCAAGGAACGGTAGAATGCCAGCCCGATGAACAGCGACAATCCTCTCATCGGACGGGACATCGTCAGCATCTCCGACCTCAGCAAGGAAGAGATCCGCGCCATCCTCGACCAAGCGCTGCGCTTCGAGCAGCGGCTCAAAGAAACCCATGTGATTCCACTGTTGAACGGTCGCATCCTGGCGACCGTTTTTTACGAGCCGAGCACGCGCACGCGCCTGTCGTTCGAGAGCGCTATGCATCGGCTGGGCGGCTCGGTCATCAGCGTGGCCGAGGCGAGGACGAGCAGCAGCGCGGCCAAGGGCGAATCCCTCTACGACTCCGGCAAGATGCTGGAGAGCTACGCCGACGTCATCGTGCAGCGCCATCCCGCTGTCGGCTCGGCGCGTGCGCTGGCCGACGCCGCCGGTGTGCCGGTCATCAACGCCGGCGACGGCACGGGCGAGCACCCGACGCAGGCGCTGCTCGACCTCTACACCATCGAGCGCGAGAAAGGCACGCTCGACGGGCTGACGGTCGCCTTGATGGGCGACTTGAAGCACGGCCGCACAGTGCATTCGCTCGCGAAGGCTTTGGCTCACTGGAAGGCCAAACTCATCCTGTGTGCGCCAAAGGCGCTCGCCATGCCCGGCGATCTGATCGCCGACCTGCGCAATCAGGGATTGATCGCGATCGAGACCGAGAACATGAGCGCCGCCCTCGCCCAGGCCGACGTCGTCTATGTCACGCGCATCCAGCAGGAGCGCTTCGAGACGGTGGAGGAGTACATGCGCTACAAGGGCGTGTATGTGGTCACCGAGCAGGCGGTGCGTGCAGCAAAGCCCGGCATCGTCGTCATGCATCCGCTACCGCGGGTGGACGAAATCAGCACCGATGTAGACGCGCTGCCGAACGCCGCTTACTTCCGGCAGGCGCGCTACGGCGTGTTCGTCCGCATGGCGCTGTTGGCCATGGTGCTCGGTGCAGTGTAGTAGACTACGTTTGCATCTCGGAGGATTTCGCGATGAGTGAAGCTGCTGCCCAGGTTCGCCCGCCGGCCGACGGCGAGAAGGTCCGTTGGACTGCCGCGGACATCGCCCTCTTGCCTCAGAACGAGTTCACGCGCTACGAGATCATTGACGGAGACCTGCACATTTCACGGCAGCCGAGCTGGGAACATCAGAACACCTGCACGAACATTGCCACTGAGTTAACCAATTGGTCACGAGTGAGCAAGCTAGGCCAAGTCAGTTTGAACCCCGGCATACTGCTCAGCGAGACGGACAACGTCATCCCCGACGTCGTGTGGATCAGCTTCGAGCGGCTGAGGGCGCTGAAGGATCCGGCCGGCCATTTGACCGGCGCGCCCGAGCTGGTGGTCGAGGTGCTGTCACACGGCGAGCAAAATGAAGCGCGCGACCGGCAGGCCAAGCTCAAGCTCTATACGGTTTACGGCGTGCAAGAATACTGGATCGCCGACTGGCGGCTGAAACAGATGGAGATCTACCGGCGCGAACGCGACCGGCTGCGGCTGACGGCGACGCTCTTCGCGCAGGATGAGCTGACATCCCCTTTGCTGCCCGGCTTCGCCTGCTCCGTCGGGCGCTTGTTCGAGTGAGGATTACTGCAGAGATCGAGCCCCAGGTTTCTTTGGAAGCCTGGGGCTTTTTGTTGTCAATCACGCCGGCAGTCGCATCGGGTTGTTGCACTGGCTGGGCAACTGGATAGTCGGGGTCCTGTTCACGTCCGAGACGTTCATCGTGAGGTTGACGTTACCGTTGAAATCCACGCCGGTATTGGCCGCCAGGTTGCCCGTGCCGTCCACCACCAGACGCACAATGTAATCGCCCTGCGCGGCGATCCACACGTCGCCGCTCTTGAGCTGCGCAGTTGCCCCGCGCTGCTTGGCCAGCGTGTTGATCGTTTTGACATCGAGCTTGTAACGTTTGGTTGGGATGCCGTTGACGGTCTCGTTGCCCGCCGGTGTGCCGTAGATCTTGTTGCTACCCGTCAACTGGGAAAGGAAGACCTCGGCAGAGAGGCCGCTGCTCAACTGGTCGAGGCCGGCGATGCGTGCACCGGGCACGGCGCACACCTTTAGGATCAGCGCTTGCGCGACCACGTAGGGTTTGCCGTCCATCAGATACACGGTGAGTCCGCTGACCGGAATGCCTTGCAAGTATCGGCCTAGCAGCACCGGAACCAAGCTGCCACCGATACCGATGCTCTGGCGCTTATTCGCCAGCTCGGTTTGCACTTCCGCATTGAAGTCACCTCTAGCGACCTTGCCGGCGCTCTGGCCATCCAACTTCATGCTCACCACGGTCTTGTAGGACTTGATGGAGGTTGTGTTGCTGATCGGCCGAATGGTGATGCCGGGCGGCAGAGCGACGGTCGGCGTTGGGCGAGGCGTGGGCACCGTCACCACGCGCGGTGTGGGAGTCGCAGTGGGTCGCAGCGTTGCCGTTACCGCCGGGCGCGGCGTCGCTGTGGCCGATTGTGCGGCAGGAGCAGAAGAGCGTTCAGCGATGGCCGGCTGCAATGCGACGAGGGAAACGAGCGTCGCCGTCATGACGAGCGACGACGCGCGGATGAAATTACGCGATACGTTCATATGCCCGTAATCTACCAGCTTCATCCCTGCGCATGCGCACCGCGTTTCACACGCTTTCCTTGCGAGACGCTGGCGCTGCCGGTCCGGCCAGCAACCGTTCCAAGCGATATTCAGCCGCTTTCGCCGCTGCAATCAACGCTCGAGCCCTAGCGCCCGTATCCTCTGCTTGTTGATCGAGGCGCACTGCTGCATCCAACGCCGTTATCAACGACTCGAACGCCTCCTTGTTGAAGTAGGTCGCGCCATCATGCACGTTGATTTGAAGCAGGGCCTGAGCGTCGGGGTCGTCGAATAGCGCCCGAAGTGCGACGAAGGGAAGATGAGCGTCGAGCATCGGGGGTTCGACATCATCGGGCGTGGGGAGTGGGAGATGAGCGAGTGACGCGAGCAGGTCGCGATGCGCCATCAGCAGCTTGACCTGCATCACAGCCTGCCACGCCTGCCGGTCGTCCAAGCCGAATTCGCGCAGAGCAGCCTGCAACTCGTCGCCCAAGCGCCAACGGGTGAGCCACATCCGGCTGACCCGCTCTGGGCTGTCTTCTTGGGTCGGCCTGGCCGCGCCAAGGGCTTCGACAGGCTCAACCCGCGATAGCCCCATCACCTTGGTCAGATGGCGCGAGAGTAGCCAGCCCAGTACAGTTGCAAGCGTCAGTTCGTCGTCCGGCAGCCGGCCTTGCGCGCGCAACGCGACAAAGCGGCGCACATCCTCACGAACGGTACGGGCAACCTCGCGACAGGCATCCACATCCACGGCATCGCCGCCCTTGCTATGGCGCTGAATCGCTTCGAGCAGCGCCTGCGCACGCGCTTCGAGGTCGTCAAACGCCTGCGCGTGCTCGGTCGCGTCCGGCGCCGACGCACCGACCAGGCGCTTCATCAAGCCAGCATCTACCAACCGACGGAAGGCGCGCGCCACCGGCGTCAGCCGCACGATCTCCAGTTCCTCCGCGATGCTCGCCACCCAGCGCCCTTGCAGCCGGGCGTTCAGCTCGGCGTAGGGATGCGCAGCGTCATCCCGCACCTCGTCAATGCGGTCGAAGACGTGATACTCGTAGGCGCGCAGCTCCGCATATAGCCCATGATTGCACAGCTCACGGCTGCTGCGGATGAATTCGAGGCCGCTGATGGCGTCGTGGAACACGACGAAGTGCGACTCGTCATCGTGCAGGCCAAGCGCTTCACCGAGCGTGGATTGTGTGAGCACCTTCTCATCGCCGCGCTTGACGGCGTACGCTGCCGATATGCGAATCCAGCCGCGCGCCTCGGCGAATTTGTTGTGATACAGCACCAGCGTCCTTTCGTCGCCGTAGGCGTTCGAGTAGGCGAACACGTCCTCGTTCACCCGGCCATCCGGAGCGTAGAAATCGAACAGGCGAAACTGATCCACGCCGGCAAAGAGGTAGCGCTTCTTCAACAGCGGGAAGATCTCGCGTTCATGCCGGGCGACCAGCTCTTGGTCGGGCCACTCCCACAGCTTCGGGTAGCGAAACTCCATGCCGTATTTCTCGGTGTAGCCTTCGATCTGGCCATGCCCGAACATGGGCAGGCCGGGCATGGTGCACATCAGCACGCACACGCCAAAGTACTTGTCGCCCTTGCCGAATTGCTCGACGGCCGTCTTCTCATCTGGGTTGTTCTGGAAGTTGACGTAGCGGCGCAGGATTTCGGGATCGAACTCGATGGTGTTCTTGATGAGCTGGCGATACTCATCGTTCTTCTCGTCGCGCAGCATGTTCATGAACGCGCTGTTGTAGACGCGGTGCATGCCGAGGGTGCGCACGAAGTAGCCCTCCAGCATCCAAAACGCCTCGGCCAGCAGCAGCGTATCGGGCGCTTCGACTGCCGCGCGATCCACCACCTCGCGCCAGAACTCGTTCGGCATCCGCGCGTCGAACTCCTCGGCGGTCATGCCGTGGCCGGCGCGCGACGGAATCGCCCCACCCGCCCCCGGCTCGGGGAACCACAGCCGGCGGATGTGCCGCTTGGCCAGCGTCATGGCGGCGTCGAAGCGAATAATCGGGAACTGCCGCGCCACATGCAGGATGGTCTGGATCACCGCCTCGCGCGCCTCGGGATTGAGATAGTTGATCTGCGCCGTGTCGTTCCATGGAAAGGACGTGCCGTCGTTGCCGTGATAGATGTAGCGCACATCGCCTGTCCAACGATCGAGGCGCTTGAAGACCACGGCGGCGTCGGTGCGGGTGTAGTAGTGATCTTCGAGGAAGATGCCGACGCGCGGGTCGCCGGAGAGATCTGGCCCGTTGAACGTATACGACGGGAAGGGCGGATGATCGAGCGAGAGGAAGTAATCCGGCCGCTCGAGCACCCACTTCGAGTCAATGCCCATGTGATTGGGCACCATGTCGCTGGCCAGCCGAATGCCGTAGCGCCACGCCTGCGCCTTAAGGTGGTTCAGCGCCGCTTCGCCGCCCAGGTCTTCGGCGATCACATAGTCGTAGAGCGAATAGGCCGAAGCAACGGCGTCGTGCGCGCCCATGAGCTGCTTGATGCGCTGTGACGCTTTGCTGCGCTCCCACAGGCCGATCAGCCACAGGCCGGTGAAGCCCCACTTCGCCATTTGGGCCAACTCTTCGTCCGGCACTTGGTCGAGCCGGGTGATGGCGCGCTGATACTTGCGCGAGAGCTGGTCGAGCCAGACGTAGGTGTTCTTGGCCAGCAGCACCAGCCGCGGCATCCAGTCCGTATCGGGCGTGAAGGCTTCATATTCGACCACGCTAATGTCGCCCGACGGTGCGGCGTAGGTGCCGCGCAAGTCTTCGATGGTCGGCACCAGCGCCGGCCCTGGTCCGCCGAACCCGAACGCCGCTTTCTCGTCTTCGCGGATCAAGTCGAAGCCGATCAGCAAACGCGTCAGGAAGCGGCTGAATGCCTCGCCGAAATACGGTGCCCACCGCTGCCGGATGAACTCCAACTGGCCTTGCAACGAACCCGGCGCAGCACGCGCCGGCGCCTGCAGCATCTCGACCAGCGTCTGGTTGTCCGGGCCGAAGCGCGGTTGCTGATCGAAAAATGCGCGAATCGTCGCGATCACCTGGCGGTAAGCCGTGCCTTCGGCGACTTCGGCGTCATCGAACAACTCGTCGAACGGCTGAAAGGCCGGATTCTCGTTCTCCAGCCACAACATCATCAGCTCCTCGAGCGCATCTACGCTGTTCGACGCCAGATAGGTCGCCGGGTCCATCTCACGGCGATACACCGCGACCGGCGGAAAGCGATCGGTGAAGCGCGCCAGCGTCGCATACACCGCCTCTGGCCCAAGCTGTTGGCTGGCGTAGTCGAGCGCGTCGCTGAAGACGCGCCGATCCAGCGAAAGCTGCCCGCGCCGGCGCAACTCCTCATCGTAGAGCCGGACGACCAGATGCGATAGCTCGTCAATCAACCCCATGGCGTTCAAGTCGCCGGCGCGGACGGCGCGGTCGGGGTGGCGGGCAGCGTCGCGTCGGTCGTTCATGCGCTGGGCGAACTCACGCACGGCGCGCAGGTCGGCGAAGACCGCGTTGCCGGTGAACTGATAGATGGACTGATCGAAGTCGTAGCGGTCGCGGGCGGCGCGGGAGATATGGAATTCCATGCTCGGTGAGGTCACTGCAACTGTCGCATCATCTCGGCCATGTCGAAATACACCTTCTCGCCGTCGAACTTCTGGGCGGCGCGGTTCCACGGGAAGTAGATGATGATCTTGACGCTGACCGGTCGGCCGGTGGCTTCCAGGCCGGCCCACGGGCCGAGGTGCGTGCCGGTCATCTCGGCGAACTCGGTGACGCCCTGTGGGCCGATGACGATGTCGTAGACCTCGAAGTGCACGTCGGGAAACGCACCGAGGAAGGTGAGGTAGAAATCACGTGCACCGTCATGCCCCTCCCAGCGCTGGCCGGTAGGGATCAGCTCGTACACACACGACTCCGACAACGTGGCGATCAGGCCGGGGATGTCGCGTGCATCTTCGGCGCGCGAATGATCAATCCACAGCTTGCGGATGCGCTTGTATTCCTGCGGATCAACATCCTGGATGATGCGCCGGCGGATGCTGGGTTGGCCGGACTGAACCGTCACGGGTTGCTGATGCATGGCTGCATTTTAGAACTTTCCCGAAGTTGTGCTAAGCCTTCGAAGGTTAGACTCACAATTTTGTGTTATAAGGCCAACAAATTGACGTGGACCCGTCATCAACGGATCATGGTCGAGCAAAGTTCGGTTCACTAAACAGGGAGGAGACGAAATGGGATCCCCGAAAGTGATCGAAGTGCGTGAGCCGGAGATCATCTGGCGATTGTTCAACACCACGTCATTCGCATGGCTGTGGTTGATTCTGCGCATATGGCTGGGCATCCAATGGCTACAGTCGGGTTGGGGCAAAGTGGGCAACCCGGCGTGGATGCAGGGCGGCGCGGCGTTGAAAGGCTTCTGGGAGAACGCAGTGCGCGTGCCAGACACAGGCCGCCCGCCGATCGCCTTCGTTCGATTGGTACCGCGACTTCATCAACTTCATGTTGCAGAACGGCTGGTATACCTGGTTCGCTCCGCTGGTCGCCGTTGGCGAAGTATTGGTCGGCATCGCCCTCATCGTCGGTATGCTCACCGCCATCGCAGCCTTCTTCGGCGGTTTGATGAATTGGAACTTCATCATGGCCGGCACGGCCAGCACGAACGCGTTGTTATTCGCCATCGCCATCCTGCTCATGCTGGCCTGGCGCGTAGCCGGCTGGTACGGCGTGGACCGCTGGCTGCTGCCGAAGCTGGGCACACCCTGGGGCGAGGTGACTGTGCGCGAAGCAAGGGGCAGCGCGTTGCGCGATACCCAGCCGGCGCGCTAGTCAACCATCGGACGACGGCCTAGCGCTCGAACTCGATTTCCACTTGCTCGAACCCGGCCTTGCGGAGGAATTCAGCAAGTTGTAGCCGGGTCATCGTCTCGGCAATCTCGAGCATCGCTGCGTTGCGCTCGGCTTCTGCGCGCAATTTGCGGCGCGCTTCGTCCAGGGCTTCTAGCTCCAGCCCCTCGTATTCGGAGAACAGCCAACTGCGCTGACTGTCGAACACGCGCGACGCCTCGGGCAATAGCTCGACGGTGAGCACCTGCGCGCGCGGCACTTTGATCTTGATTTGCCGACCGTTGATCTGGACGTCGGACGGTTTGATCTTGCTCAAGTCCACGCCGGCGCGAATCCGGCCTAGCGCCATGATCACGACGCGGTCGCTGCCGAGGAGTATGCCGCCGATCCCGCGACGTTGTCGTGTTCGCTCGACGACGGTCGAAGCGGTGTATTCCACAGTGCTCAGGTCGCCCAGTTCGCTCCACTTCGGCGGCGGCAGCGGTGTCGGTGTAGGCGTGGGTGTGGGCATTGGGGTGGACGTTGGCGTCGGTTCCGGCGTTGGCGTGGCCGTGGGCACGGGGGTGGGCGTGGGCGGCTCGGTCGGAGCCGGCGTAGCCGTGATGACGATCAGCTTTTCGACCGTTTGCACGACGGTCGGTCGCTCGGCGATCGGTTCAGGCTGCGCCGCCGGCCGGGAGGCGATGGATAGCGCCGCGACCACACCGATCGCCACGATGGCGAGGGCAGCGATCGCTGCGGCAATCACCAAAGCATACGGACGGGTCCAGAACGGGCTGTCGTTCGATTGCATTTACTTCCTCGCACACTACGCTCGTATGCCGCGCTGCACCTCGGACGCGGCGAGCGTATCCTACGCAATCTGTAACACTTTCGCGCCGCGTATTTTGCCGGTCTTCAACTCTATCAGCGCCCGATTCGCTTCCTCCAACGGAAAGACCTGCACATCGGGCTTGATGCCGATTTGCGTCGCCAGGCTCAAAAACTCGCGCACATCGGCGCGCGTGACGTTTGCCACGCTCTTGACTTCTTTCTCCAGCCACAGGTGCGATGCGTAGTCGAGGCGCGACAAAGCATCTTTGTCCGACGCTTCTTTGCGGATGGCGTTGATGACGAGTTTCCCGCCCGGCTGCAGATGCTTCAGCGCTTCGACCACCGGCTTCCAGGCCGGCGTAGTGTCAATGATGGCGCGCAGCTTCGCGGGCGGTTCATCGGTCACGTCGCCCGCCCATACTGCGCCGAGTTCCAGCGCGTGCTCACGCTCCTCTGGTCGGCGCGCGAACACGAATATCTCCGAATGAGGGAAGCAATGCCGAGCCGCCTGAAGCACGAGATGGCCCGACGCGCCAAAGCCAGTCAAGCCCAAGCGCTCACCGCCTTGCAGCTCGGTGAGCCGAAGCGCACGGTAGCCAACCGCGCCGGCGCACAACAGCGGCGCGGCCTCGACATCCGTCAAGCCATCGGGCAGGCGATACGCGAAGTCCTCGCCAACGGTCATGTACTCGGCGTAGCCGCCGTTCACGTCGCGCCCTGTCGCTCTGAAGTTCGGGCACAAGTTCTCGCGCCCCGAGCGGCAGAAGGCGCATACGCCGTCGGCCGAGTGAATCCAGGCTACGCCGACCCGGTCGCCGATTGCGAATACGCTTGTGTTGCGACCCAGCGCTGCGACGCGCCCGACGACTTGGTGGCCGAGGACGACCGGCAGGCGCGGCATCGTACGACCTTCGATTTCGTCCAGGTCGGTGCGGCACACGCCACAAGCAGTCACGCGAATCAGGATCTCGCCCTCAGCCGGTGCCGGTTCGGGCAGGTCGGCGAGCCGCAACGGTGCTTCGTTCTCTTGCAGGCTGGCGAGCTTTTCCAAGCGCATCGCTTTCATCGCGCGTCACTCTTTCACGAGATGGGCATCCTCGGGGCGAATGATGGCCGGCGCGGTCGGGTCGAAGCACACAAACTCGAAGTAGCGCAACGGCGTCGGGCCGACGTTGACGATGCGATGGTGATGGGTGGCCGGCACATGCTGGTAGTCGTTCGGTTGCATTACGCCGCTCAGCCGCTCAATCTCGATGCGCGCCTCGCCCTCGAGGATGTAGATCATCTTCTCTTTGATGCTCTCTACCATCACCTCGGTCGCTGCACCAACCGGTAAGACGCGCACGTAGGTAGTGATGCGCTCGTCGGACGGCATGGACTCGGTCGCATCAGGTGCGAAGGCGCTCTTCAACGGTGCGTGGCCCTCGAACGCGCCGGGCTTGAAGTCCTTGTAGCGCCAGCGCGCGTGCTTGTGGTTCGGTGTCACGAGGACGTAGAGGCACACCGTTTCGTCGCCGACCAGCCAGTAGTTGTGATAGCGATCCGGCGGCATGAACAGCAGATCACCCGGGCCGACGCGCTGCTTGCTTGCGCCGACCTGGATGTCCATCTGGCCGGCAGCGATGTAGATGATCTCCGAAGCATCGTCGTGTGCGTGCGGAAGCGGGCCGAGTGGATCGTTGATGAACCAGTGGGCATCGGGCGTCCACACCAGCGCGCGTGAGCGGATTCGCTCCGTCCAGATGAGCGGTTGCTTCATCCATTCGAGGTAATTGGGTTTGATCATGGCGTTGATAAACGGTCGGCAGCCGTTCGCCCTGTGCGAACGGCCTGCCACCAATTATCGCCAACGATCGCGGGTGTCAAATGGGGAGAAGCACTAGCAGGAGCGCGGAGAAGAATTCTGAACAACCAGCGGCAAAAAGGCGTTCGCGGCCGGCGGCGTCGGTGATGCGGCCCCCGGTAGTGTGGGGACGGGCGACGGGGTCGGCGTGCACGTGGGCGTGGGCGTCGGGGTGAGCGTGGATGTTGCAGTGGGCGTGGGCGTCGGGCTGGCACGCGGTGTGGGCGTCGCACTCGGCGTGCGCGTCGGCGTTGGGCTGGCGCCCGGCGTCGCCGTGGAGGTAGCGGTGGGCGAGGCGGCATAGCTCGAAGTCAAGCGATAAACTGCGCCGCCGTAGTGCAGCAGATAAAGCTCCCGATTGGCATCCTCGCCGAACGAGAGATGGCGTAAGCCGTATCGGCGATCTGCACCGTCGAGAACACACCCGGGCTGGTCTGCCACGCCGACCACACGCGACCGCTGCCAAAATCCCCGTAGAAGTAGTTGCCGCTCAGCCAGGGATAGTTGTCCCCACGATACACATAGCCGCCGGTGACGGAGATACCCAAGGAGCGGCCGTAGTCGGCAAACGGTGGACGGGGCGGGATGCCGCTGGCCGGACAGCTGTTCGAGTAGGGAAGCGTGCCCTCGAACTGGCTCCAGCCGTAGTTCACGCCGGCGCCCTGGTTCACCGGCGCGTAGTTGACCTCCTCTCGCGCGCCCTGCCCCACATCGCCGATATACAGATCGCCGGTGACGCGATCGAACGAAGCGCGCCATGGATTGCGCAGGCCGATCGCGAAAACCTCAGGGCGCTGATTTGCGGCGAAGATGTTGCCGCTGGGGACGGTGTAGGTGATCTGCCCGACGACGTTGATGCGCAGCAGCTTGCCGCGCAGATCGTTCACGTTTTGCGCGGCGCAAAACGGATCGCCGCCTCCGCCGCCGTCGCCCACGCCGATGTACAAATTGTTGTCGGGGCCGAAGCCGATCCAGCCGCCGTTGTGATTGCTCTGGCCGGGATGCGGGATGGTCAAGATGATCGCAGCGCTGTTGGCGTCGGCGACGTTGGGGTTCGCTGAGACGTTGTAACGTGCGATCACCTGATCGCCGTTCTTGTTGGTGTAGTAGACGTAGAAGCGACCGGTCTGCGCATAGTTCGGTTCGAAGGCCAGGCCAAGCAACCCTTCTTCGCTGCCGGAAGACTGCACCAGATTGGTGATGTTCAAGAACGGGGTGCTCAGCAGCGATCCA
This sequence comes from Candidatus Roseilinea sp., assembly GCA_025998955.1. Classification (NCBI taxonomy): domain Bacteria; kingdom Bacillati; phylum Chloroflexota; class Candidatus Thermofontia; genus Candidatus Roseilinea; species Candidatus Roseilinea sp. Next base: position 1,327,357 of record AP024676.1, read on the forward strand.
TTTTGGAAGATACGGATGACGCCGGCGCGTTCGACGATGAACAACCGCACGTCGCCCGCATGGGTGACGAAAACCGGCTGGTTCAGGCCGCTCACGACTAACGCGAAGCCATAGGTGATGCCGGGCGTATTCGGTGGAAGATCGGGCGCATCCGGCGTCTCATCCTGTGCTGCGCCGGACAGAGCCCAGCCCAATATCGAAAACGCAGCGAGCGCGGCAGACACGACCCGGCGCGCATGCCTTGAACAGCCTACTTGCATTGCTCCAGTGTATGGCGTCCGGCGCTGCTGCAGACGACTATCTCCCTACACCTTTGTACTCAACTAGCGTACCGTGCGGGCTGGTGGACAGTCGTCAGGCTCAACACGGCGCTGGCTTCACCAACCCGCAAGGTAGACACAGCTCACGCCAACCGAATGCCGTAATCACGTGAGGCGTAGTCGTAGAACTCCCGCATCGGCGCCGCGCTCTCGCCCCGCAAGCCCTTGTATTCCGGCTTGATCTGGCTGAGCTGGATCATGAAGCGGATGCCACCCAGCTCGATGGTGCCGTAGAGCGACAAGCGCTCGGCGCGCTCCAGCAGCGTGAAATCGCTGACGTATTCCGGGCAGGTCGCTTTCAAGTGCGCATACGCCGCTTCCAGATCGTCTACCACAAAGCCGATGTGATGAATGCGCGACGGCAGCCCATCGCTCAGCGGTTGGCCCGGTTCGGCCTTGAAGAAGAACAGCGCGTTCACGCCGGTGGTGAGCACGAGCAAGTGTTCGTCGTCCCGCACGTTCTTCATCTTGAGGCCATCCTGGAAGAATCGCCGACACGCCTCGCGATCCGTCGTGGCCAAAGCGAGATGGTCGAAGCCGAAGTTGGTGAACTCCGCCTTGTGCTCCCTCAGCGGAACCGCGTCGAGCAAGAAGTTGCAGTGGCCGTAGTGATCGTAGATCTCGTATAGCCACATATCGGGAAAGATCAGCTCACCGTTGGGCAGCGTGATGCGCAAACGATGCCGGTGCATGATTTCCTCAGGGAGGAAGGCGTGTAGCGCTTGGTGAACCACTTTCTCGCGCGGCATCGGGCCGCCGAAGGTGCGGCCGTCGGCCAGAGTGAATGAAACTTCGATCATGGCAATGCTATCAGGCGCGCGACGCCTGCGCCGCGACGAACCCGCGCGTGATTCCGGCCGTCACGGCTGCCTGCTGAATATGGATGAAGTGTGCGCAATCCGGGACGGTCACATAGCGCGCGTTGCGAATCGGGTTGACGACCGTCGCCATCATGAAATCCTTGACCAAAAACGGCTCATGCTGCCCGCCGATCACGATCGTGGGCGCCGTGATGCGCGAGAGGCGCTCCGGGAAGTTGACACCCGTCGTCCACGTGTTGAAAACGCCGATGAACGCTTCTTTGCTCCACGTCAGCGCGCCGGGCAGAAGCGCGTCCAGCGTCTCCTGGGGCATATCGCCATACCAGCCCAGCTTCAAGATTTGCGCCCGGCCTTGCGCTTTGCCATCCCCATCCGCGCCCCGCAAAAACAGACTGCGCGCTGCCTCGTTCACAGGCACGCCGGTCGCCGGCACCGGCCCGATCAGCACGAGGGCCTTGACTGCTTCGCCTAGCTCTGAGGCCAGCCATTGGGCAATGGCGCCGCCGGTCGAGTGACCCAGCAACGTGAAATCGCGAAGTCCTTCGGCGCGGATGACGGCCAAAGCGTCTTGCGTCAGGTGATCAAAGGTATACGCACGCTCGTCCTCCGGCTTATCCGAGTTTGCACAGCCGCGCAGGTCGGGCGCGATGATGCGATATTCGTCCGGGGGAAAGAACGGCAGCATATATTCCCAATGCGCTGCATCGGAGTTGAATCCATGCTGCCAAAACATTACTTCGGGGCCATCGCCGTATACGTAGTATGCGATTCGCGCACCATCTGCGCCAATGGCATAGCGGGGTTCACGGAACGTCGCCTCAATCCCTTCACTGCGTTTGACTTTCATCTTTCACATCTCCAACTCAAACGACTCAAGCTAGGCGAGACTAATTCTGGAAGGTGAGAGGAGGCTGAGGCGCATGTGGGGGGAGTAGATGCGCTTCCTGTGTAGTAGTGGAGATGCCGGGAATCGAACCCGGGTCCGAAATGCGCCTGCCGCGAGTGACTACGAGCGTAGTTGCCGTTTGAATCTCGCGCCCGGCATCCCCGGCAACGGGGTTATCCAGACGCCAGTTCGTTGATTCGGCGATCAGCCCGCGTTAGCTCACCTACGAACCTCGGTGAAACGCGCGCCGGCTTTATCACACCGTTACGCCCCCCACCGGCGCGAGGAGACGAACGATGCCGCAGACGCTATGCTGCGGATGCAGCCCTTTGGCTTACGCAGCCATCGGGACGGCATTCCAGTTGATCTTCTTCGCACTTACTGTGCTGCGCGCTGTTTAACGAGAGTCGCTTCTCGGCTCGCCACTCGGACACGACACAATCCGTCGAAACCTGTCATCCCCGTGTGCGCCCAAGATTATACCGTAGGATTGCTTTACAATACTCGGCGAACGAACCGGCATGAACAAGATTGCGATGACTCAACGCCTGGAGCGCGCCTTCTCAACAGAGCAGGCCGGCGTGCTGGCCGAGGTGATTTATGACGCCTACAACACGCTGGTCAAGGCTAGCGACTTCAGCGAGTTGAAAGCGATGGTCACCGAGCTGGCCGAGGCGCAGAAGCGCACTGAGCAGCGCGTCGCTGAGCTGGCTGAGGCGCAGAAGCGCACCGAGCAGCGCGTCGCCGAGTTGGCCGAGGCGCAGAAGCACACCGACCAGCGCGTCGCCGAGTTGGCCGAGGCGCAGCGACAAACTTCGGATCAGCTCCGCGACTTGATCGGGGTTGTGCGAGGGCTGGCTACTGAAGTCGGTAGCCTTTCGCGCACCATGAGTTATTCCCTCGAAAACGAGGCCTATCGCCTGTTGCCCGATTTGCTCAGGCGAAATTTCGGCCTTGAGATCGAGCAGAAGATCGTGCGCACTGAGATCAACGGCGAAGAGATCAATCTGTTCGGCCGGGCGCGCCGGAACGGCCAGACCGTGCTGATCGTCGGCGAGTCGAAGCTCCGGCTGGATATGCGTTCTGACGAGCGGCAGGAAGTGTTTGAGCAGCTCAAACGCAAAGTGGCAGCCGTGCGCGAGGCATACCCGGGCCAGGAAATCATGCCGGTGCTGATCACGCACTATGCGCGGCCGGCCTTCCTGCAAGAGGCGCAGGCGCGCGGCGTGCATGTGTTTCAGAGCTTCGAGTGGTAAGGATGAGCGTTCCTCGCAAACAACTACCACGCGTCACGGCGCCGATTGCACTTGTGCTAACGCTAACGCTTGTGGAGGGATCGCTTGCCGTCGCGCAGCCTGGCGAGTCGCTTGCCCGCATCATCACACCGGTGCGCGACCAGACGTTGCGCGGCAGCGTGACCATCCAAGGCAGCGCCACTTCGCCGGTCTTCTTGCGCTACGAGCTGGCTTACGCTCAGGAGCCAGACCTAGCCAACTGGATCGTGATCGGCGGCGGGGTGCAGCCGGTGCCATCGGGCATGCTGGGCGCATGGAACACCCGTCCACTGCCCGACGGCAAATACGCGCTGCGCCTGCAGGTCTTCGGCGCAGATGGCAGCCTGAACGAGGCGATCGTGCGCAACCTTACCCTGGCGAATGCGACTGCCGAACCTACGCCGGCGGCCTCGGCCGTGATCACCGACGCGGCTGGGCCAGGCGTCATTGCTGAAGTGCAAACTGCGCGCGACCTGTTGCAAGTGGCTATCGCCACCGCCGCACAATTGCCGGATGCCTTCGCGCGCGGCGCGCGCCTGGCCATCCTCGGCTTCCTCGCCTTCGGCGCCTATTTGGCGCTGAAGAAAGTCGTGCTGTTCGCCCTCCAACGCCTGACGCACCAACCGGTGGACTACGGCAAATAGCCCCGGCCGAAGCCAATCATGGACGAACGTCGTCGCATCATCGTCGGCCTGGGCAACCCCGGCAAGCAGTATGCCAACAACCGCCACAATGCCGGCTTCATGGTCGTAGACCGGCTGGCCGAACGGCACGGCTTGAAATTCACGCGGATGATGCACAAGGGCATCGTCGCGCTGGGCGAGATCGAAGGGCACAAGGTGGCGCTGGTGAAGCCGCAGACGTTCATGAACCTGAGCGGCGAATCGGTCGCGCCCATCGTTCAGTTCTACAAGTCTGAACCGAGCGACTTACTGGTGGTGTATGACGAACTCGACTTGCCGGCGGGCCAACTGCGCATGCGACCCAAGGGCGGCTCCGGCGGCCACAACGGTATGAAGTCCGTCATCGCCCGTCTCGGCAGTGAAGACTTTCCCCGCCTGCGCATCGGCGTAGGCCGGCCCCCCGGCCGCCGCGACCCGAAAGACTTTTTGCTGGACGACTTCACACGCGACGAATTGGCCGCGCTCGAACCCGCCTTCGACCGCGCTGTCGAAGGCATCCGGCGCTGGCTCCGCGATGGGATTGACAACGCCATGAACTTCGTGAACAAGCCATCTGACGATGGGTAAAGATGCGCCGGAGTTTACGCATCAGAAGTTGCTCAGTTGAAAACCTGCCGATGCGAGGACGCACTTAGGTTCGGTGCATCGTTGCTCGGCCCGACGCCATGCGCCACGGCCAGGATCATCTGGCTGCGCGTGCCCTCGGCATATGCGCACTTCAGCCAGCGTCTGAACGGCCTGCCGTGACGGGTCTAAAAGCAGACACGGGCAGGGTTGGGCGGAAGCTGGTCGAGTCCAGCGTGATGGCGTCTTCCTGAATCAGACCGCCGTCGTTCAAGCTGCTCAACAACAACTCGCTCATCTTGTCCTGGTAACCGGCTTGGAAGCGGGGAGCCATCCGGCTGCGCGCGCTGTCATCCGGTATGCGCATCAGTTCTAGCACGTCTCGAAGCGTTTTGCTTATCAACAGCAAAGCTTCAAAGTCACGGCAGCTCATCTTAAAGTAGAAGCTCAACAGCACACGTGCCAACTGCGAAGAATGCCAAACTCAAGAAGCTGCTGGCTGAAGCGATGTTGACCAACGACGTGCTCCAGGAGATGGTGCAAAAAAGTGACCACACCGGAGAGCTATAGAGCGGTGATTGGACAGATGATGCAGCGGGGCTTGGCCGAACAAGCCATCATTCGGTTCGGTGGGGTCCGTGTGGTCCAGACACGTGGCGCTGTATGACGCCACGTGGCTTGCAGGCGATGCCGAGCTTGTGGAACAGATGAAGTTGATGTCGGTGCTGTATCCACGCTTCGGCTACCGGCGCATTGCGATCGTGCTGAACGAGAGCATCGAGCGGTGCGGCGACTAGCGGTATCGTCACCGCTATGGTGCAACGGTCATTGCCTTCGGCTGGAGCCTTCGCCGAACGCCACATCCAACACTCGGCGCTGGCCGTTCTCAATCCGCCAGTCGGCACGCACTGCACGCGTAAGAAGCTCACCTGCTCGCGTTAGGTCTGACCCACACGTCGCCAGCGACGCACAACGCCCACCCCACCCAAACTTCGGCTAAGCATCTGATGTCTGGGCAAAATACCTCAGATAAGCCGGATCGCTCACCAGCCAGTATGCGCACCGATCTCACTGGCCATGCCCCCCCGCGCCGCTGGATGTAGCGTGCGTTTTGCGTTTGCGCATGCGCTGCATAGTGACCACCCCGTGCCGAGCACATCAGGCAACGCCGCTATCTCGTTGCGGGCTGCTTCTGGAAGCGCCATGCCCTAGGAGTCTCGTCACTCATCGCTGTGATTATCCCCTGATGTTCGGCCTCAACCGCCCAGCAACCTATCTAATACTTGTTTGGCGGCAACACCGCCGCGGGAGAGATGAACACAGCAGCACGGTCGAGTACACCGTGCTGAGCCGCAATCAAACCATTAACCTCGCCAACCACGATAGCGTGTGGACACGTCTCTTTCAGGTTGGCGACTCGGTGCGCTGGACGTTCGACCCGCGGCGCGTCTATGCGCTGAGCGCGGAAGGATGAGGGGGCAGCGCAGGATGCCCAAAGGCTGCAGCTTTGTTGGTGGCCGGCCGGGATGTGAACATTAAACGTTTGTCGGCTGAGCGGCTACCCACACCCCAAACTCCTGCACCGTAAAGCACCGTGCTTCGGTGACCACGCTGCCGGGGCTAAAGCAGACACCGGTGAACGCGATGTGCTGACCGGCGCCACCATTAGACCGCCATTCGCGCCCGACCAACGGTTCGAGGTTGCCAATAATGGCTGCGTTGTCAGCTTTGGTATGTGCGAGCAAACGCCCGTCTTTTGGTAAGGAAATCGTGAAACTGTTATTACTTTGCTGAAACTGTGCAACACCGCCAAAAAGTTGATCGTCCTCACACGGAGAAATTTGTACTAATTCGGTGGCTCCCCACCCATACCCGCGCTCGCCGCCGATGTGTAGGCGTTCGAGCGCCGATTGCCAATCCAGCGTACAGTCTGTTTTGGCAAAGATGTAGCCCTTCAAGTAGACCGGCTGACCGGTATCCAGCGTGTAAGGGGAGATGTATTCGACTTCGTGCAGCATGCCCTCGGCGGCTGCATGCTGCGGGTAGGCTAAGGCAGTGCTTTGATAGCTACTGAGAAAGCGACGGCGGAACAGCGTTTCGTTCTCCCAGGGCCAGACGACCTGATAGTCATTGCCCGATTTCAGCGCCGGGTAGAAATAGGTGAAGGCGAGATTCCGGTGAACTTGCTTCCCGATTGCGTCGTATTGGAGTGAGTCGCTGGCTGGCTCACTCCCCTGAGCGGCATCACGGGTGAGCCGCATGGTCAGCGCGCCCCACAGCACCCGGCCGGTGACGTAGGGGCGGGTGCGCTGGACGTTGCCCACTTTGCGGTAGCCGATATGCAACGGTGAACGGAGGCGCACGATCACGTGATAGACCTGCCAGGTCATTGCCACCTCCCTATTCTCGTGCTTTAGCGCCGTAGCGGGCGTAGATCAGCATCTGTTCGAGCGTCTCTTTGGCGAGCAGTAGGCGCTCGGTATCAGCCGTGACTTTGCCGCTCACGTGAGCCAGCACCTCTTTAGGACGGTCTTCAGGACGGTTATTGGCAGGTTTACCCCATCCAAAGCCTAGCCCGTCGAGCACGTTGAGCATCTCATCCACCACCACGCTACCGTTCTCTTTCTCGCGCGCCAACAGGTAGAGGAAGCAGGCATAGACGCCGTTTTCTTGCAGGACGCCCAGTGCTTTGGTGATGGTGTTGTCGACATCGCCGGCTTTTTTATCCTGCGTGCGCTTGATGATGTTCTGCGCGCACTCCGCTGCCAGCCGGTCCAGATTGCGTTGGGTGCTGTTGCTCATTGCTTCGCTCCTCGCCGTATTTTTGCTCCAGCGGTTTACCGACGATAGTCAGCCGGCCAAACCCGCGCGTGCCCATACCGCCTACCCCTAGCCATTCGATCATACGCAAACCGGCTTTGACCACATCCAACGGTCCATGCCATGGGGTGCCGGGCAGCGGGTTGTTCTTGTCAGTCTTTCCTGCGCCACATTTATCTTTGGGAAACGCCTCCCGATAATCATCCAGCACCACCTCTGTCGTCAGGAAGGTCGCGCGCGGCAGCGCTTCGTAGGTGAAGAGCGCCCCCTCCTCTGCTGCGCCGCGTTCCGGGTTAATTGCCACCGACGTGCGCACTTCGAGGTTGCTGTTGACCACGTGGCTGAAGAGGGATTCATTCACCAGCACAATGCGGTTGGTCACGGCCTGCCAGCGTTGTTCATTCTGCCATCCGTTTGGTGCAGTCACCTCTGCTTTGCCGGCCCCATTGACCATCAGCCAGCCCAGGTTAAGGTCATCTTTCCGATCCCAGGTAAGCAATGCTGTGCTGGTCTGCGGTTCGGTAGCAAGAACGGCGCCGTTTTGCTTCACGGTAAAACCGGCCTCGCGCAGCCGTCCGAGCGTCGTCACCCACACCGGCCCGGTCATCGAATAGACCGGGAAGAGCAGAACATGGGCGTCAAAGATATTGACGACGCCGGAGTAGGCCGTCACGTTGTTGCCATTGCCCGTCTTCTTGATGTAGCCGAAGGTGTAGCAGACCGGATTCTGGTCGGGATTCTTCACCTTGTCCTGGCTCTGAGCGGCGGCTTCGGGCGTCTCGTAGAGTTGCGCGGCATACGAACGGGCCGCGCCGTGCAGGCTGGTGCCGGGGATTTTGGGCACGCAGGTGCCCGGTTCGCGCACGATGCTGTTATCAACCCGACCGAGCCGGTACCCACCGGTGCCGATGTGAACCGGATCAATCGTCATCAACAGATATCGTTGTCGTTGGTAGGTTGCCATCTGGGTCTCCTCACTCTTTCAAGATTTCCATATGCAGTTCGGCCAAGTCCGCCAGCTCGCCGCACACACCGGCCTGGATGAGCTTTTCGCGCCATTCGTCGGGAATGGTGTTCCAGGCCTGCCCCTTCGGCCATGCTGCTCCGGCCAGTGTGTCGGCGACGAATTGCTTGAATACCTGGTCGATGGTGGGCTGACCGTTGTCGTCTGAGCCATACCACGCCTCGCGGGTGGCTTCGATAGTACGGATCACCTGATGCCGCTGGGTTTTGGTCAGGCGCGTCATATAGCGCCAGAGTTCCTCCAAGCGATCCAAGTCTTCAAGGTAGAAGGGGCGGGTACGGCGCGGACGGCGACCATTCTCATCGTAGTAGATCTCGAAGCGGCGGGCTGTGGTGTCGAGGAATTCGCAGTCGAAGGTGGAACTCCACCGATAGATCGTTTCACCAATGCGTAAATCGCCAGCGTGAACAATCCATTCGTCAACCTTTTTTCCGTTGCTATGCGGCATCAATACTTTGACTGCGCGCCGATTCGAGGCATCAGCTTTGCTGGCGTCACCGTTTGTTTCCAGGAAGAAATAGGGATACCAGAGATCATCAGTTGTTCCATCTCCCATTTTCAGCGGAATCTGCCATTGGACGGAGTAACCGCTGCGTTCGAGTTGCAGTACCACATGCGAAGGTTGCCGATCCACCCATTTGATCTGCCATTGTTGCAGCAGTGGTTCCCGATCAAGCATGGCTCGGCCAGCTTCCAATACAGCGCGGATGGGGGTGCGGCGGGCGGCAAATACACAACCCAGATGCAGCGGCAGCCGGTCACGTACTTTACCCATCTCGCACTCGTACTTTGCTTTGATCTGCTTCAGTACCTCAAGCGACTTATTGGCCGGGATCAGCATCAGAAACGAGCGCGGCTCGGCGAGGATAGGGATGGCTGTGGCGTAAGCGTTGTTCTGGTAATCGATTTGATTGATTTTTATCCCGCTAACTAGATTAGCGCGCCCTTGGCTTGGGGAAGCGTCCGGGTTGCGCAGGATAGGCTGACGGGTATTTTTGACGAACTGCTTGCACAAGTAATCTTCTACAAAAATGGCTGCGGCGGCGGGGCTGGTGTAAATAGCACCTTCCACACCCAATTGGCGCGCGATGTAGCCCAGATTGTCTGCGGTGAGGAGATGCCCTGCCGCGCCATTCTGCGGCGGCACCCACACCACGCTGAGGTCGGTCGGTCCGACCACAAGGTCGTAGACGTGGAAAGGACCTAAATTCGGTGGTTGATCAAGGTAAATTTTTAGCCGGCGCCGGTCATCGCGCAGTTTCAGCAGGGCCTCTTCCTGAACCTCATGCCAGAAGCGGCGCGTCGTCTCCCAAATGCGGCGCAGGCGGCTGAACGAAGGTGTCTTGCTCGTGACCGGTTTGTTGTTTGTATTCTGCGGGTCGTGAGGCGCGATCAACAAAAGGGATTGCAAGAGACTTCCATCCAGCCAATGGGTTAGGTCAAATTGCCCGACGATCAGCGCAAAACGACCGTTCGTATCGGCCACTTCATCGATCCAGATAGTGCGGTCGGTTTCTGAAGTTGCCCAGCGTTGCGAGCGACCTGACCGCCGCGCTTCGCAAATGTCGCATACGTTGCGTTCGGTGGCTTTGCTGCTCGGTCCCTGTGGACGCAAGCCGCAGACGGTGCAGATGTCTGCGGTCCTGTTCTGCCAATGTTGCTTGACATCATCAACATTTGCCGGTGAGACGATCCTTTGATTGAGAAGGCTGCTGATGTCCGGTAACTCATCGTTAAAGGAATTATTCGACCAGTTTGGGTCTTGTCCCCACCAGGGACGCTGCTCCAACTCAAGGTGCGGTGTTAGTTCCCCGCCCAATTGAAGACGTGGATTGCTTTTCACTGTACCCTGGGCAAACGCTTGCTCGATAATAGACCGAAGACTCTGTCCATTGTTATCGGTTCTGGTCAGCAGGTCGGCCACATCAGGGACAACAAAGACACTGCCGTTTTCATCTCGATAAACCTCACTGCCAACGGGGTAGGTCACTTCGAGCACATCCCGCACCCTGTTCAGACAATCGTTGAGCAACTCTTGTTTGGCCAACAGATCGGGAATGCGATCAACATTGAGCAGGTAGTCAAAGCCGTTGACGCGAACACCTAGCAATCGCCAGCGCAGATTGTTACATGCCGGGATGCTTCCCGTCAACAAAGCGCCGGCCAGCGCTGCCTTGTACAGCGCACCCACCAACAAGCCCCAGCTCCACAGGTCTACCTCGTTGATCGGACGACGGGTGTCGGCGCCCACCTGAGTAAACAATTTATCCAATGCTGATAGCAGTGTTTGCCGTGCAGTTTGAGAGTAATTTGCCAGTGAAGCCCAAGGCAACGCCCATATCTGAGCGGTCAAGTTATTCGGAATGGCGCTTTCAAGCCCAAACGGCGAACTAATCTGCATGTCGGGATAGGCTTGTTTTCCGCCAACCGGTTCTTGCTTGTCGAAGTGAGCTGTGTTGTGACAGCGGGAGAGATATTGACCTAAGAGATCGTTTTTCCAAGTACTGTCATCGAGCAGATTTGTCACCGTCCGAGCGCCTACAGGAAGTTGTAGGTTTACACCGGTCAACTGACTGTAACGGTTGGTAAGTTCATTGCGAGGCAGAGCAGAACCTGTAGGATTACTAGCTTGCACCTTGAGCTGCTCATCCGAACACTTGCGGTAATCGTGCAACCAGCCGATGGCTTCGGCCAACAGCAGCATCTCACGATGTTGTGCCAACACATCAAGCTGGTTCACGACGCACCTCCCTCCCTTAACTGGCTCGCCACGCGCTGCGCCACATCACCGAGTTTGCTCAGGGTCCAAAACGTGAAGGTGGTGACCGGCGAAGGTTCCGGTGGGGCCGGCTCAGGCGCCGGTGTAGGTGTCTGCTGGGCTTGCGTTTGCCCTCCCTGCTCCCACCACTTTTTTGCTTTGTCGTACAATTGTTTGTCCGACTTGCCGTACTTTCGTCCTTGACTCTCGATGAAGCGCTGGTACTCCGCTTCGGATTTCAAAGTGCCATCTTCACGGCGCAGGTCGGGGTGGAGCCGGGTCGGTGATTCGAGGTAGCGGGGCAGGTTGGGCGGCTGTGATGCTGACGGAACAACAGTCGGCGCCGTCTCTCCGGCCAGTTTGGCGTGGAGGACAAGTTTACCCTCGCCAGCCAGTTGTTCTTCGACGGTACCAAACCCACTGCTGGTCTTGGCGCCAAAGCCGTAGGTGGTGAGCATCGCGCGCACACCCTCGACCACTGCGTGCAGATCGTCCGCTATCTCGGCGCGTCTGTCGTCATCAGATTGTTCGGCTGAACCGAACGGCACGTAGAGCACGAAGAAATCACCTTGCGCGCCCTGCGGTACGCATTCCAGCAAGATTGGTCCCCGCGCCCCGACGCCGGTGGTGCGGTCGTGGGGATTGATCACCTCTAGGCGAGCCTTGTCGAAGAAGGTTGGGAAAAAGGTGAGGCGGCCGGCAACAAAGTCACTTTCGGCTGCTCTGACATTACCAAACAACCGTATCATTTGCGTATCCTTGGCTTCATCATCGAGCGTGGTGTGTCCGCGCAATTGCCGCATAGCGGAACGCAGCGCGCCTTTCCAACCCGATGCAGCGACGTAAGGCACCTTGAAGACCCGCTCTTTTTTGAGCGGATTGTCGAGCAGGTGAAACATCTGGTCGTCGCGGCTGAGGTACGGTTGGCGGAGGGTGAAGGAAACGTGGAGCGCCCATGAGCCGGGTGGAACATGCGTGAGATCGGGCAATACCGGTTCCAGCCCTAAACGCTGCATCCAGGCGCGCCGTTGCTGGAAAAATGCCTGCGCTCGTTGCTCAACCCAGAAGCGGTAGCCGCCGTTCTGATCGCGTGTGCCGCTGCGCGCCCGCTCAAGGTGCTTGGTTATCATCGCCTGCGCCAGAATGTCAAACCGGGCGACCGGGTCCTCAAGCAGCGCCAGATCGGGCCAGTCGGACGGCAAGCGGTTGGTCTCGCCGGCCAACCACGGCACGGCCAGGGATTGCACCGTCATGGCAACGAGCGGAAAAGGGAAGCGGGCATAGAAGTCGTGGGTCATAGTAAAAACTCCAGGGCTGCGAAGAGTGAATTCAAGTGCTTTTTCAGAATGTTTTCGTTAACCCCATTTTGATTGAGAACCTTTTCAGCAAATACCGGCGGAGATGTGTGCGATTTAATAATCGCAGCGTACAGACGTACATAATCTTTGGCCTCTTTCATGATAATTCCATTATTCTTTAATATTGTTGGTATTTCTTCAGTTACTTTTTTGATAACGCAATCACCATTAACCTCTATTTCCCTGGCAAGTTCATCAGATATATCACGTAGCAATGCAATTGTCAGGATATAGTCGTCAATCGTCGCTTTGATGAACGATTCACTCCAGCGATGCGTTGCGATATGCAGAGCAATACGAATATCTGGATCATTTTCCGAACACCAGATATAGACGTTCTCAAACTCACCTAATCTATTGAGATCGGGATTAAGTAAAGCGTATCTATTCCTAAAGAGTTGACTCAGGGCAGTTTTCGTACTCTGAACCACTCGATCAATCGTCTCACCTTCATGCATGTCTAGATCTCTCAAGATCAGAACTCTAAGCGATTCAATACCGATAAGTGGGCCTAACTTACCTCTAATTGTTTTTGGTATCTCTGTCTTGCCATTGCTGGGAGTAAGTTCAAACGAGAGACCATCAAATAAAGGAATCAGTTTCTTTAATACTTTTTCCTCAGTCCTTCCTTCAAAGATTGCATGAACTTTCATACAGTCTCCTCACGAAGCTGGAATTGCAACGGTGCGTCAAAATCTTCCAGTATCCGCGGATCGTGTCCGGCTTCGAGCCATACGCTCAGATTGGTGACATCGAACCACGCAGATCTCAGTAACCCTTCACGCAGGTGCAAACGGAAGACAAGTGTATTGTCCGGAGGTAACGTGTTGTGTTGCAAGAGACGAGTGATATGAGCGATCACCTCTAGACTGTGTGTGGCGATGCAAATCTGTATCGGTTTATCTTTTGTCATATTGAACACAACATCTAGCAGTCGTATCAGCGTTGTCGGGTTTTGACACACCTCCGGCTCTTCCCACAAGAGCAAGCCGGGATGATCGTCATCAACCGTCGCGGCTAAGGCGGTAAGGGCAGCCAGCAACTTGAACGCATGACGGGCGCCGTCGCCGAACTGATCGATTGCCAGCGGCGTTCGGTTCGGAAAGCGCACATAGCCGGTTCGGCCCGATTGGTCGTCGGGCGCGTCAAGCACCTCAATCTTGGCCCCCTCCAGTGCCGGAAACACCTGCGCCATCCGCTCGGCAAGCGTTTCGTGCCAATCCTTGACATTGTGATAGGCCCACTTGGCAAAGTGGTCGGTGAAATGGCTATTCGCCGTCTGTGAGGAAAAGAACACAACCTGCTGCGGCTGCGGTCGCCGTCCTTGCGTGACCCAGACCGCCAGGCGATCAATGGGTTCCTGTCGATCCCAACGGTACACCCAGTCCGGTTCCCAGAGGTAGTGCCAATCGAAGATCGGCGTCGTGTCTGTTGGTGTCGGTGCAGCGGTGGTCGTGTCAGTAGCTGCGCTGCCCAACTCCTCTGCTTCGGTCGCTGTATCGGTTGTTGGTGTCGGTACGGCGGTGGTCGTGTCGGTGGCTGCGCTGCCCAACTCCTCTGCTTCGGTCACTGTATCGGTTGTTGGTGTCGGTGCGGCGGTGGTCGTGTCGGTGGCTGCGTCGGCAGGTCTGACTCCGGCCTCGGCAATCGCGGGTGGAATCATGCTGGGATCGAGCGTCGTTGGCTGCGGCAGGGTGAACATCGCAATGCGAGCAATATCTTCCGTGCGAAAAGCGTACACATCCGGCTCGCCCCAGTCCGGCAGCGGTGCGGCCAGCCGAAAGGAGTTCCACGGCGGTGCGCCATCGCTATTCGGCACACGGGGCAAGTTGATCTCCAACCCGCCTTCTGGTGTCACCACCGCCAGATTGCCGGCCCACTCGCCGTGCTTGCCATGACGTTGGCGCAGGTATGGCAGCGGCTCGTAGCCCAGCAGATCGGTGCGCGCCGATGTCGTCGCTCTGAGCACACCGGTCTCGGCAGGCAGCAGATCGTCGCGGATGAACTGAACCGGTCGCCCACTCGTCGCGCTGAGGTAGAGCAGTTCGAGGATGGCGGTCTTGCCGCTGTTGTTTGGTCCGATAAACAGATTAAATTTCCGCAGATGGTTGAGATCGCCTTGGCGAATGCCACGGAAGCGATGAATAACGATACGCTCGATCATAGGTTCTCCAGAACATTCAGCAACTGGTCGGTAGTCTGAGGCCGCATCGTGTCCATTGTCCCCCCGGTCACGCCCAAGGTCTGGTTCACGATGGCGGCATTGCTCAACAGTTGCCAGACCGGTTCAGGTTCGACCCCGCTCAGCCATGCCGAGCCGCGAATCTCCCAACCACCGTTGAGCGGATATGCCCAACTGACGGCAACTTTCCCACGGATGCGGTCAGTAGCAACGCGCCCCCAGAACGTGCGTTTATTGTCCCATGCGGGTTGCCAGTACTGAAAGCGCCATGCGTTCTTGAGCACCGGCGGGACGGGTACGGTCTGCGAGACAAAAGGACGTACCTGCGCCGCAACCCGTTCCAATCCTTTGATGCGACTCCACCATGCCTCGTCGGGTGGCTGAAAGCGATAGCGGAAAAAGCCAAAGTGACGCAGGTCGGGGAGGTTAGCATTGGGCGATGGTGGATTGGTGCCAAACGATTGTGCTGCTTGTCGCCATGACCAGTCGTTCAGGCAATGCTTGACCGCATCCCAGTTTTGAATGGCTACCACCCCATAGCCAAGTTGCGGCTTGGCTCCGAGGCTACCCCAACGTTCAACGAAGCGTAACAACGCGAGCAAGCGCGCCACACTTGTCGTATCGCCATGGATGCGGAGGGTGAAGGTGCCCATCCTTCCCGGCGGTAAAAACCAGCCCCGGCTGCGTTCCGGCGGGCGAATATTCAGTGGTTGATTGCCTGCCCAGAGCGGGGCGGTTTGATCGTTTACCACCTCAAGCCGAAACCGCCGTCGCCACCCTGTGGCGCCAAAGAGTTGGCACACATCGCACAAGCCGGCATCGCGCAGGCGCTGTCGCTCATCGGTTGCCGTGCTCTTCTGGTATTTCTCGGCATCGAACCGGCATTCGCCCTTGCTCGGATCGCAGGCCCTGCCACCTAACCCGCGCACGATGGCTTCGTACCACCAGCGCAGGCTGCCGAGTATGCCGGTTTCGTGGATACGGTCAACCTTTCCCGTTTCTACGCCGCCGGTCCATAGTGGGGTGAGGGTGTCAACCTTGGTATCGCACTGTTCTGTTGCATGAACTGTCATGATTTAAGTCTCCATTGCTGCTGTCACTGCAGCGTTAGCCACCCTCACCGACGCACATAGCGCAGGTGCGTGGCTGCAGGAGTATCGAGAACCCGGTCAATGCCAAATTGCGGCAACGGCTCGCGCAAGTTCTCGAATAGGCGTATGCCGCCCCCAAACAGTATGGGGACAACGGCGATCTCCAGCTCATCCACAACGCCCAGGTTCAAGTACTGCTGAATCGTGTTCGCCCCGCCGGAGATGCGGATGTCGCGCGTGCCAGCCGCTTCGCGCGCCAACTCCAGGGCTCGTTCAGGTCCTTCGGTGACAAAATAAAAGATCGTTCCACCGGGTCGCGCCCAGGGTTCACGCTTCTGGTGGGTGAGGACATATACCGGGGTGTGGAACGGCGCTTCTTCAGGCCAGCCGCGCTCGCCGCCCTCGAACATGCGCCTGCCCATGATGTGCGCGCCGGTGCGCTCGAAGGCATGGCGCAGCATGTCGTTGACCGGGCCGGTCTCGCCACCCGGCCCAAGCTTGAGCGTTTCGCGCAGGTACTGCTGGTCCAGCGCCCAGGACATCAAGGCGCCCCATTTTGCTCCCCAGTTCTTGTATTGCGGGTTGTCGAAATGTGCTATGTCCATGCCTTCGGGCGCCATGTAGCAATCGAGGCTGAAGGCGATGTTGACGAATACCTTGCCCATTGCTGCTCCTGTTTTGAGAATGTCCCACACTTGGGCTGGGCCGGCTTCCACGGTGAAACCGGCAAGCGCCCTGTTTACTTAGGACGCAATGACGACGCTCTCTTTTGCTGGGCAAACTAGGCTGCTTCAACCGATGCCCAGCGTCCCTATACATCCTTCTATCGGCTGCAAGTGCTTGTCACCGTCCTGATACCCGACGGCGCTAAACACGCCGGCTGCAGGCTGAAACAGCCGGCAGAGCTGTTCTCCGCCGGCCAAGCTACGATGCGCAAATGCTGTTGAACACACTGGCGCAGCGCGTGTCGCCGTGGGCACGCCGGCTTTGGTTTGGGCCAGCCATTTCTCTTCGTCTTGCGGGTGGCACAACCGCAGCGCGTTGACGCTCATGCCATATTCGCGCGCCGCGCTACGGCAGATCTCCTCGCCAAAGCGTTTGGTCAAGCCATAGAAGTGGCGCGAATCGGGCGGGATGTCTTCGTCGCTGTAATAATAGGGCGGCTCCAGCGGGTCTTTGTACACCGACATGGTGCTGGTGTACACCGCGTGCCTGATGCCGGCATCGTGTGCAGCCTTGAGCGCCAGATACACACCTTTGGCGTTCACGTCAAAGGCAGTCGTGATGCCCGAAATTGTGTCCCAGGCCAGGTTGCCCATGGCCATGTAGATCAGCGCGTCCATGTTCTGTGCTGCGCCGAGCAGGGCATCGTAGTGTGTCACGTCGCCGGCCACGTAGTCCAGTGTGGTGTCGGCCGGCGGGCGCAAATCAAACACCCGCAGCGTATGGTGCTGCTTTAGGATTGGCAGCATCAAACTTCCCACATGTCCTGATCCACCGATTACAAGCACTTTCATCATTCCCTCCTCTTTTGAACCGAACCACGAAGAATCAAAGGACACGAAGATGAGTTTATCCTGATCCTCTTTGTGTTCCTGGTTTTTTCGTGGTTGATTGATAGAGAGTCAACCACGAAGAATCAAAGGACATGAAGATGAGTTTATCCTGATCCTCTTTGTGTTCTTGGTTTCTTCGTGGTTGATTCATAGAGAGTCAACCACAAAGAATCAAAGGACACGAAGGGAAACCTGGCCATCACCCTCTTTGTGTTCTTCGTGCCTTTGTGGTGTGTTCGCCTAACCCGGCTCGAATGGCTGCCACTGCGCAATCTCGCGCACCAGCGCCACGATCTCGCTGACAGCCACCTCGAAAAGCACCTCCCCCTTTTCGGGTGTGGAGATTTCTGGATGTCCGAGCGCCCCGGTACGGGTCACATGCTCGAACGGCTTAGCGACCGACACGCGGCTGCTTCGACTGCTGTCCGGGCAATAGAACGCGGAGCCAATGTCGAAATTTGCCCCGCGCGCCAGATCAAGCCACACCAGTTCCGGGCGCAGGCGCAGGATCATGCTGGTCTCCAGCTCGCAGGCATGGGTGACGTGCTTTTGTTCGAGCAGGTCGATCCGCGCGATCTGCTCGGCCGCAACGGTGAACCACGAGCCAAGCACCAGCCACAGGTCGCGCTCATTGCGCCGGGCTATCTGCACGCGATACGGGGCGGCGCTGCCCGGCCCGCCGCGGCTAGCTGCGCTCGATGCAGGATCCCCGCCTGCATCCCCTGCCATAGCTGCGCTCCATGGAGGGGTATCCCGGCACGGGTGTGGGCCGTGGCAGTGCGCCCGGACAGGCGCACCATCCTCAGCACTCCGGGCGACAGAACCCTGCGCGCCTGGGACCTGGACGGCGGTCAGTCGCGCCTGCTCTTCTGAAACGACGCTCCCTTGCTTTTTCTCTGGCCCTCTCCGGCGATGGCCGCACGATGGCCTGCGGCGATGACGCCGGGTGGTTGTGGATTTTTGAGTGGGTGCGGTGATGCCGGCCACGCATGGAGCCACGAATGACGGAGGGACGCAGTACGCACCACGAGCCACAGACAATTTGCTCACGGCTATGCGCTGCTGATCGGCGTGGGCGAATGCGCCTGCGCAGAGCGTGCTGACCGCCCCCGGGCTGTGCGGCTCCCCTGCCGACCACATCCGCCTGCTGCACGACGCCGACGCCACCAGTCAGGTCATCCTTGACGGCCTGGCCTGGCTGGACGGACAGGCGGCCGCCGACGGCGACGCCACGGCCGAGCAGCCCCCCTTCCTCGACGCGGCGACCGAGGACTTTCCGGTGGCACTGCTGCGCGGGGGCAAGGAGCTGCCGGGCCGGTGAATGGGCGGCCACGCAGGAGGAGGCCGCCGTGCGTAGCGGACGGGTCGTGCAGGCCATCGTCGAGCGTGCCGTGGCGATTGGCGGGGACGTGAGTGGCAGCGTGATCGTCACCGGCGACCAGAACACAGTGCAGCAGGCGTAAGCCAACTGCGAGCAGTTGTCCTAGGGGATGGTATGATCCCGGTCGTTGTTAAACAGTTTTGCCGTAGCGATCGGCCTTACTTAACGAGTCGTAAATAAGGATCGATCTATGCGGCGCGGTCTAACCGGACGCTATGAACCAACATCGGTTGCAGGGGAGACAATTCGTGCTTTCGTTCCGTTCCCTCTCCCGCCTGAACCACCATTGGAACTCACGGCTCAACGCCAACAGTTGCTGGAACGCGCGACTCTGGCGTTGGGGCGACTCGATAGTGTGACCCTGCTGCTCAGTTGAAAACCTGCCGATGCGAGGACGCACACAGCGGTGCGCGTTGTAGATTAAAAGACTTGACACGACCTTCGCAATTATGGCAAAATGCGCGCAGCGCAAATTGACGCCTGATAATGAGCAAAGGACTAACGCACACTGCTAAGAATGCAGGGGGGAAAGATGAGCAGAAGAATTCTGATTGTTCTGCCTGGAATTCTCTCGTTGGCCTGCAGCTTTACCGTCAACCTTCCCTCTCCTGCTGAGCCAGCGCTTCCCACTGGGACGCCTGCGCCGGCCCAATCAACGCCGCTATCTTCTGGCGCAGCAGTCCTGCCAACTGCAACGATTGCGCTTGAACCGACGGCGGCACCTTCTTCGGCGGCATTGCCTGCACCGAATGTGACCTGCAACGAGATCGCCCTGTACCTGGAGTCCTCGCTGGGCAGCGCCTTCTCGTGCGATACGAAAGCGGCATCCGAAGGGCCTGATGTCTACCCCGAACACACCCTGCTCACCCTGGAGGGGTACCCGCTGAGCGGCGACGCTCTCGACCAGCCAGTAGTGCACGTTTTCCCGATCGCGGCGTATCAATCTCTCGCCGAAGCAGCGACAGAGCGCTTGAACACGTTGCAAAACCTGTTGGCAAGTGAAAGCGTTCCCGTGTATGCGTTTGGGGCTTCATTGGAAGGCTTGCCTTTCCTGCCCCTTTACAACGCCGGCCAGGTCTTTTACGCCCAATATCAGAAATTGCCCTTTCAGAATGGGAAGGGTATTCGCTATCTGACCGCTTTTGCTCAGGATGTGTTCCCTGTAAGCAATAGGCAGTTGCTGTATACCTACCAGGGGATCACGCAAGATGGGAAGTACTGGGTTGCAGTGATTTTGCCCGTCAGGCATCCACTTTTGCCGGACGATGTCGCTGCCGAGAATCTTCCCGGTGGTCTCTCCTGGGAGCAGTTCGAAGCCAACTATCCCGCTTACATCAATCAAATCGCTGCGATGCTGAATGCCCAGCCCGCAAATTCGTTTGTCCCATCGCTGGAGGCGCTAGATTCGTTGGTGACGCGCATGCAGATTTCGCCGTGAGCAGGCCAGGCTCGCCTGGCAAGAGGCGTTGCAGCGGAATGGCGCCCACAGCGCGGCCGATCGGACAGCCATGACGGCATGGCACCGTGAGGCGTTGCGCGCAGTTGCTGTAATGGCCGTTGCGCGTGGCCATAGCGGACAACTGTTGCCATGTAAACACGAGTTACGGGACCGCGGCGGGCGCCAACAAACCCAGCATCGTTGCTCTAGCGCTTCGACAAGTGCCATCCGCGGCTGCCGGAGAAGCACGACGTGTAGAAGAATAGCCACCTGCGTTTGAGCGCTCCCGTTACGGCGCACCGTCCACTTCTGCCGCCGATTAGGGTCGGCACAGCACAAGGCGCTATATTGGCTCCCTATCGCGCGCGAAGAGAAAGGCTGCCTATGAACGTCGTCAATTCATCGGGCTCGCGATGATTATCCCCTTGAATGATTATCCCCTTGTATGATGCGAAGCCCTGAGAGATGCGCCGTTAAGGGTTGCGCATACGCCACACATACAAGACAATTCCGAGCATATCCGCGCCGATATTCTTGTGTCATCCAATTTCAACCGAGGAGGATCAAGTATGAAGACCAATCACCACAAACTCCACAAAAGCCTGGCGGCGTCGCTGCTGATTGGCGCTTTGGCGAGCGCATGCGCTGCGCCACCCCCATCCGCTGCGCCAGCGCAACCCGCCGCGCCGGCTGCCGGCGAACCCTTCATCGTCGGTATGGTCATCGTCGGCCCGATGAACGACAAGGGCTGGAACGAGGCCCACGTCGAGGGCACCAAGTACGTGATGGAGAAGATGCCCAACGTCAAGTTCGAATATGTGGACAAGGTTAACCCCGGTGACCGGCCCAACGTTAAGGGCTCGCAGGTAGCCGATGAGCTGATTGCCAAAGGCGCCAAGGTCGTCATCTTCAACTCGGACGACTTCAAGGACGACGCCCTAGAGACGGCCAAAAAGCATCCTAATGTCGTCGTGATCCACGCTTCGGGCGACTATGCGTGGAAGGAGGGTAAGAACTACAAGGATCAGCCCAACCTCGGCAACTTGATGTCGAAGATGGAGCCCGGTTGGATGATCGCCGGCTGCGCCTCGGCGCTGGGCAGCGAGAACGGCAAGATCGGCACGGTCGGCCCGCTGATCAACGAGGAGACGCGCCGCTACGCCAGCGCCGCCTACCTGGGCGCGAAGTATTGCTGGGAGAATTACAAGAAGCGCGATCCAAAGGAGCTTCAGTTCAAGATTACGTGGATCGGCTTCTGGTTCAACATCCCCGGCGTCACGCTCGACCCGACGAAAGTCGCCGACGACTTCTACAACGGTGGCTTCGACGTGGTGATGAGCGCGATAGACACGCCGGAAGTCGCCGTGCAAGGCAAGAAAGCCGCCGAGGCCGGCAAACGGGTAAAGTACCACCACTACGACTACAAGGGTGGCTGCGACCTTGCGCCGGACATCTGCCTAGGCGTGCACTACTACAACTGGGGGCCGGGCTATCTCAAGATCATCCAAGAGGCCATGGCCGGCACCTACAAGGGCACGTGGACTTGGGCCGAAGCCGATTGGAAGGACTTAAACAACCCCGACACTTCGGCGTTCGGCTACATCAAGGGCAAGGCGCTGGGCGCGGAGAACGAAAAGCTCCTCGATGAGTTCATCAAGGGCTTGGGCGACGGCAGCATTGATCTATGGAAAGGCCCGCTGAACTTCCAGGATGGCACCGTCTTCCTGAAAGACGGCGAGCGCGCCACCGACCAGCAGATCTGGTATCTGCCACAACTGTTGGAGGGCATGGAAGGGCCAAGCCAATAGGGCTATCACTTTTGCTGGCCGGTGCGTCCGCCATGATGCGCGCATCGGCCAGCATACACGCGCGAACAACGCTCAGCAGTGAACGTCGAACTGCGCCACATCCACAAGCACTTCGGCAGCGTCCACGCCAATGACGATGTCTCGCTCACAGTCGAGGCCGGGACGATCCACGGGCTGCTGGGCGAGAACGGCGCCGGCAAGAGCACGCTGGTTAAAATCCTTAGCGGCTTCATTACCCGCGACAGCGGTGAGATCGTGCTCGGCGGGCAGCCGGCGCATATTCAATCGCCGGCCGATGCCCTGCGCTACGGCATCGGCATGCTGCACCAGGACCCCCTGGATTTTCCGCCGCTCACTGCCATTGAGAACTTCATGGCCGGCTCGCCAACGACGCCGGTGCTGCTGAACGCGCGCGCCGCCGAGCGAAACTTCCGAGCCTTGTGCCGACAGTTCCATTTCGACCTCGATCCACACGCGCGCGTGAGCGACCTGACCGTGGGCGAGCGCCAGCAACTGGAAATCGTGCGCCTATTGGCCAACGGCGCCAGCACCCTCATCCTCGACGAGCCGACCACCGGCATCTCAGCAACACAAAAAACGCTGCTCTTCGATGCGCTGCGCCAACTAGCGCAGGAGGGCAAATCCATCATCTTCGTCTCGCACAAGCTCGAAGATGTGGAAGCGCTGTGCGATTGCGTCACCGTGATGCGCCGGGGACGGGTGGTGGGCGATCTGAACCTGCGCCCTTACCGCGCGAACGGTCAAGACGCGCACGGGCCAACCGATCAGCAGTTTGAAGTCACGGCGCGCATCGTCGAGATGATGTTCGGCAAAGAGTTGGCCATGCCCGTCAAGCCGGCGACGCACCAGGACGAAGTCATCCTCAGGTTGGATGGCCTCGTCTTGCGCAGCGACCGGCTGGAGATGCGCATCGAGCATTTGGCCGTGCAACGTGGCGAGGTGATCGGCATCGCCGGCTTGGAAGGGAGCGGACAGCAACTCTTCTTGCTGACTTGCGCCGGCCTCGAACATCCGGCTGCCGGCTCGATCCACGTCGGCGGGCGCGACCTGACGCACAAGCCCTACAGCGACTTCGTGAAAGCCGGCGTGTGCTACCTGCCCGCCGACCGGCTGCGCGAGGGGTTGATCAACGGCCTGAGCATCCAAGAGCACGTCGCGCTGCGCATGTCGAACAAGGGCATTTTCATTGATCGCGCGGCTGCAGCGCAGGAAGCCGAGCGCGCCATCGCCACGTTCAACATCCGCGGCCGGCCGGACACGGCCGTCGAGCGGCTCTCCGGCGGCAACCAGCAGCGCACCCAACTGGCGCTGATGCCCTCTCCGCTCAACGTGCTGCTCATGGAGCATCCCACGCGCGGCCTGGACATCGAATCCACGCTGTGGGTGTGGCAGCAGCTCATTGCACGCTGCAACCAAGGCACGGCGATCTTGTTCGCATCGTCCGACCTGGACGAGATCGTGCAATACAGCGACCGCGTCATCGTGTTCAGCGGCGGACGCATCTCGCCGCCGATCGCCGCCGCAGCGCTGACCGCCGACTCGCTGGGGCAGATGATCGGCGGCCGATTCTGATTCGCCTGTGAAAATCTGGAGAATCTAATGGAAGGCACCGCAGCGCCCCAGACGATGACCACGCCGGCGCATATTGCCGGCCTGCCGCCGGCGTTCTACCGCATCGGCGCGTTCGTCATCTCGCTCATCCTCGTTGCGTTCATCATCTTGATCTCCGGCGCTTCGCCCACAACGGTGATCGGCAGCATGGTGAGCGGCGCGTTGGGCAATGCCGACCAGATCGGGCGCGTGATCGCCACGCTCTCGCCGTTGTTGCTCTGCGCCGCCGGCCTGGTCTACACGTTCAACGCAGGTCTATACAACCTAGGCGTCGAAGGACAAATCACATTCGGCGCAATCGCCGCAACGTGGGTGCTGCGATTGCTCTATCCCGAAGGCGCCACGGCCAGCCTGCTGCCGCCGCCGGTCGCCATCGCGCTGGCCATCCTCGTAGGCGGCATCGGCGGCGTGCTCTGGGGATTGCTGGCCGGCGCGCTGCACGTGTACGGCCGCATCAGCGAGATCTTCGCCGGCCTCGGCCTGAACTTCGCCGCCACCGGCATCGCTATCTACCTGATCTTCGGCCCATGGAAGCGGCCGGGCGTCGCCTCGCTCAGCGGCACACAGCCGTTTGATGAGTCGCTGTGGCTGGGCACCTTCGGCAGAACCGAGGCCACGCCCGTGGCGCTGGCGCTGGGCTTGATTGCGCTCATCATCACCATCGTCGTCATGCGCAACACCTACTTCGGGCTGCGCCTGCGCGCAGTGGGTCGCAACCTGCGCGCGGCGTATGTGCTGGGCGTGCCGGCGCGCCGCCAGTTGCTCAGCGCGTTCTTCATCTGTGGGTTGTTCGCCGGCGTCGCCGGCGCGCTGCAGGTCGTGGGCGTATTCCACCGTCTGATCCCCAACATCTCCAGCAACCTGGGCTTCCTCGGATTGCTGGTGGTGATGCTGGTGAACTTCGATCCGTTGTGGATTTTGCCGGTGGCGTTCTTCTTCAGCGCGCTGAACATCGGCAGCCTGCAACTGCCGCTCTCCCTGGGGTTGGAATCTTCGCTTTCCGGCGTGATCCAGGGGTTGCTGGTGCTCTTCGCGCTGCTCGGCCGAGGCCTGGCGCAGAAATACGGCCGCAAGCCCGAAGGATGAACGCCATGGAGTCCGGCCAACTGCTCATCATCCTTGCCACGGCCATCGCCTCCGCCACGCCGCTGGTGTTCGCGTGCATCGGCGAGACGATTACCGAGCGCGCCGGCGTGATCAACCTGTCTGCCGAGGGCACGATCATGCTGTGCGCCATGGTCGGGTTCGTGGCTGCCAAGACCGCCGATAACGTATGGCTCGGCTTCCTGGCCGCGGCCATCGTCGGCGCGCTCATCGCCCTGGTGGTGGCCTACGGCGCGATCACGCTCAAGCAGTCGCAAATCGCCATCGGCTTCGTTCTGGCGCTGTTGTGCAGTGATCTGTCGGCCTACCTGGGCAACCCGTATGTGCGCATCCCCGGCCCGACGGTGCCACCTCGCTTTCCCATCCCTGTGTTGCAGGACATTCCGTTCATCGGGCCGTTGTTCTTCCGCGAAGGTGATGTATTGGTCTATGCCGGCTATGCGTTGATCGCGGCCACGTGGTTTTACTTCTATCGCACGCGCGGCGGGTTGACGCTGCGGGCGATCGGCGAACAGCCGGCGGCCGCTTTCGCGCGCGGGCACAACGTGATTGCGCTGCGCTACGCCTACACGGTGATCGGCGGCGCGTTGATGGGCATCGCCGGCGCGGCGTTTTCGCTGGACTTCAAGGCCGGCTGGAGCTATCGCCACACCGCCGGCTATGGATGGATCGCGCTGGCCATCGTGATCTTCGGTGGGTGGAATCCACTTCGTGCGGCGCTGGGCGCATACTTGTTCGGCATGCTGCAGTCGCTGGCCAACGTGGCGCAAAGTGCCATCCCCGACATGCCGACGCAGGTGTTCACCGTCGCGCCGTTCGTGCTGATGATCCTGGTGCTGGTGCTCACTTCGAGCGATTGGCTCGACCGGCTGCTCAGCTACCTGCCGGTGAACGCGCGGCGCTCGCTCTCGCGGACCCTGCACACCGCACCACCGGCGGCGCTGGGTCGGCCGTTCGAGCAGGATTGAACGCGATCGCGGAGAACGCTTCGGAGCGCCTCCTACTTCAGCGCTTGCCAGAGTTCATAGGCCAGCTCGCCGAATAATGGATCACGCTTGAGTTGGATGGCGTCGCGCGGTCGCGCGAACGGCACGTGCACCTCTTTGATGATGCGCCCGGGCGCAGCCGACATCACCAGCACCCGATCGCCCAACGCCAGGGCTTCATCAATCGAGTGCGTGACGAATAGCACGGTCTTGCGCACAGCATCGCGCGAAGCCTGCGGGCCTTCCCACAACCGCAGCAACTCGTGCTGCAACAGCATACGCGTCTGCTCGTCGAGCGCACCGAACGGCTCATCCATGAGCAAGATTTCCGGATCGGCGACCCACGCCCGCGCCAGCGCGACGCGCTGCTTCATGCCGCCGGAGAGCTGGTACGGATAGGCCTCCGCAAACTTAGCCAAGCCCACCAGGCCGAGCTTGTGCATCACGGCCGCTTCGCGCTCCTTCTCCGGCGCGCCGCGCAACTTCAATGGATACTCGACGTTGCCGTAAACGGTGAGCCAGGGAAAGGTCGAGTCGCCCTGAAAGACCAGCACCGGCGTCCGGCTACCGACGCTCAGCATGCCGCTGGTGGGCTGCTCCAGGCCGGCGATGAGGCGCAGCAGTGTGCTCTTGCCGCAGCCACTCGGCCCGACGATGCACACGAACTCGCCCGCGGCCACCTGCAGGTCGAGCGGGCCGAGGGCGCGGATAGTCGCGCCCTCGGGTCCGGGAAAGGTCTTCGTAAGCTGCTGTGCAACAATCACTTGAATTCCACCGAGCCGCCCAATGCCTTCAGCGCGTCGTCCAGGTACTTCGTGTTCACGAATTTGGACATGTCCAGGTCTTGCTCGTAGTTGAGCAGGCCTTGCTTGCGATAGAACTGTTGTAGCGTCTGGATGTTTTCGAGCGACACGGTCCCGTTCGGATCGAAGTGCGGCCGCCGGGCGCGTTTGATCACGTTCGGCTCGACTTTGGTGTATTTGGAGATGGCGGCGACATTCGCATCGTCGAAGTAAGCCTCGCCCTGGAGATCGCGCGCGCCGCGCAGGTACGCCTTGATAAAGCGCGTCGCCAGGTCGGGGTTGGCCGTCACCCAGCCCTTATTGAAGTAGATATAGGTCGGCTTGAAGCCATCCACGAAATCCTCTGTCAAGCGCACGATCAGCCCTTTGTCCTCGGCGGCCGTGGCGAACGGCTCGGTTAGGATCGCGCCGTCCAGCGTGCCGCTCTCCAGCGCCGGCGCGATTTGCGGGAAGGGCAAGCCGAGCACCTCGACTTCGGTGATGTCCACCCCGCCCTGCCGGAGCGCCTCCGAGAGCCACCACTCGGTGGCCGTGCCGCGGTTGTTCGTGGCCACCTTCTTGCCCTTCAGGTCGCTCATCTTCGTCAGCTCGCCGCTCTCGTAGCGCTTCTTGCTCA
The DNA here is from genome assembly GCA_025998955.1 of Candidatus Roseilinea sp. Classification (NCBI taxonomy): domain Bacteria; kingdom Bacillati; phylum Chloroflexota; class Candidatus Thermofontia; genus Candidatus Roseilinea; species Candidatus Roseilinea sp. The sequence goes on from AP024676.1 coordinate 1,354,462, forward strand.
CCACGAACGGGCTGGCAAGCGGGGGGCGCTCGGTGTGCAGCGACGCGGCGATCTCGAACTCGATGCCGCGCGCCACCGCGTTCAACATGCTGGCCGAGATGCCGCCGCCGGCCACGTCGAAGTTGCCGGAAGCGACCTGCACCACCGCATCCGAGCCGCCCTCGATCGGCAGGAACTCCACCTTCAGCCCTTCTTCAGCGAAGTAGCCTTTCTCCGCTGCGACGTAGACCGGACCGTTGATGGCCACCGGCACGAAGCCGAACTTCACCGTCTGCAGCTCGGCGGCAGGCTGAGCCGGCGCTGCCGGACGCGCAGCCGGCGGTGCAGCGCACGCGGCCAGCACCGCAGCCGACGCAAATGCGAATGTGACGATTTGCTTCATCATGATGGATCTCCTAATAACTTTCTCACCGGATGCTCTCCGGCGTTTGCAGCCATAGCATCCTACCGCGCCACAGGCTACAATGCGCGGCTGAGGGAACTATGAGCAGCGCATCCACCCAACAACACCGCGAGATCGCCGCCCGACAGGGGCCGGTGCATGTGGCCATCGTCACCGTGAGCGACACGCGCACGCGCGAGAACGACACCGGCGGTGACTTGATCGAGGAGCGCGTGACAACCGCCGGGCACCAGGTGGTCTTCCGTACCATCGTGAAGGACGAGCCGGATCAGATCGGCGCGTTGCTCGAGCGCATCGTCGGCGAGACCGACGCGCGGGTGATCCTGTTCACCGGCGGCACCGGCATCGCCCCGCGCGACACGACCTACGACGTGATCTCGCGCAAGCTGGAGAAGGTGATGCCGGGCTTCGGCGAGCTGTTCCGCATGCTCAGCTACCAGGAGGTGGGCGCAGCCGCCATGCTCTCGCGCGCGACGGCCGGGGTATATCGCGGGCGCGTGGTGATGTCTATGCCCGGCTCGCCCAACGCCGTGCAAGTCGCCATGGACAAGTTGATCATGCCGGAGATTCAGCACCTGGCGTGGGAAGTGGCGCGGTAAAACAAAAACCCGGCCGATCGAAGTGGCCGGGTTCTCTGGGTCGAAGCTACCTTCGGGAGTCGAACCCGAAACCTATCGCTTACGAAGCGATTGCTCTGCCGATTGAGCTAAGGTAGCAACATCGGCTGCCGTCTGAATGATACCTGATGCGCAGCCGATGCGTCAATGCTGGGTGCATTTCAAAATTGAGGGAGCGCGAACCGGCCCGCAGTCACGCCGGGATCAATCCCAGCGCCGAGCATACGGGTAAGCCGCGCGCAGCTCGCCCCTTCTAGCCCAAGCATTTACGCCGGAGCGGGCCCTCTGACTTCCGACTTCTGACTTCCGACTTCTGACTTCTGACTTCTGACTTCTCACTTCTGACTTCTGACTTCTCACTTCTCACTTCTGACTTCTCAATTCAGTCCTTCACCCGCTCACGCTTCTCCCATCCCTCGCGGAAGAGCGGCAAGAAGTGATCGGGGTTATAGGGGTGCTTGGCAATCTCGTCGTAGTTCAGGTCGCTGCCCCACCCCACGATGTCGTCGCTCAGCGTGATATAGCCGTCCACGACTTTGACCGGATGGGTCAGGATGTGCTGGCTCCAATCTTCGTTGAAGTCGTCGAAGATCTCGTGGATGAAGAAGTTGGGCGTGCTGATGTTGAGGTGCGCGCACGCCAGCGAGCACAGCGGCCCTTGCGCGCTGTGCGGCGCGGTCACGCCGTAGAACGCGTTGACCATGCCGCACACCTGCTTGGCAGCGGTCATGCCCAGATTCTGCGGCTCGAGCTGGATGATGTGCACGGCGTTGTGCTGCAACAACTCGGCAAACTGATCGCGGCAGTAGAAGTCCTCGCCGCAAGCGATGGGCACCGGGCTGCGCCGCGCCACCTCCACCATCGCGGAGATGCGCTGCGGCGGCACCGGCGCTTCCAGCCATGTGGGCTTGTATTTGGCAATGGCGTCGGCGAACTGCAGCGCGGTGTGCATCGAGAAGCGGTTGTGTGCCTCGACCAGGATGTCCACGCTCGGGCCGACGGCGTCGCGCACGGCGGCGATGATGTCCACGGCCAGCGCGAAGTCGTCCAGGTTCTCCATCACCCGCCACGCCGGCCCGAACGGGTCGAACTTGAGCGCGGTGTAGCCCTTCGCCACCACCAGTTTGGCCTTCTCGTGAAAGCTCTCCGGCGTGCGCGGGCCGCGGTACCAACCGTTGGCATAGGCGCGCAGGCGCGTGTGACAGCGCCCGCCCAGCAGCTTGAACACCGGCACGCCCAGCGCCTTGCCCATGATGTCCCAGCAGGCATACTCGATGCCGCTGAGCGCCGCGCCGTGAATCTGCCCGCCGTCGCTGTAGAAGTCGCGCCACAGCCGGAGCGAATGCTGCTCCACATCGAACGGGTCTTTGCCGATGACGAAGCGCTTGAGTTCGTGCACCGCCGCCTCGGCAGACTTGGTGAAACCGTTGACGGTCGCTTCGCCGATGCCGTGGATGCCTTCGTCGGTCTCGACGCGCGTGAACAACCAGTTCTTCCACGGGTTGCCGGCGATGTAGGTTTTGACGTCGGTGATTTTCATGGTGGTAATTCGGTAACTGGTAATTGGAGATTCGAGATTCGAGATTCGAAGATGAGCATATACTCAATCCCGTGAATGCACAACACGCCAAAGCCATGATCGAAGCTGGGCGCGTCATCGCGATTCTGCGCGGCGACTACACCGGATACTTTCGGCAGATCGCACGGACACTGGCCGACGCCGGCATCACCGCCATGGAAGTCACGCTGAACTCGCCCGGCGCGCTCGACGGCCTGCACGAGATGAAAGCCGAGCTGGGCGACCGGTTCCTGCTCGGCGCCGGCACGGTGCTGAACGAGTCCCAGGTGTTTGAAGCCATCGGCGCCGGCGCGCAGTTCATCGTCGCGCCGAACACCAACCCACGCGTGGTCGCGATCTGCGTCGAGCGCGACATCTGCGTGATCCCCGGCGCATACACCCCCACCGAGATCATGAACGCGGTCGAGCTGGGCGCGCACCTGATCAAGCTCTTCCCGGCAGAACTGGGCTATTTCAAGGCCGTGCGCGCGCCGTTGAGTCACGTGCCGTTCGTGGCCACCGGCGGCGTGTCGTTGGACAACGCTGCCGAATACATCCAGGCCGGCGCGGTCGCCGTAGGCATGGGTAGCCAACTCATCGGCGACTACGTGAAGCAGCCCGGGGGCATCGAGGCACTGAGCCAGCGGGCGCACCGGTTAATGCAGACGCTGGCGCTCGGGCCGCAGGGCATCCGGGCGATCTAGGGAGCGACTCGCAGCATTGACCGACTTAGCCCTCACGCGCACTCAACTCACCTACCGCTACGACCGGCTGCGCGCCATCCCGCAAGGCGTCATCGAAACCGCCAGCACCACCTTTCTGCTGCTGATCGCCGTCAAAGCCTTCGACGCCGGCCCGACGCCGAAGTCGCTGATCGCCGCCGCCGGCAACATCGGCCTGCTGCTCTCGCTGTGGCTGGTGCCGCTGGTAGAACGCTCCGGCCGGCCGGTGATGCGCATCGCGGCCTGGATGATGGCCGGCGGGGCGCTGGCGATGCTGGGCGCCGCCATTGTGCCGACGCTGGTCGTGCTGGTGATGGCAACCGTGATTGCCGTCGGCGCGGCCAACGCCATCATCCCGCTGTTGACGGCGGTGTATCAAGACAACTACGCGCCGCGCGAGCGCGGCAGATACGTCGCGCGCACGCTCGTCATCCGCGTGGCTGCCGCTGCCGTCTTCGCCGAACTGGCCGGGCGATTGCTCACCGCCGACATCGCGCGCTTCCGCTGGTTGTTGGTCGCGTTCGCGGTTGCCTTCGCCGCTGCGGCTTACTGCCTGTCGCGCATCCCATCGCGGGCGCTGCACGGCGCGCCACCGGAACAGCGCAGCAATTTCCCCATCCGGCTGGGCATCGTCTCGCGCGGGGCGTTCCTCGGTGCGTTCGACTCGCTCAAGGTTCTGCGCACCGACCGGACGCTGCGCTGGACGCTGGCGTCTTGGATGCTGATGGGCTTCGCCAATCTGATGATGTGGCCGCTGCGCGTGGAGTTCCTGGCCAACCCCAAATACGGCTTGACCCTCGACCCGCAGCAGATTGCGCTCTACACGGTGATGATCCCCAGCGTAGCCCGGTTGGCGCTCACGCCGCTGTGGGGCCGGCTGTTCGACCGGATGAACTTCTTCCTGCTGCGCATCATCCTGAACGTCGGCTTTGCGCTGGGTATCGCGTCGTTCTTCACCGGCGCCGGCGCACTCGGCCTGGCCACCGGCGCGGTCATCTTCGGCGCGGCCAACGCCGGCGGCGAGATCGCCTGGAGCCTGTGGGTGACCAAGTTCGCGCCGGAGGATCGCGTGGCCGAATACATGAGCATCCACACATTCTTTACCGGCGTGCGCGGCATCGCGGCGCCGATCCTGGCTTTTCAACTCACGCAGACGTTGGACATCGGCGCCATCGCGCTGATCTGCGCCGCGCTCATCCTGCTGGCGTCGCTGATCCTCGTGCCCGAGATGAAAGGGCGTGCGCCGGCATAGCGCGCTCTGCAATCACACTTTCTACCCGGCGACTCGAAGTCGCAGGCAACTCAGGGCAACGTCCGCCTGCGCGGACTTGGAAAGCCCGTCGCCGAAGGGCACTTTGCGCTGCGTAGCGAGCGATTCGAATTGCCGCGCAACGTGGGTAACTTACACCAGCCGTTCATACGCCCGCAGCGTCAGGAACTCGATGCACTCCGGCGAAGCGACCAGCGTGTCCACGATCTCGCGCGCTTCGGCGATCCGGCTGCGCGCGTAGTTGGCATCGCCCCAGGCCGCGCGGATCTTGTCCATCTCCTCATCGGCGAACTGCCTGTACATTTTCAGCGTGACCTTGCGACCGTCGTTCAAGACGCCGCGCGGGCTGTGGATCCACTGCCACAGTTGCGCGCGGGCGATCTCGGCTGTGGCGGCGTCCTCCATCAGGTTGAAGATGGCTACCGCGCCGTTGCCGCGCAGCCACGCCTCGATGTATTGAATCGCCACGCTGATGTTGTTGCGCACGCCGGCCTCGGTGATCGTCCCGCCCGGCACGCGAAAGTCAATCAACTGCGCGCCGGTCACCTGCACGTCTTCGCGCAGGCGCTCTTTCTGATGCGGCTTGTCGCCCAGCTTTTCGTCGAACACTGCCTTCGCCACCGGAACGAGGTCGGGGTGCGCCACCCACGTGCCGTCGAAGCCGTCGTTGCTCTCGCGCAGCTTGTCCTCGTGCACCTTCGCCAGCGCCACCGCGTTCACCTCCGGGTCTTTGCGGCTGGGGATGAAGGCGGCCATGCCGCCGATGGCGTGCGCGCCGCGCTTGTGGCACGTGCGCACTAGCAGCTCGGTGTAGGCGCGCATGAACGGCACCGTCATCGTCACCTGGGCGCGGTCGGGCAAGAGGACATCGTGCTTGCGGAACTTCTTGATGATGCTGAAGATGTAGTCCCACCGGCCGGCGTTCAGCCCGGCGATGTGCTCGCGCAGCTCGTACAAAATCTCCTCCATCTCGAACGCAGCGAGGATGGTCTCGATCAGCACGGTGGCTTTGATCGTCCCGCGCGGCAAGCCGAGCGCGTCCTGCGCGGCGTTGAAGACGTCGTTCCACAGCCGCGCCTCCAGATGGCTCTCCAGCTTGGGCAGGTAGAAGTAGGGGCCGTAGCCCTTGTCCAGCAGCCGGCGGGCGTTGTGGAAGAAGTACAGGCCGAAGTCGAACAACGACGCGCTGATCGGCTCGCTCCCACCCGGACCTCCGGCATCCACCCACACATGCTTCTCGACCAGGTGCCAGCCGCGTGGGCGCACCAGCAGCGTGGCGACGGTGTCGTTGAGCTTGTAATGCCGGCCGTCGGGGCTGTCGAAGGCGATCGTGCGCTCGATGGCGTCGCGCAGGTTGAGGTGGCCCTGCACCATGTTGGCGAAGGTGGGCGAGTTGGCGTCCTCGAAGTCGGCCATGAACATGTCGGCGCCGGAGTTGAGCGCGTTGATCACCATCTTGCGGTCGGTTGGGCCGGTGATCTCGACGTGGCGCTTTTGCAGCGGCGCGGGGATCGGCGCGACCTGCCAATCGCCCTCGCGGATGTGTCTGGTCTCGGGCAGGAAGTCGGGCAACGCGCCGGCGTCGAGGCGCGCCTGGCGCTCGGCGCGCGCAGCGAGCAGTTCTTTGCGGCACGGGTTGAAGGTGCGGTGCAGCTTGGCGACGAAGGCCAGCGCGTCCGCGGTCAGCACGTCGCCGAAGTCGGGCGGCATCTCCCCGCCGGGACGGATTTCGACGCCGGCAGGTGCAACGATGATTGGGGTCATGTCGGGGATTTTAGCGTCTACGCAGCCGCAGGCAGCGCCCAACGCGCTCGGAGCGCGTTGGGCGCTGAGTCACCACAGGTGTAGGCCTGTCATTCGCGCGCACGTTTGTCCGTCATTCCCGCTCCCCGCCTCCGCGGGGATGACGGGGAATCCAGTCGCGCGCTTGTACGTCATTCCCGCGCAGGCGGGAATCCAGTCGCGCCCTTGTCCGTCATTCCCGCTCCCCGCCTCCGCGGGGATGACGGGGGAATCCAGCCCTACAACATACTCGTTCTCCAGCTCCGCAAAGGCAGGCCTCGCAATCCTGACGTATCATCCCCGTGAGCGCGCCCATGAAACAGCCCGCCGTCTACATCCTCGCCAGCCGGCGCAACGGCACGTTGTATATCGGCGTCACGAGCAATCTCCGCCAACGCGTCTGGGAGCACAAGAACGATTCAGTCGAAGGGTTCACCAGGAAGTATGGCGTGCACATGCTCGTCTATTACGAGCTGCACGCCAGCATGGTTGACGCCATCAGGCGCGAGAAACAGTTGAAGAAATGGAATCGCGCGTGGAAGTTGAAACTGATCGAGGCGCAGAACCCGGATTGGCGAGACCTGTATGACGATATCGTCTAGGGTGTGAGGGCACCCGCCACGTCACCACGTCATGCCCGCGCATTCCCCGCCTCCGCGGGGATGACACCGCCTTCGCGGGGATGACGGGGGCATCCAGGGCACAGGCACGGCTGGATTCCCGCTTGCGCGGGAATGACGGATGGAGGACTGCGCTTTCCTGCGCGGGAATGACGGAGGAGGACTCGCGTTGCCCCGTGTGCGTGGAACGCTGCGACGGCTGGAACACCGGTCATAGCCTCGCTCAGGCGTCACCACGTCATGCCCGCGAATGCGGGCATCCAGATGCTACGCACGGCTGGATTCCCGCTTGCGCAGGAATGACGGAGGAGGACTCGCGTTACTCCGCGCGGGAATGACAGCGCGGCGCTTCCCGCACGATCCACCGTGCGATAAACTGCGCGAATAGCGACTATCGAAGGAAAGACCAACCGCTCACCGCTCACCGCTCACAGGGGGACCCCGATGACCACACCCACACCGCCCGATTTCGACGACCTGGAAGCCCGGCTGGCCGCCTTCGCCGCCGTGCAAGACCCCGACCAGATGCGCGCGTTCTGGCAGGCCGTGCCGACGGAGCTGGAAGAGCCGCTCATCGCGGCGGTCGAGGCGCTCATCCGGCAGGCGCAAGCGACCCGGCCCTGGCCGAAGACCTGCGCGCCAGGCTGGCCGACTTCAAGCGGCTGTGCGCGGCGGCCGCAGCCAATCGCCAGCTTCCGCCGGTCGCAGTCGCGCTGCAGGCGTTCATCGTCGCCGAGGACGAAGCGGCGGCGCGCGCCATCTTCGAGCACGAGCGCGCCCTGCTCCAGCCGTATGAGGCGCAGCGCCTGTTGGAGGCACAACGAGCCGATGACCCCGCCATGCAAGCCCGCCTCGCCGAGCGCGTCGCCCTGCTGCGGCGCTTGCGCGGCGCACAGCCGCAGCCGCAGCCACAAGTAACGGCGTCCGTCGTTGAAGACCTGCAGGGTCTCGAAGACCCCGCAGGTCCAGCGGCCACCTTCGACAACCGCCAGATGCAGGTGGCGGGCCACTTGTATCAGGCGCAGGAAATCAACATCACCAACGTGTTCGACCTGCAATGGCGTTGGGTTCGCCCCGCGCCGCCTAACCTGACCAAGGAGCTGGTCGAGCGTTCCGAAGAGATCGAAGCCGTGATCAAGAAGCTGCGCGCGCAGGGCGCGGTCGCCATCAGCGCGATCAGCAGCCCGAGCGCGGTGGCCGTGCAGGGCATGCCCGGCGCGGGCAAGACTTCGCTGGCGCGGCTGCTGGCGCGCAAGCTCGACCGCGACTACCCCGACGGCGTGCTGTGGGCCGACGTCGGCCCCCGCGTGAAGACGCGCGAGGACGCGACCGCGATCCTGAACGCCTGGGCGGCCTATTTCGTCGGCGGCATCGCCGATACGGCGCTCACCTTCACGCCCGAGGCCGTGCGCGCGCTGATGAGCGAGCACCCGCGCCTGCTGGCCATCCTCGACAACGTGTGGTCGCTCGACGCGATCAAGCCCCTGCGCGAAGCCCTGCCGGGCGAGGCGCACCTGATCCTGACCACCCGCTCGCTGGAGGTCATGCGCAACGCCGGCGGGGCGACCCACACCGTCGGCCTGCTCAGCAAAGCCGATGCGCGGGCGCTGGTGGCGTTACGCCTGCGATGGACGCCGGGCGAGGACAGCAGCGACGCCGCCTGGGTGGACGATTTGATCGTGCGGCTCGGCTACCACCCGCTGGCGCTCGACATCGCCCTCGGCCTGATGGCGAGCGAGGGCTTCACGCCCGAGGAGTGGCGTGCAACGGCGCAGCGCGTGATCGAGCAGGTGCGGCAGGGCACGGACTTCGGTGCACTCAAGCTGCCGGAGGAGGTTGACCGCGAGGCGAACGTGGAAGCCGCCCTGGCCGTGAGCTACCGCGCGCTGGACGAGGCGGCGCAGGCGCGCTTCCGCGCGCTCGGCGCGTTCGCACCGGAGGCCGATTTCGCCACCGCCCATGCCGCCGCGGTCTGGGGGTGCGACGAGACGGCGGCGCGGACGCAATTGACACAGTTCGTGCAACGCGCCGTGCTCGATCGGCGTGACGATGATGTATGGCGGCAGCACGCCGTCCTGCGCGGCTACGCTCTGGCTCTCTTGCGCGACGCGGGCGAATACGACGAAGTGCGCGCCCGCCATACCGAAATTTACGACCAGGCCATGCAGGCAGCCGACGCCGCGCAGCGCTACTACGAGATGCTGCCCGCCCTGCCGCAGTTGCGGCACGCCTTCGCCTGGGCGGTCGAACAGGATCTGGCGCGGGCGCAAGGCCTGATCGGCCATTGTGCGGCATTACAGGCCGCCTTTGGCTTCGCCCGCGAGGGCCTGGATTGGTGCGAGCAGGCATTGGAAGCCGCCCGGCGGCGCGGCACGCCGGCGGACGTGGCGCGCGCCCATGGCTCACTCGGTATCGCCTTAGCACGAGTCGCAGACTTGCCCGGCGAAGACCGCCGCCAGCGCCTCTACGACGCCCTGGCCGCCTACGACGAGGCGCTCCAGTTCCGTCGCCCCGACACCGCCCCGCTCGATTACGCGATGACGCAGAACAACCGCGCCACCCTCTTGCGCGACCTGGCGGCACTGCCCGGCGAAGACCGCCGCCAGCGCCTCTACGACGCCCTGCGGATCGCCTGGGAAGCTCGCCTGTTATTCGAGCAAGTGCAATTCGCTGACCCCCAAGACATCAACCGCCGAACGCTGATCGGTATTCGCACCGAATGCGGCGACGACTTCGAGGCAATCTGGCAGGCGCTTGACGCTGGCGACGCGCCGGACTGGCTCAGGTAAGTCGCCGCCAGTGAATCGCTGAAAGGCGCCGCCGAGGACAACCTGATCCAGCCCGTAGTTGACTTTCTCAACGCCCATGCGCCCGATGAGATGCGCCGGGTGATCGAAGCGCATCCGCTCTTGCTCACCGACGCTGCCCGCCCCGTGTTCGACGCCGTCGCCGAGCAATACAAGGACGATGAGCAGGTGCAGGCGCTGATCCAGTTCAAGCGCAACCTGCTGCGTGCGTGCCGTGAGCACGGGGTGAAGGCGACGTTCGCGGCGCTGGAAGAGGCGGCGCAGGCTGCGCCAAAGATTGCCGCGTTTGAAGCGGCTGTCGAGCGCTATACCCGGCTGCGCCAGGCTATGGAAGATAGCGAGAACGACGTGGCAGCCTGCCGGCGAGCGGCGCAGGCGGGCGAGGCGTTGTTCGGCGACGAGTGGAAGGATGTGCCGGGCGTGGATTGGGACGCGCTGCGCGAGGACCTGGCCAGCGTCTATAACATGCTCGGCAACGCACTGTACGAGGCGGGCGACAAACCGGCGGCGCTCATCGCATTCGAGCGCGCAATCGCTATCCAATCCAGCTTCGCCATGTGGCATCGCAACCGCGCCGGCGCGTTGATCGAGCTGGGCCGGCTGGACGAAGCCGAGGCGGCCATCGCCCGCGCCCGTGAACTGGAGCCGGACGCCCCACGATTGACCGAGCTGGACGCGCAGTTGGCGGCGGCGCGGGCGCAGGTGGGGAATCCGCGGGAATGACGTGCTATCACTCACCGCTTTCGAGTCGGTTGCGATATCATCCTCGTGAGGGCGCGATCATGAACGATGCACAAAAAACAGTCGCCGGCGCGCTGCTGATCGGCGGCAGCCTGCTCACTGGCAACACTGCGCTGATCACCGTTGCCGGCGGCGTGGGCGTGAACTGGACGAGCGAAGGCCTGCAAGGTCTGCGCCGCCAATGGCGAACGCGCAAGCTGGACACGCCCTTGGCCCGCGCCTACAGCGCAGCTATCCTGGCCGCCGTCGAGTGGCTGCGCAGCGAGTATGTCAAGACCCGCGACAGCCAGTCACCCACGTCGGCGTTCGATCTCGTGGCCGCCTGCGCCGGCGGCATAGCCAACGCCGAGTTCCCAGCGGGGCAGTTGAGCGCCGATGCGGCGCAGGCGCAGCTTGACCGCGGGCTGGACGATCTCCTGCACGGCCACGACGCGCGGCAGGCTGAATTTCTGAAGGCACGACTCATGCCGGCCACAGCCATCGCCCTGCGCGACGCGCTGGCCGCCGACCCTGAGGCGTGGATGCGCTTTCACGGGTGGCTGATCGAGGACCTGCGCGCCGGCCAGGCCGAGATGTCGGGCAAGCTCAGTCGGGCCGCCGAGGTGCTGGCGTGCTTCGCGGATCCGTCTGTTGCCTTGCAGGCGCTGCGAGACAGCCTTGGCGAGATCGGCGCCGCGACCGGGCGCATTGACGCGCGCACCGAGCGCATCGAGCGCAAGCAGGACGCGCTGCACGACGACGTGAAGAGGCTGTTGGACAAGCCGGACAAGCCAACGACCAGCGGCCCCATCTTCAACAATCAGGGCATGCAGGTCGGCGGCGCTGTGCATCAGGCCGGACAGATCAACATCACGAACGCCGGCGGCGGGCCAGCGGGCGCATCGCAATCGGCAGGCGCATCCAGCTCAGCGGCATTGGACAAGCCGGCCTTGCGCGACTGGCTGGTGCGCCATTTCAGCCGCGCCGACCTCGAACTGCTGTGCGCCGACGTGCAGGCGCAGTTAGCGCGCCAGGGCTATGCCGAGCCGGTCAGCCTGGAGATCGTCGGCGGCGACGGGCTGGCGCAGCAATGCCAGCGCCTGATCGAATACCTCGACCGGCGCGGGCATCTCGATGTGCTGGTGCGCGTTGCGCGCAGCAAGCGGCCCGGCGCGCCCTTTTCGGACGGATAACCAGTGATGTGTAGGGGCAACCCTGTGTGGTCGCCCGCTGCGCTCTGGATTGCCGCATTCGCGGGAATGACGGACGAAATCAGGAGGGCAAGCAGGCCTGCCCCTACGGATGACATTACACCCGAAACGGGTGCGGCCCGAAGTCGGCTTCGTAATATGGCGCGACCATGCCGCCCTTCGGCACAATCGCGTCCACCCTGGCGCGATCGTCGTCGGTGATCTTCACGTCGAGCGCCTTGAGGTTGTCCTCGAGCTGTTCCATCGTGCGCGGGCCGATGATGGGCGACGTGACGCCGGGCTGGCCGGCGCACCACGCCAGCGCGAATTGCGAGAGCGTGCAGCCACCGCGCTCCTGCACGTAGGCCTTGTAAACATCCACAGCGGCAAGCGATGCCTCGTTCCAGCGCCGGAACAGGATCGGGTTGTCCTTGTAGTCGAAGAAGCGCGTGCCTTCCGGCGGCGGCGCGTTGCGGTCGTACTTGCCGGTGAGCAGGCCACCGGCCAGCGGCGACCATGGGATCAGGCCAAAGCCATAGGTCTGCGCAAAGGGGATCAGCTCGCGCTCGATGCGCCGGTCGAGCAGGTTATAGGGCGGTTGCTCGCACACGAAGCGGTTCAGCCCCAGCTCGCGCGCGACCATCAGCGACTCCATCAATTGCCACGCGGCGAAGGTGCTCGTGCCGATATAGCGCACCTTTCCGGCGCGGATCAGGTCGTCGAGCGCGCGCAGCGTCTCGTCAATCGGGATGGATGACTGCGGCCGGTGAATCTGGTACAAGTCAATCCAGTCGGTCTGCAGCCGGCGCAGGCTGGCCTCGCACTGCTGGATGATGTGCCGGCGGCTGTTGCCGCTCATGTTCGGGTCGTCGTCGGCCATCACGCCGTGCACCTTGGTGGCCAGCACGACGCGATCGCGTTTGCCGTTGCGCTTGAGCGCCTCGCCGACGACTTCCTCGCTGCGACCACGGGTATACACGTTGGCCGTGTCGAGGAAGTTGATGCCGGCATCAATTGCGCGGTCAATAATGGCGTAAGCATCTTCGGGCGAGGTCTTGCCGCCGAACATCATGCAGCCCAGGCACAAGACGCTCACTTTTACACCGGTTCGTCCGAGAGGGCGGTAGTCCATCGGGGTGGTCTCCTAAATTGTTGGTGTCGGTTGGTGTCGGTGGTGTCGGTTGGTGTCGGTGGTGTCGGTGGTGTCGGTGGTGTCGGTTGGTGTCGGTGGTTTCATTCGTAGCGGCGAGGGCGAGCCAATGCCGGGCGATGCGCGCAAGGGTGCCGTCGGCAGCCATCTGCGCGAGGACACGGTCGAGTTCGCTTGCCAACCGCGCATCCGCGCGTGGGACGGCGATTACATACTCGGCCGGCCGTAGACGGAGGCAGCGCACTGTAGGCACGTCGCTTTGGCCGGCGATCGGTGCGCAGCCCGTTTGGATAGCCATTTGGCCGCTCACGACAGCTACCTCACAACTGCCTATGCGAATTTCAGCGAGAGCATCCTTTTCATCGGCAACCGGGCGGCGCGTCATTCCCGGCGTGCGGCGCTCCAGCCAGCGCGCGGCGCGGTCGGCTTCGCTTCCCAGCGCCGCGACGACGCACCGCCCGCGCAGATCGTCCGGGCGATCCAGCCTCAGCGTCGAAAGCGCCACCGCGCGCAACCCGGCGTCGAAATACGGGCGGCTATAGCGAAAATCGGCCGTCCGCGCCGAATCCGCTACCAGCGCCGACATCGCCACATCGGCATGGCCGGCGATCAGCGCATCGTAGAGGCCATCGTAGCCCACCGGCACGGCCTCCACGCGCAACCCCAGCCGGCGCGCAATCTCACGCGCAACGTCGGCATCGAGCCCTTGCCAGCCGTTCGGCCCATAGAACGAAAACGGTCGCACACCGGGATCAATGCCTATGCGCAATATGCCTCGCTCACGCATCGCCCACCAGCGCCGCTCGGCTTCTACAACCGGGCGCAGCGTGAGAAAGGCGACGACGATCACCGCCAACGCCACAAGAAGCGCCGGCACAATGCGCTGCAGGGTCTTCAACGCACCACCACGACCGTGCCCCGCGGCGCCCACTCATACAACCAGGCCGCCTTGCCGGTGGGGATGTTGACGCAGCCATGGCTCATCGGCCGGCCGAAGTTGTTGTGCCAGTATGTGCCGTGCATCGCATAGCTGCCCTTGAAATACATCACGTAGGGCACGTCCGGCAGGTCGTAGTCCCGGCCGCGCATGCGCTGCGCATCGAGCTTGCGGTAAATGCGGAAGACGCCGCGGATGGTCGGCGTATCCTGCGCGCCGGTCGAGACCAGCGTGGTCATCACCATGCGACCGTCCTCCCAGGCAATCAACCGTTGCTCGTCCAGGATGATTTCGATCCACTTGCCCCGGCGCATCGGGACGGATTCGACGTCGTATATCGCCGCGGCCGGCGCATCTTGCGGCAAAGACGCTACGACCACGGGCTGAGCACCGACGGGCTGCGCCGGCGCTTGCACTGCGCCCGCCGCGCGCGACGATGGGACGGCGGGAACTGCCGGCACAGAGGCAAAGCGCTGCACCGCAGCGGCCGGTTGAGCAGCCGTCTCCGCTGCAGCTGCCTGCGGCTTCGGCTGCGCGATCTCGCGAGCCGGGGACCGGGATGCGGGCTGCGCTTGGCGCTCCGCCGAGACGACCAGCGGGACGGCTGCCAGCAGCAGCGCCATCATCATGCATAGCACGATCAACCGCAGCAGCCTCTTGAGGAAGTCCATCGCCGACTCTCGGAGAATTGTAGATCAAACCTCGCAAATACACCTTTTCGCGTGCCCGACCCGTATTCCCTCACGGCACCTCGCCACGCAGGAAGCACAACAACCCTTCGGTGATGCCCTGTGCCACCACCGCTGGCCGGCCTTCCAGCAACGCCCGGTCGAGATACATGAAGCCGGTCTCGATGATCGCTGCCGGCGTCTCGGGCGCGATTTCGTCGAAGGCGTGATATTCCGTCATATCGCGCGTGACGGTATTGGCGTGAAAGCGCAGGCCGGTGCGCGCCTTGTAGCGCGATGTCAAACAGGCGACCAGGCGATCCTCGGCCTCCGGCGCCCGGCTGTGCACGGCGCGCGCCACCTTGAAGCCGGTAGCCAGATTGTTGATGCGCGCGCACGAATCGGCGTGGATGCTGAGCAGAACGCGTGCCCGGTAGCCACGCAACCGGGGATCGAATTCGTCGAGCACGTCCACGATATAGCCTTCAGCGCGTAACACCTCGGCTACGCGCGTCGCGTGCGTGAAATTCAGCGCCGCCTCGGTCAATCCATCATCGCACACGGCGCCGCTATCGTGACCGCGATGGCCACTGACGATGCCGATGCGAATGGCATCCGTCGTCGCGATCGCCGCGGCGCGCGTCGCTTCGCGCTGCGCTGCGTCGGCCGTGGCCTGTGCCTGCGCCGCCGACGACAGCCAGCGCGGCACGTTCTGCAGCGCAACGATCACTGCGCCGGCAACCGCCAGCGCCAACGCCAACCCGGCGAACCAGCGCCGGGCCAGGCGCGGAAGGACAACGGCTGCTTCGAGCGACGGGGACACATCGGGAGTAACCGCTGCGGCCACCTTTTGCGATTGCGCGCGCGACCGCCGTTTGCCGGCGGCCTGAGCGCGGCGGATATTGCTGCGTTGCACGCGCTGATCTTTGGCATGCTTGCGCGTCGAAGCGCGTTTCATGAGATCCCTCCACCCGCTTCAGACACGAGGACCTTGCGCATGACCGGCAGTTTCTCACTCACCGGCGCGAATCCCAACCGGCGATACAGCTGCTGCGCCGTGCGATTGCTGGCCTGGGTGTTCAGCGAGACGACCTGCGCACCGGCTTGTGCCAGCCGGGCGACGATATCCAGCAACAATCCCGCACCGATCCCTCGGCGGCGCAACGCCGGATGGACGGCCAGCCGTACGACATGACCGCTGTCTTCGTGCAAGATCGCGCACGCATAGCCGACCAGTTCTCCGGCATGCCATACCGCCGTGGCGGCGAATGCCCGCTCGACTGCCCGTCGCATCAGCGCCGGCGGATAGCGCCACGGCTCATCGAAGGCACGCGCATCCAGCGCACACAGTGCATCGAGATCGGCGACGCGTGCCGGGCGCACCTGCAGGCCGGCCAGGAACAAGGATGCATCCTGCGCGCGCTGTGGTTCGATCTCGAAGGTGAGTAACCGCTCGGCGACGCGATAACCCAGGTCGCGCAGATAGGGCTTGATCCAATCAGACGAATGAACGATGCACCAGACCTCGCGCACTCCATGGGATGCCAGTCGCGCTTCGGCTGCGTGGAACACGGCTGCCAGGCGCGCTGCCGGTGAGGCGCCATCGGCGACCGCACACCAACGCAGCCACGCGGTAGCGGCGCGCGTCACATCGAGCGCGTCGGTTTCAGCCAGATCGAGCGGTGTGAGCAAGAGCGCAGCATCACCATCGTCGAACGACCACATATTGCTGTCTGCCCACTCGCTCAGGCGCCACCAGTCGAGGCGGTCGAGGATACGCCGCGCGTGCTGCAAACGAGAGAGCCACCCGCTGCGCGCAGTCGCTGCGCCGGTGTCACGGCTTCTTGTAGACGCGGAATTCCAGTTCCGCTCGCTGGAAGTAGCCATCCGGATCGCCGTCGAGCGGCAGCAGTTGCAGGTTGCGCACTTCGACCTCGACGCGCAACGTCGAGGTGACAATCTCGAAGATGCCCGGTGCCGCCTGCACCAGCTCGCCGCGCGCCGCCAGCTTGCTGCGCATGACGTTGTTGCGATAGGCGTAGGGAGTGAGCATCACCTTGGTGGTGCTCTGGAAGTCGTTCTTGTCGAACGTCCAGATGGCCAGCGCCGTCACCCGCGAGGGCGATGTCAAGCTGACGCGATCGGCGACCGAAGCGCCGCACTCGCCGATCAACTCACCGCTGGTCGCGCTGATCGGGAAGTCCTCGTCGAAGTTCTCGTTGCCGTGCTCATAGACGGCGGGGAAGGTGTCGATGAGCGATTCGCCGGGCAAGGGCGAACTAACGCGCACGGGCGATGGCGAATAGAGCGCCGGGATGACGCCGGGCTCGGTGGGCGCAGCGGCAGCGGCTTGTGCAGCCGGCGCCTCTACGGCAACCTGCCCATCGCCGACGTTGACGTTAACCACAGCCGCCGGACGCGGCTCGCCCACGCCGGCTACGCGCGGCTCAGGCCCCGGCGCAGCGACGGGCACAGGCGCGGGCTTGAGCAAATTCGCGACGAGCAGCAGCAAGCCGGTCAACAAGGCGATCCATAACAGCAGCAGCAATGCGCCAAACAACATCACATTCCGGCGCGCGTCTATCACCGACTGGGCGATGACCGGCGGTTGATCTTTCACCTGCTCTAGGCGTTCGGCCAGCAGGGTGAGGCTGTTCTGATCGGCCAACGTAAACCATCCTTGATCGGGATTGGCACCTTCGCGGGCGTTTTCGTTGCGGGCGGCCTGTTCGGCGCTGCGGGCCATGGCCAACGCCTCGATCGGCGTGGCATCGCCGGTCGTCACGCCGAGGGCCTGCTGGGCTTGGGTCAAGGCGGCATCGGGCTGGCCGACCTGCACGCCCTGGGCATAGCGCGCAGCTACGCGGGCGACATATACGTCACGGTAGTCGGGCCGATCGCCGGCAGGGTCGAAGCGCAGAAAGCGTGGCGGGGCATCGCGCAGGATGATGTTGGCCGGCACCCAGGCATAGACCAGATAGGCAGCGAAGGCGACGCCGATGAGAAAACCGACAACCACCGCGACGGTGACGATGAACCAGCGATTGAAGCCCGAAGCGTCGCTCATAACATGCGATTCTACTTGCGAATTGGGGCTTGACAAGAACTTCGCAGATCGCTATTCTTTGCAGCCGTTTAGAAAAGTCGAATACTGCCCGATCGCGCACTCTTATCCAGAGAGGTGGAGGGACCGGCCCTGTGAAACCTCGGCAACCATCCAGGCGCGGATTTCGGATCGCTGTTAGACCGGCGAACCGGTGCAAACTCCGAAATCCCAGTCCTGAAACGGTGCCAATTCCGGCAGCGCAAACTGGAAGATGAGAGGAGGCGGCAACTCAGATTGCTCACGCCCTCTTGTCTCGTTGCGCAAGAGGGCGATTCGCTTTTCCATGGCGCGCATCATGTGTGGCGTATTGCATGATGCGCGTCACGCAACGTAACACGCAATACGCAAATACGATGACGAAAGGAGCAACGAAACGAATCATGTCCGACCATCAGTTTCACTTCGACACGCTGACCCTGCACGCAGGCACCCGGCCTGACCCGACGACGAACGCGCGCGCGGTGCCGATCTACCAAACCACGTCGTACCAGTTCCGCGACACCGACCATGCCGCCAACCTATTCGGGCTGAAGGAATTTGGCAACATCTACACCCGCATCATGAACCCGACCAACGACGTCGTTGAGCAGCGCTTGGCCGCGCTCGAGGGCGGCGTTGGCGCGTTGGTGACGGCGTCCGGCCAGGCGGCGGAGACGTTCGCCATCCTCAACCTCGCCCAGGCCGGGGATCACATCGTCAGCTCGGCGTCGCTCTACGGCGGCACGTATAACTTGTTCCACTACACGCTGCCCAAGCTGGGCATCGAGGTGACGTTCGTAGATCCGAGCGATCCGGAGAACTTCCGCCGAGCGATCAAGCCGAACACCAAGGCAATCTACGGTGAATCGGTCGGCAACCCCAAGCTGGATATCTTCCCGTTGGAGGAAGTAGCTGCCATCGCGCACGAGAACAGCCTGCCGCTGATCATTGACAACACCACGCCAACGCCCTACCTGCTGCGGCCGATCGAGTGGGGCGCAGATATCGTGGTGCACTCGACGACCAAATACATCGGCGGCCACGGCTTGAGCATCGGCGGCGCGATCGTGGACGCCGGCAAGTTCGACTGGAGCAAGAGCTGGCGCCACGACGCCTACTTCAACAAGCCCGACCCGAGCTACCACGGCCTGGTGTATTCGCAACTCGGCGCGCCGGCCTACATCCTCAAAGCGCGCCTGACGCTGTTGCGCGACATCGGCGCGCCGCAAGCGCCGTTCAACTCTTTCCTGAACATCATCGGCTTGGAGACGTTGCACGTGCGCATGGATCGCCACATCCAGAACGCCAACGCCGTGGCCGAGTGGTTGTCGAAGAGCCCGCACGTCTCATGGGTGATCCATCCCAGCTTACCCAGCCACCCGCAGTACGAGAAGATCAAGCGCATGGCGCCCAAGGGGCTGACCGCGTTGGTGGGCTTCGGCATCAAGGGCGGGCGCGAGGCCGGCCGGCAGTTCATCAACAACCTCAAGCTGTTCTCGCATCTGGCGAACATCGGCGACGCCAAGTCATTGGCGATCCATCCGGCTACCACCACGCACTCGCAACTGACGCCCGAGGAGCAACTGGCCACCGGCGTGACCGACGACTTCGTGCGCCTGAGCATCGGCTTGGAGGACATCCGCGACATCCTCTGGGACCTGGAGCAGGCGCTGGAAGCAGCGGTGGCCGTGGTCAGCAACGGGCACAGAGTCTAGTGCCGCCGGTGTCCTAGAGTGTCTTTGGTGTCGCTGGTGTCGTTAGCGTCGTTGGCACCTTTCGACACCACTGACACCAATGACACTATTCGACATCAACCGACACCACTGACACCATCCCTCCGATGATCGTCCAGACGCAATACTTTCACTACGACGGCGAGATCAAGCTGCAAAGCGGCGCGACGCTCGGCCCGATCACGCTGGCGTATGAAACGTATGGCCAGTTGAATGAGGATCGCAGCAACGCGATCCTCATCTGCCATGCCTGGAGCGGCGATGCGCACGTGGCCGGCCGGCACTCGCCCAACGACCCCAAGCCTGGCTGGTGGGACGACGCCGTTGGGCCAGGCAAGGCATTCGACACCGACAAGTACTTCGTCGTCTGCTCGAATGTAATCGGCGGATGTGGCGGCAGCACCGGCCCGTCATCCATCAACCCGAAGACCGGCCGGCCCTACGGGTTGAGCTTCCCCATCGTCACCATCGCCGACATGGTGGAGGCGCAGCGCCTGCTGACCGATCATTTGGGCATCGAGCGCTGGCTGACCGTGACCGGTGGCAGCATGGGCGGCATGCAAGCGCTGCAGTGGACGGTCTCGTATCCGGCGCGTGTGCGCAGCGCGATCGTGCTGGCAGCGACGGCGCGCCTTTCGCCACAAACCATCGCCCTCAACGAAGTGCCGCGCCAAGCCATCTATGCCGACCCGAACTGGAACAACGGGGACTATTACGGCAGGACGCCACCCAACGCCGGCCTGGCGGTGGCGCGCATGATCGGCCACATCACCTTTCTCAGCGACGCTTCGATGCGCGAGAAGTTCGGCCGACGCTTGCGCAACGGCAGCGAAGGTTACGGCTGGCGCTTCGACCCGGAGTTCGAAGTAGAGAGCTACCTGAACTATCGCGGCCACTCGTTCACCAAGCGCTTCGACGCCAATTCGTTCCTCTACCTGAGCAAGGCGATGGATTACTTCGACCTGTCGTACGGCCTACCGTCGCTGGCCGATGCCTTCCGCAAGGTGACGGCCAAGTTCCTGGTGGTGAGCTACACCTCGGATTGGCTGTATCCGTCGTGGCAATCGAAGGAATTGGTGCGCGCGCTGCTGCAGAACGACATTGACGTGACCTATGTCGAAATAGATAGCAACTACGGCCATGATGCGTTTTTGCTAGAAGTGGATAGACTTGCGGAGTTGACGCGCGATTTCTTGAGGCGCGTCGAGACGACACACTGAGCAGCGGAAGTTCGGGAGCGCAGACCCGGGCAAGTGCGCGGATCATCCCGCTCCCCATTTTCAAAGGAGGTGTATTCCAATGTGTGTTCCGCAATGTCAAAAGAAGATCGCAGAAACGCTCGACCGCCGCAGCTTCCTGAAAGCGGCCGGAGGCGCAGCCGCCGTCGCCTCGGCAGCATTCCTGGCGACGCCGGTGAACGCCAAGGAGGAACTGTTCCGGCCGCTCTCGGTGCGGGTGAACAAGGTGATTGACCTGACGCACCCGCTCACGCCGGACTTCCCGACGTTCGGCGGCCAACCGCAACTCGCGATCAAAGAGATCTTCACCATCAAGAAGGACGGCTACAACCTGAAGGAGTGGACGATCAACGAGCACACCGGGACGCACATGGATGCGCCCTTCCACTTCTCGGATCAGGCGACGGCCGACCTGATCGCACCGGAGAACCTGATCGGCCCACTGGTCGTGGTGGACATTCGCGAGAAGGCGGCCAAGGATCCGGACGCACTCGTCACCGAGGACGACCTACGCCGCTGGGAGCGCCGCTGGGGACGCATCCCGTTCGGCGCGATCGTGGCGATGAACAGCGGCTGGGACGCCTACGTGAACACGCCCAAGTTCCGCAAAGCCGACGACAAGAAGGTGATGCACTTCCCCGGCTTCGGCATTGACGCCATCGAGTGGCTGCTCGCCAACCGGCAAGTGAAGGGTATCATGGTAGACACGCTGAGCCTGGATCACGGGCCGTCGCAGGATTTCGCCGTGCACTTCAAGTGGCTGCCCAGCAACCGCTGGGGCATCGAATGCACGGCCAACCTCGGCCAGGTGCCGGCGCGCGGCGCGACGGTCGTCGTCGGCGGGCCGAAGATCGCCGGCGCAACGGGTGGCCCAAGCCGGTGCTTCGCCTTGATCTAAACGCCAAACTAGGACCCTCTGCGAGGCGCAATCGAGCGCCTCGCAGGGGAAGACGGTATGACGCTCAACGGCTCTCGTCCCGACCTCGACGCCATCATCGAACTCATCCCGCCAAAATCCCGCGTGCTCGACCTGGGCTGCGGCGACGGCGAATTGCTGGCGCGACTCATTCGCGAGCGGCAAGTCGTCGCGCGCGGCGTGGAGCTGAGCGAGGTGAACGTGCGGGCCTGCATCGCGCGCGGGCTATCGGTGCGCCAAGGCAACATCGAGGAGGGCCTGGCCGACTATCCCGACGGCGCGTTCGACTATGTGATCCTGAGTCAGACTCTGGCTTATCTGGATCATCCGATCCCGGTGGTGAACGAGATGCTGCGCGTGGGCAAGCGCGCCGTGATTTCGTTCGAGAACGCCGGCTACTGGCGCACGCGCTGGCGCATATTTCGCGGCCAGGGCATCGGCGGCGACCTGTGCTCCGGCGAGGTGCGCGCCCGAGCGATCACGCTACCGCAGTTCGAAGCGTTCGCGGCATGCATGCAGGCAAAGATCGAGTTGGTTAGGCTCTTCGCGGGCGATAAGCCGGTGCGCGCTTTCACGAACTGGCAGACCAAGATCGCTGTATACGTGTTGAGCCGGGCGCAAGCTGTGGTATAGTTCCGCGTTGCGAAAGCTCGGAGGCGTGGTGTAGAGGCCTAACACGCTGCCCTGTCAAGGCAGAGACCGCGGGTTCGAATCCCGTCGCTTCCGCTGACGTAATATGCCGACTTGAGCAAGTCGGCATATTCTTTTCTCGGCTTGAAGCTATGCAGCCGGCGCGCGTTCAAGTCCACCTTGAACGCCTCGATTACTTCTGCGGCGCGACCGTTGCAAGCAATTCCTTCAGCCGACCCTCGATCTGATGCGGCAAGAGCATGAGCCGTCTGTACAGCACGCTGTAGCTTGACCCGTGCTCAATATCCCATTCCGGCCACTGCGGAAGCGTCGCGGCGGGTTTCCTTCGCAATGGGGTTGGGATGGCGTTCAGAACTCCCACCAGACCCAGTGGTACGCGATGACCGGCGTCGGGCGCGGCGGCATCGGCTGGCCCGGTTTCGGCAGTTTGTCGTTCGCAGGGTTGGCGCTGGCGCTGCGCGCGTAGATGAATGCAGGGCTGCCCGCGCCTAACTGGAACGTTGTGTTGATCCAGGCCTGCGCGATCTTTTGCTGCGCCCAGGGCAACTCAATGCCGAAGAAGGTGGGTATGCGCATGTTGTCTGCCAGCCGGCCGCCGAACGCGACGTCTGCCATATCGCTGTTGAAGCCAAGGAGCATATGCGCACCCCGGAATGCGCTGAACCACCGGCGGATCGGTTCACTTCCGGCGTCAAAGCCCTGCACCCGCAGCGTCTGGCACGAAGCGAAACCAACCCAGCGCAACGTCTGGAACCGGGCGTTTTGCGCGAAGAACCAGCGGTCGTCTCTGGCAGCGGCGAACAGAATGCCTGCCGGGCCTCCATGACCGGCAAAGTAGACAAAATCCGCCTGATCCACGCCGCCCGTACAGTCGATGCCTCCCAGATCACAATCGCGCCAGTCACGTTCCCATGCCAGCCCTTCGTTCCAGGAAAACCGCCGGGTGTACCCGTAGCGAAGCATGCCCTCGCGGAAACCCCTGGCATCCGGGATGACGCCGGGAAGGTCGCCGGGCAGATTCAACACTCTAGTTGGCGGATAGTCCGAGACCGACTCAAGGCCAAACGTGTACCCGGTCGATTGCGGCGCTACTCGCATGTCTGCAACGCGCTCGCTGCCGGCGCTGCTCACCGCTGCGCCCGTTCCGCTACGTATGATCAGTGGAAGATTGAGCGTGTTGAAGGGGATCAGGGTGATCTGATCCTGGCGAACAGCGCCCTCATTATCGGTCACGCGCAACGTCACGGTCGTCGGTCCAGGCGTCCCATCGCGGCTCGCGGCGGGAAGGTTGTTGGTCGTTACCGTTACGTCGCCGGGACTGGTGAGCGCCGTTGACTGAATCGTTTCGCCCTCGCCGTTGAGCCATTCGACGAGGTAGGGAGCCGCGCCGTCGCGCACCTCGCCGCGCAGCGTGACGTTTGAACCGGGGGCGAAGCGCGAACCACCGGATGGCGCGACAATGCGCACCGACGGGCCAAATCCACTCGATCCGCCTTGGAGCAGCGGCAGAGCCGTGCCGCGTAGGATGAAGGTCTCACCGCCGATGGTCACTTCGATGCCGTTGAATTCGAGCACCGGCTCCAGGGCGCGCTGCTCGACCGCGGCATCAGAGACGTAGTAGACGAGACTGGGATTGGGCACACTGATGTTGCTGGCATCGGGATATGCCGAGCGGATCTGCTGACGCACCTGCTCGATGAGCGCATTCGGATCCTGAATAGGCACATCGCGGATGCGCGTCAAGTCACGACTGAAGAACGGCATAGCGACTGCCGTCAACCCCGGCACGGCATCGTCGAGACTCAAGCCGTTATCAGGCGCAGTCGCCGTGAACATGAGCGAAAGATGCCCACCTGGCCCGCCGAGTGGAAGAACGCCGTAGGACGATCCCGGCAGCGGGATCACCATCGGCACGTTGACGATCACTCCCACCACCTGTTCGGTGGCCACTGTGCCTGGAGCATTGGCGGCGACCGTCGCAGCTCTGATCAGCCTCGTTTTGTAGCGCGGCTTATTTGGATCAGGCGTGAACTGGCATCCCTGCAGATCTGGAGTGGCGACCCCCTGCTGCCCCTGCGTCTCGCGCAACAGGTTGCCCTGAGGGTCTATAAACCCATTCTGAAGCAGGAAACTGCAGGCCAGGAGTTCGGCCGCGCCACGATTGATCTGCCCGCGTGGCGTATCCCGTCCAAGATCGTTGAGGTTGAAGGCGTAGAAGCCGCCGCTGGCGCTGTAACGGATCAGGAGTGATTGGGTGTTGGTGTTCGGGACGGTGAACCGGATCCGATCCAGATACTCGTCCTGCACTGCCGGTTGATCGCCGATGCCGCTCAGACGCTGCGCGAGGTTCTGTGTCGTAGCGCCGGTGACGTTGGGCGCGGTCAACCGGAAGACCGGCAGCGTCTGCCCCTGCTGTAACACGACTTTGTTCGCCGTCACGAAGGCAGGCGGAGCGGAGCGCACCGTCAGGACGCCAGCGAGCGCAAGAACGGTTGCCAGCGTCAGCGATAAGATGCGAAGCGATAAACGCAGTCCACGCGCAGACATGAGACCTCCTATGTGGTTCGCCCAGAGATGACGACCTGATGCGAAACCTTGCCGGCGGTCATACGCGTCACGCTATTGTACGTTCCAGACGCATCTACACAAGCACGTTTCAACGACGATCTGAGACAGGACGCCGCAGCGCTTAGGCTCATCCACACGTCTCATTCACCGCCCTACCCTCGCCAGGCTCGTAGGCGCGGATCGAGATAATCGCGCAATCCGTCGCCGAGCAGGTTAAACGCCAGTACGGCCAGCGTGAGCGCCAGGCCGGGATAGAACATCGTCCACGGCGCAGTTTGCACGAACTTGCGGCTATCGTTGAGCATCAGCCCCCACTCCGGCTCCGGGCGTTGGGCACCCAGGCCGAGGAAACTCAGCGCCGAGGTGTAGAGGATGACGTAGCCGACATCCAGGCTGATCTGCACCAGCAGGATGGGCAAGATGTTGCGCAGCATGTGGCGGCTGAGGATGCTCGGGGTGCTCATGCCGAGCGCGCGCGCCGCCTGCACGAACTCACGTTGTGAGAGCGCCAGCACCTGCCCTCTGGCCAGCCGAGCGTACCACGGCCAATACACCATGCTCAGCGCCAGCATAGTATTGGTCAGATTGTTGCCCAGCGCCGCGCCGATGGCCGAGGCCAAAATCAAGGCCGGAAAGGCGAGGAACACATCCGTTAAGCGCATGAGCGCCATATCTGCCCAGCCACCCAGCAGGCCGGCAATCGCGCCGATGAGCGTGCCGATCGTCACGGCAACGCTCAACACCACCACCGCGACCTGGACCGAGATGCGCGCACCGCTCAGCACGCGGCTGAAGATGTCCCGGCCGAAGTCATCGGTGCCGAACCAGTGCTCTGCAGAAGGCGGCTGCAGACGTTGGGCTAGATTCTGCTTGCGCGGTGGATGGGGTGCCAGCGCTTCTCCGAACAGCGCAGCGAACAGGATGAGCGCCGACAGCACCGCGGCAAAGCTGTTCAGCCGGCTTTGGCGCAAAAACCGCCTCATGTCACCCTCAAGCGTGGATCGGCCAAGCCATACGCGATGTCCACGGCAACGTTAGCGACGGTGTAGATGGTCGCCAGAACCAGCGTCACCCCCATCGTGGCGTTGTAGTCGGCGGCCAGGAGCGCATTCGCCGCGTATAGCCCTAGGCCCGGCCACTGCAGAATGCTCTCGATGAGAAACGAGCCACTCATGAGCAGGCCGACCTGTAGGCCGAGGAGGGTCAACGTGGGGATCATCGCGTTGCGCACGGCATGCCGCACCACCACAGCGTGATACGTCAGCCCCTTGGCGCGCGCCGCCCGGATGTAGTCTTGCTGCAACACCTCCAGCATGCCGGCGCGCATGATGCGCAGGAACACCGCAATCACGCCGAAGCTCAGCACGAAAGCAGGCAAGATCAGATGCCAGAGCGCATCGGCGAAGGTTGCCCACTGTCCGGCCAGCAGGCTATCCACCGTGTAGAGTCCCGTCACCATCGGCGGCGGCGCGACGTCCTGGCTGAGCCGCCCACCCACCGGCAACAACGAAAGCAGGTAGTAGCCCACCAACTGCCCCACCAGCGCCACCCAGAACGGCGGCAGCGACACACCTAGCGTAGACAAGAAACGCCCGACGTAGTCGAAGGGCGAGTCCTTCCATGCAGCGCTCAACACGCCGGCCGGCAAGCCGATCATCAGGCTGATCAGCAGCGCGGCAAGGGTCAGCTCGGCGGTGGCCGGTAGAAAGGTCTGGATGTCCTGCAACACCGGCCGTTTGGTGCTGAACGACCATCCGAGGTCACCCTGGAGCAGCGCGGCCACGTAACGCGCATACTGTTCGGGGATCGAGCCGCTCAGCCCCAGCCGCTCGCGCAGCGCCTCGACGGCTTGCGGGTTCGCGCGCGGCCCGGCAATCAGGCGCGCGGGGTCCTTGGGAACCACGCGCGCCAGCACAAACGTTGCGATCGAGATCGCGGCCAGCACGGCCAACAGACCGAGCAGGCGGCGCAGGATGAACTGGCCGATCACTCGCGGTATAGGCCGTAGAAGTCAAACGTCTTGACGTGGATGGGGTTCCACGGGTGACCCTTTACGCTGTTGGCGATGAGGATCTCTTCTTGTGGCTCGGCCGCGTAAAGGGCAGCCGGATCCTCGAACATCAGGATCTGGTGCGCCCGCTCGTAGATGGCTTGTAGCTTCGCCGGATCGGTCTCGGTCTTGCTTTGCCGGATAAGCTCGTCCAGCTCTGGGTTGCTGTACAGCGCGCCGTTGCCCAGCCCGTCGTTCTGGTCGTTGCGGGTATGGAAGACGGGATTGACGTAGTTATAGAAATCGTCGTAGTCCGGCCACCACGCATAGCCCATGAGGTCGGGCAACTCTTCCACCGGGCGCGAGCCGTAGAAGATATCGTTGAAGGTCGCCTCGTCGCGTTCCTCCAGCTTCAGCTTCATCCCGATCTGTTCGAGGCCGGCCTGAAGCACCTGACCCATGCGCTCGTAGTAGCCGTAGCCGGTGGCATACAGGTATGTGATCTCGGTGCCTTCGGGGACGCCGGCTTCTTGGAGCAGCGTTTTGGCCTTGTCTAGATCAAAGGTGTATTGGAAGCCGCGCGTGCCAACAGCGCTACTCATGCCGCTGGGCCAAGGCGAGGTGCCACGCTTCATCAACCCACCTTCGACGTTGTTGGCGTAGCCGTCGTAGTCGAAGGCATACGAAATGGCCTGCCGCACGCGCGGGTCTTTCAACACGCCGCGTTTGGTGAACGTGATGTAGTTGATGCGGAAGAGCGGCTTGTCGCTGCCTTGAAAGCGTCCCGTCGCGCGCAGTGCCTTATAGTCCTCCACCGTGGAGATCAGCGAAATGTCGGCGTCGCCCTTCTCCAGCAACTGACGGCGCGTGCTGGGCTCGGGGACGTTGCGGATGATGATGCGCTCGAAGCGCTGCTTGCCGTCGTTCCAACCGCGCCAGTAGTTCGAGTTGCGGACGAAGACGACTTCTTCGTTCGGCTTGATGCTCTCGATCACGTATGGGCCGGTGCCCGCCGCGTTGTTGGTGAACCACGCCTGCGCGAAGTCGCTCTTGCCGTCCACGATCTGCTCGTGTTCCTTCAGCGCCTTGGGCGACACGAAGAAGGTGCCGTAAGCCGTGCCCAGCGCCTGGGGCAGGTTCGGGCAAGGAAAACCACAGCGCCATTCCAGCGTGTATTCGTCCTTCACGACCAGGTTGCTTTCAACATCGCCGCCGGTGAAACGATTGATGGTGTTCCCCAGCAGCCCGATGTCTACCATGCGCTTGTAACCGATCTTGGCCGCCTCGGCGTTGAAGTCTGCGCCGTCGGTGAACTTCACCCCGCGGCGCAGCTTGAACGTCCACACGCTCTTGTCGGCATTGGCTTCAAACGACTCGGCCAGCACCGGTTCGACCTCGGTCGTGCTTTCGCCCTTGAAGTTCACCAGCCCTTCATACAGAGCGCGATGAAGCATGTTTTCCGCACCGCTGGTAGCCACGCCGGGATCGAGATTCGTCGGCAACGAGGGCATAGCCAAGATCAAGGTGCGGGCGCGATCCGTGAGTTGTGCGGCCGGCGGCGCGGTGGCCTCCGCAGCCGGCGCGGGCGATGCGGGTTGTGGCGCACCACACGCCGCCACAACCAGGACGAATGCAGCAAAAAAGAACAACGAACGACGATTCATAGCGCTTTCACCTTACTCACTAGGGTTATCGAAGCGTGGCGCACCATCACGAACGGCGCGGCTGACAATCGCGCGGGATGATACTATCTCTCCTCACTTTTGCAACGCGGCTAACCCGTCCGCTTGCCGTAGGACGCAGACGCCGTTCCGCGCCGCGAACCCGGGGATCACTGCGTAGAGCGCTTGCATCAAGGATGCATTCGCGCGTAGGGGCAGAATTCGCGCGGTAGTCGGCGCGGACTCCGTTCCATGCCGACACGCATCCGTGAGGGCATGCTGCAGGCCTTTTCGCCTCGAACGGGGCGGAGCGCGCCCTAGCGAATATGTCTGCCCCTGTCGGCGAATGCACCCTACATCAAGCGGAAGATCCCTACATCAAATCGAGAGGGAAATCGAGAGGGGCGCTGAACCCTCGTTCGCTCACGGCGCAGCGTGGTTGAACGTGATGCGCCGCAGCGCCGGGCTGGCTTCGGTCGTCCGGTCGCGCCACAACACGACGCGATAACGCGCGTAGCGCCCCTTCACGCCGCTGAGCTCCTGCAACCAACGCCCATCACCGATTGCGCCCACTTCCACCCACACCGGAGTATCCAGCGCCCTCAGGTCGTCGCTGGCCGATATGAATAGCGTGATCCCCGTCCCCGGCGCGATTTCTGCGTCGGTCTGCACTTGCGTCCAGGCCGCGCTGTCGTGCCCGCCGAGCATCACCACCGATTCGAGCACGCCGAAGTTGGGGAAAGCGGTGCGGTAGGCCGGGCGAGGCTGGCTGAACCAGTCGCCGTTCGTCCCGCGGTTAGGGCCAAATGAAGCGTAGATGCTCGCTGCGCTCAGCACCGGCAGTTGAAAGGTCGGCGTCACGACGTAGGGTGCGCGGCCGTTGCCGCTGTGGAAATGCACCTGGCCGATCAGGCCGCCCTGCCAGTAGTCGCCGGCTGGATCGGGATCAATGCCTTGCTGGCTCACCACCAGATCTAGATTGCCGTCGCCGTTCAGATCACTCAAGCTCAGGCCGCGGAAGCCGAACGCCTCATGAAGCGTCCAGACATTCGTCGCTAAACCGCCGGCCGGCAACGGCCCCCAGAAGACGCGGACGAAGCCGCCGTCGTAGTTCTGCAGCGCTACATCGAGCCGACCGTCGTTGTCGAGATCCGCGATGCTGACTTTCATCGCCCCGATTCCCGGCAACTCGGTGCGCGCGGCCGGGCCGTAAGTCACGCCGTACGGGCCGCCCGGCCGCGCCCAATACACATAGCTGTTGACGGCGTAGGTTTTGCCATCGGACCAGTTCGCAAAAACGACGTCGGGCCGGCCATCGTCGTTCAAGTCGGCCACGGCAACACCGAATGCGCCGAGCGTCGGAAGCGCGGTGCGCACCGCGGGGCTATACGTCACGCCATATGCGCCGCCGGGACGCGCCCAGTAGATGTAGCTCTCGATGGCGAAGGCGTCGCCGTCGAACTTGTTCGCGAAGATCAACTCCGGCCAGCCATCCCCGTTCAAGTCGGCCGCAGCAACGCCGTGCGCGCCGCGCGTCGGCAGCCCGGTGCGCGCGGCCGGGCCATAGGTCACACCGTGCGCGCCGCCGGCCTGCCCCCAGTAGATGTAGCTGTCAATTTTGTGGGTGTCGTCGTCGTTGGCTCGGGCAAAGATGACTTCCGGTCGTCCATCCCGGTTCAAGTCAACCGCAGCGATGCCATGCGCCCCCGCTGCCGGCAACTCGGTTCGATCCGCCGAGAGACCCGGCTCTCCCCAGTAGATGTAACTGTTCACGTTGCGCGTGCCGTCGCTGCGGAAGTTCGAAACGATCATCTCCGGCCAACCGTCGCCGTTCAGGTCAGCGGGGAGCATGCCGTGCGCGCCCATCCCCGACCGGGTAGTGCGTTCACGCGGGCTCCAGCGCGGCCCATCCGGCGCGCCATGCCCCCAGTAAATCCAGCCGCCGTTGAAGACGTGCGTGCCTTCGTTGTCCCACCAGTTGGCGACCAGCAGCTCGGAGATGCCATCGCCGTTTAGGTCGCTCGACCAAGGATTGCCGCCGTCGCTGCGATGATTGCCGGCCAGCCGCAGCACCCGGCCAGCTGCAGCGTCGCCTGTAGCCTGACACCAAATGCCGCTACCGGCACATACGCCGAATGTGCCGACGAGCTGCCCATCCAGCGGCGCATTCCTTGGACGGAAGAATAAACCGCTCGTGCGCGGCTTGACGGCCAATATGCTGCTGGGCGTCGTCCATTCGGTTTGCGTCCAGCTTCCATCGCCGGCGCCCGTGGCGGGCACCGCGCCGGCCAAGCTACTCAGCACGAAGAGGAGAGAAATCACTGCGCGGGCGAGGCATGTGTGTCGCATTTCTTGCGCCGAGTATATCCAACACGGTCAGCGCCCGACGCGCGGGTGCATTCGCCAACGGGGGCAGATGTAGCAGACCTGCCCTGGCGTAAACGCCTGGGCTGAAAAAGGGCGGGATGCGCGCGGCTTGCCCGTATGCTCAGCTATGCGCGGCTCATTCACTCGGACTCAGGCCGCACCAGCAACACCGGCGCGTGCGCGTGACGGACGATGCGGTCGGCCACGCTGCCGAGCAAGAGGCGCTGGATGCCGCTGCGACCGTGCGTCGCCATCGCGATCATGTCCACGGCATTCGCCGCTGCTGCATCCAGGATGACCTCGGCCGGCCGGCCAACCTGGATCATCGTTTCGACCGGCACGCCCGCCGATTTGAAGACCGACGCGGCAGCATTGAGGTTGCTCTGCGCAGCTTCCATCTCGTGCTCGGTGCGCCTAACCAACTCGGCGCGGATGGACTCGGCCCACCGACGCCGGGCCGACGGATCCATGCCGGAGCGCAGGCCGCCTTCGCCCGGCACCTCGCCGATGGAGGCCGGCCCGCCGAACGTGAGCATCCAATGCACCTCGCTCGCCTCCGGCTCGAGTTCCGGGATGGCCTGTAGCAAGATCACCTGTGCCTGGACGCACGCAGCGACCTTGCACGCATGGGGCAGCACGGTGCGCGAGAAGTCCGAGCCATCGAGCGGCACCAAGATCTTCCGATAGATGCACTCCGCAGGCGCGCTTTCGTCCGCCGTAGCGCGCACGAGCAAGACCGGCGTTTTGGCGTAATGGAGAACCTGGTTAGCCACGCTGCCCAGGAGGAAGCGGCCAAGCCCGCTTCGGCCATGGGTGGACATAGCGATCAAATCCGCGCCTTCTTCGGTTGCGACGTCCAAGATGCTCTCGGTAATCGGGCCGACCACGATCCGCGTATGTGCCGCGATGCCCGCTGCGGACAATTCGGCTGCAACGCGGTTCAGATACTCGTGCGCGGCGGATTCGTATTGATCCATCTCGAGTGGAATCGTCTGGAGCGGCGTCGCCGGCCGTTCCGCAGGCTGCGCATCGGCAGTCGGTGGCGCCGGCGTGCCGATGCGCATGCCGATCTCCGGGATGACCCGCAACAACACCACCGGCGCACCGGCGCACCGCGCAATCGCGCGCACGCGAGGCAACACAGCAGCGGACAGGGCCGAACCATCGAGGGGCACGAGGATCTTTCTATACATGACTCACCTCACCCACCGCGCCGATGACCGCGCGGCGAAACATCGTGTGCCAGACTATACTCGGACGCCACATCGCTCATGCGGAGCGGGCAACGGAAGGCCGGTCAGCCTTGCACTCGCCGGTTGGATAGTTTAAGCGCCCAACGCGCTCGGAGCGCGTTGGGCGCTTTCCCCACTTCGAGCTCAGCGATAAATTTCGAACGCGCCGCTACGCCACCACTTGCGCGCTACCTTGCGGAAGCCTGGAAAGGCCAGCGTGCCGACCAGGTCGCTCAGATTCACACGCCCCATCGAATAGCCCTCCCGAGCGAAGGCGAACACGGCGTTCGGGCCGGCTTCGACCTCGCCATGGATCGTGCGCGTGAAATGCGCGTAGGCCGTCGCCAGGCCAACGATGCCCGCTCCGACGATGGCAAAGTCGTAGGTAATTGCTGTCATGTGAACCTGACTCGAAAGCCGAGATGCCGCAAATCGGCTGCAGCCATCCCACGATGGCCAGCAAAAGAAGAAACCAGGCTGACCGAAGAAGCCTGGTTTCTTGCGTATGACCCCTACGGGACTCGAACCCGTGTTTAAGCCTTGAGAGGGCTTCGTCCTAGACCACTAGACGAAGGGGCCACAGCCGGAATGTTATCACATTCCTTCCACTTCGATCAACTGCTGCAACAGGCGCTGCTCTTCGGCGTAGGACTTCACTTCGTCGTCCAGCCAGGCCTTGCGCAGCCGACTTAGGATGCGGCCGTAGGCCGGGCCGGGCGGCAGGCCGAGCGCGCGCAAATCGTCGCCCGTGGTCACCGGCTTCACCCAACGCCAATCCTTCCACTCGCACAGCAAAGCGTCGCGCTTGAGCTTGTTCGTCTCGAATAGATAAGCGAGGAAGAGCGACAGGCCGCTGAAGCTGTGCAGCAGCTCCGACAGCCGGCTGCGCCGGGCGCGGAACGACGTCGCCGACAAACTGCTCAGCGGGCCGAGGTCAATCAGCGCATCGCGCACGTGATGCTCGAACGGGATCCAATCCACCCAGCGGGCGATGCCGAGCTGGCCGATGTTGTAGGTCAACGCGCCCCAGCCGATCGCGTGGAGCAGGTCGCGCGGGCTCATGTGCAATGTGTCGAGCGGCCATTCGCCGGACCACAACACCGCGCGCGCCTGGCGAAAGCGATGCGCCAACTGATCGGCCGGCGGCACGGGGATGCCGGCCGCCTCGAAGACGCCCCACTCCCGCAGCAGGATCAACGCGCCTTCCGGCTCGCGATCCTCGAAGTTCAGCTCCAGGTCGTACTTCACGCGCTCGCCGCTGAGCGCGCGCACGTAGGGCAGGCCGGCTTCCAGGGCGATGCGGGTCTCGGTGTCCAGCTCGAACTTGAACCGCGCGGCGTAGCGTGCGCCACGCAACATGCGCGTCGGATCGTCAATGAAGCTGCGCGCGTGAATGACGCGCATGACGCCGCGCTGCAGATCATCCCGACCGCCGAGCGGATCAATCACCGTGAAGTCGTCCAGGCGCATCGCCATAGCGTTGACGGTGAAATCGCGCCGGAGGAGATCGGTCGGCAGGTCGCTCGGCTCGACCACCGGCAGCGCCGCCGGACGCGGATACGACTCGCGCCGCGCCATGGCCAGGTCCACTGCCACATTGTTCGATCGCCAAGTAGCCGTGCCGAATTTGGGATAGGCCTGCACATCGCCGCCATGACGTTGCCGGAGCGACTCGGCCAGGGCGATGGCGTTGCCCTCGATGACGAAGTCCAGATCGTCAATCTCCGGCAACTGCAACAGCCAGTCGCGCACTGCACCGCCCACCAGATAGGCCGGCGTGCCCGCTTCCTGAGCAGCGTCGCGAATGGCGTCGAAGACGAAACGTTGTGCCGGCTTGAGCAGCGATGTAAGATCAGTCATCTTTCGCAATTCTCAGGTGAAGGAACTGAAAATGCAACACATCGCCGTTTTGGGGCTGGGCATCATGGGCAGCGGCATTGCCCGCAACCTGCTGAAAGCCGGCTATGCCGTCAGCGTGTACAACCGCACGCCGGAGAAGGCGCACCCGCTGCTGGAGGCCGGCGCCCTATGGGCCGATAGCCCACGCGAGGCCGCCGCGAACGCCGACGTCGTGATCAGCATGGTCGGCGACGACACGGCCTCGCGCGCCATGTGGTTGGGCGACCGCGGCGCGCTGAATGCGATGCGCGCGAACGCCATCGGCGTGGAAGCGAGCACGCTCTCCGTCGAGTGGGTGCGCGCGTTGCACCAGCTCGCCCAGGGGCGCGGGCTGGCGTTCGTGGACGCGCCGGTCACCGGCAGTAAGGTGGCCGCCGCCAACGGCACGCTCACCTTCCTGGTCGGCGCGCACCCCGATGTGCTCGAGCGCGTGCGGCCGGTGTTGGAGCGCTGCAGCTCGACCATCCTGCATCTCGGCCCGCCGGCCAGCGGCGCCATCTTCAAGCTGATCAACAACATGATGGCTGCCGTGCACATCGCCGCGTTGGGCGAAGGGGTCGCCATGGCCGACAAGGCCGGCCTCGACATGAGCGTGGTGATGCAGGCGCTCGGCATCGGCGCGGCCAGCAGCCCGGTCGTCAAGATGAAGCTGGAGCACGTCGCCAAGCGCGACCACACCGACACGCACTTCGCCCTGCGTTGGATGCACAAAGACGTGACCTACGCGCTGCGCCTGGCCGACGAGCTGGGCGTCGCCGTCCCGACCGGCGCGCTCACCCGCGAGTTGTTGCGCATGGCGATGCAGCGCGGCTTGGGCGATCAAGACCTGTCGGCGTTGACCGAAGTGGTGCGCGGCTGATCGCGCAGCCACGCCCGGGCCGCGTCAATGGAAGCCTGAACCCGCGCGAGATCGGCGGCCACGCCGCCGCCCTGTGCAAAGGCCGGCGCGCCACCGCCTTTGGCCGCGCCTGCCGGCGAGAGCGCGGCAAGGGCGCAGCGCAGCGCCGCGGCCATGTCGCCGGTCGCATCTTGCGCGCGCGCGAAGATCAGTTGCGCCTTGTCGCCCGACGCGCCGAGCAACGCCACGACCCGCGACGCGCCGGTCAGTTGCTTGGCCAGCGCGCGCAGCTCGGACGGGTCGCGATCGGCAAACGCCTGCGCTACCCAGCGCCGCTCGCCGTCGTCCGCCGCACCGGCCAGCAACGCGGCAGCTTCGTAGGTGATCAGGCGCGCCTGAGCCTCCTGCAGGGCTTTGTGATCCGCGCGGGCTTCGGCGATGAGCTTGTGCACGGCTTGCTCCACTTCGTAGCGGCCGGCGCTGAGCGCCTCCATCAAGCGCCCGGTCGCCGCGCTGAGGCGGGCGTAATCGTCGAACGCCCGGCCGCCGCAGCGAAAGGTGATTCGCGTCTCCCCGCCGCGCTTCTCGGCCTTGATGATTTTGATCAGGCCGATCTGCGCCGTGCTGCGCACATGCGTGCCGCCGCAGGCTGACCAGTCGTAGTCCTTCACCTCGACGATGCGAATCGCGCCGCTCACCGTAGGCGGTCGGCGCAGCGGGATCGCCGGCAGGTCGGCGTCGCTCACTTCGTAGGCGAGGATCGGCCGGTCCTCCATCACGATGGCGTTGGCCTCGCGTTCGGCGCGCTCGATCACCTCGGGCGGCAACGCCGGCGCCGGCAGGTCAATCGTGCAGTCGCTCTGGCCGATGTGGATGGCGACCGTGTCCAGGCCGGCGACGCGGACGAACGCTTGAGACAGCACGTGCTGCCCACTGTGCTGTTGCATGTGGTCGAACGGGCGCGCCCAATCTATGCTGCACTGCACTTCATCGCCGGGTTGCAGGCCGGTTGCAGCGTCGTCCTCGAGGATGTGCAAGATCTCACCACGCGCATCTTCGGCCACCTTCACGACGCGCGCCTGGGCGATCGTCCCGGTGTCGTGTGGCTGGCCACCGGCTTCCGGGTAGAACGCCGTTCGGTCGAGGATGAGCGCCGGCGCGCCCTTGTGTGTGACGCGCGCAGCGATCCGCGCCGTAAAGGAAGTGAGAGAAGCATCGGTGCGGTAGAGGCGAAGGGCCATCGGCAGGATTATAGAGAACCGCTGCCGGTAGGCGCGGGCTTCAGCACACCCGGCGCACCCCGAAAGGCAAGGCGGGTGACTTTTTGCGCGGAGGAGGCAAAGTAGACGGCATGAAAGCCTTGCTGAGCCGCACATGTGTTCACCGGTTATCGGTGTGTCTGGACTCTCGATGAGACCCGCCCCGGCGTAAACGCCTGGGCTGAGCCAACAGGGGATGCGTGCGGCTTGTCCGTATGCTCAGCGCCGGGGTTCGTCTCAGCGCGATGACTTTGCTATGCGTAGCGCGCGATTTCCAATCGCCGCGTAACACGAATTAGCAGGCAAGCGTGCTTCAGACGTCACAACACGGTGCTATGATTCGACATATACGCCGACCTGCAAACACGATTCGAACGAGCCATGTATCCCGACAGCGAGATTCTCTTTCCCGCCCGCTCGATTCCCGAGATTCGCGACGCGCGCCCCGGAGTCGCCTGGCGCAAGCTGATTGACAAACTGAGCAAGTCGCCGGAGACCAGCGAGGACGTGCTGGCCTTCTCGCTGATGATGATCAAACTGGGCAACTGCTTGACCTGCGATCTCGATAGCTACCGCGCCAGCCTGGGCTGCACGCAATGCGCCCGCCGCACGGTGCAGGGCTTCAAGGGCAGCGACGAAGCGCTGATGAAGAAAATGGAAGAAGCGCGCAAAGAGTTGAAGGAGTATTTGAAAAAGGCATGAGCGTAGAACGCAACGCGCGATACGGAACACGCAATCCATGATGCGGAGCATTCCAAGTTTCGTATTCCGCGTCGTGTGTCATGTCCCTCCACCATGTCCCGCATCATCTTGCCTCATCCGATCTCGCGCGATGGCGCCAAGCTGAACACGCCGCTGCCGGACGACTACGGCGAGCTGGCCATGCGCGCCGACATCGCCATCCGCAAACTCTCCGCCCCCTACCCGCGCACGGCGCAGATGTACGAGATGCTGATCGCCGACCGGCGCGTGGACGCTCACTGGAATTTGTCGAACTACACCACCGTGGGCAAGCTGAACTACAACGACCACGGGCCGATCCACGCCCGCGTCACGGCGTCGTACGCCATGCAGATCATGCAACTGCTCATCGAGGCCGACGTGCCGATGGACGTGGTGAAGTCCGGCGCCGGCAATGTGGACGACGCCTGCCTGGTCGCGCTCGCCGGCGTGATGCTGCACGACATCGGCAACGCCACCCACCGCGTCGGCCACGAGCTGATGAGCGTGATCCTGGCCCAGCCGCTCCTGGCCGACATGCTGGCCGAATTGTACGACGACGCCGAACAGCAGGCGCTGATCAGCGACTTCATCCTTTCGGCCATCCAGTGCCACGACATGAACCCGCCGCCGCTGTTCATGGAAGGCGGCGTGGTGGCCGTGGCCGACGGCTGCGACATGACCAAGGGCCGCGCGCGCATGCCGTTCGACCTGGGCAAGCTGGACATCCACGCCGTGTCCGCCCTGGCCATCGAAGAGGTGAACATCCGGCCATCGAGCGGCAAGATGCCGGTGGAGATCGAAGTGCGCATGAGCAACTCGGCCGGCATCTTCCAGGTCGAGGAGACGCTGGTGAAGAAGATCAACGCCACGCCGCTGCGCCACTACGTCATGGTGCACGTGACCTCGATCAACCCGGAGCAGCACTTCGAGAAGCGCATCCTGAGCAACGCGATGCTGGAGAACGGCCGGCTGAGGCCGGTGTGAGGGTTGACGTTTCGAACGCTTGTTCTACAATCGGTAGCACATGCGTTCGACGGACGCCCTCGACACGCTCGCCCTGCTCAGCCGGCAGATGGCGCTGGAGCCGGCGGAAGAAGCCGCCCGCCATCCCGACGCGCCTGCGCCGTGCGGCCATTCGCCCGACACGCTGCGCCGCATCTTCGGCGATGACCCGCTGCGCGCGTCGGTCTCGTCGAGCGAGACGAAGAAGAATTCGCTGGGCATCCACGACGCGATCATGCCCGGCGGCAGGCGCATTCGGTTGCTGAAGACGCTGCTCACCTCGGCCTGCGAGCGCGACTGCTACTACTGCCCATTCCGCGCCGGCCGCGACTTTCGCCGCGCCACCTTCAAGCCGGAGGAGATGGCGCGGACGTTCGCCGAACTGAATCGGCGCGGCGCGGTCGAGGGGTTCTTCCTCAGCTCCGGCATCATCGGCGGCGGCGTGCGCACGCAAGACCGGCTGATTGACACGGCCGCCATCCTGCGCCGCAAGCTGGGCTATCGCGGCTACCTGCACCTCAAGCTGATGCCAGGCAGCGAACGCGATCAGGTGCTGGCCGCCATGACGCTGTCGGATCGAGTCTCGATCAACCTGGAGGCGCCCAACCAGTCGCGGCTGAGCGCGCTGGCGCCGAAGAAGATCTTCTTCGAGGAGCTGCTGCAACCGCTGACGTGGGCGGCGGAGATTCGCCGGCGCATGCCGCCGCCGCGCAGCGGCCGGTGGCCGTCGTTGGTGACGCAGTTCGTGGTGGGTGCGGCCGGCGAGAGCGACGTCGAGATTCTGCAGACTACGGCGCATCTGACCCGGGTGCTCGGCCTGCAGCGCGCCTACTTCTCGGCCTTTCATCCGGTGCACGACACGCCGCTGGAAAACCTGCCGCCGGAGAACCCGTGGCGCGAGCACCGGCTGTATCAAGCCGCGTTCCTCATCCGGGATTACGGCTTCGAGTTCGAGGAGCTGCCGTTCGACGCGCAGGGCCGGCTGCCGCTGGACGTGGACCCGAAGCTGGCCTGGGCGCAGCAGCACCTGGCGAACGCGCCGGTGGAGGTGAACCGCGCCGCGCGCGAGGCGCTGCTGAAGGTGCCCGGCATCGGCCCAAAGGGCGCCGACGCGATCATTCACGCGCGGCGCGAGCACCGGCTGCGCGAGCCGCGCCAACTGGCCCGGCTGGGTGTGATCACCGCGCGCGCCCTGCCCTTCCTGCTGCTCGACGGCAAGCGGCCGGGGGTGCAGTTGAGCTTTGGGTTGTGAGCCGATGTGGGGGCGAGCATGGCTGATTATGCTCTTCGAGCAGCACACGCTGTCCGACTTGAGCACGGCGTCGGTTCCGCATGCCCAGCTCGCCTCCCATTGAGCCCGGCGGCCATTACCATTCTTCATCTTCAACCGTGGCATCCATCGCAACCCGCTTCCGGCAAGCAGCCCAGCCGGCGCAGGCCGGCTTCGCCCAAGGTTGCCCGCGACGTCCGGCAAGCAGCCCAGCCGGCACAGGCCGGCTTCGCCCAAGGTTGCCCACGACGTCCGGCAAGCAGCCCAGCCGGCACAGGCCGGCCTTCGCCCAAGGTTGCCCACGACGTCCGGCAAGCAGCCCAGCCGGCGCAGGCCGGCTTCGCCCAAGGTTGCCCGCGACTTCCAGTCGCCGGGAGGCAAATCAAGACTTCGACCGATGGCCGGGTAGAACCTTTAGGTTCTCTCCCCCGCCAACGCCTGCGCCAGGTCGGCGATCAGGTCGTCGGGATGCTCCAGCCCGACGGACAGGCGCAGCAGGTCCCGCGGCGTGGGCGTCTCCGGACCTTCGACCGAGGCACGGTGCTCGATCAGGCTCTCCACGCCGCCCAGGCTGGTGGCGCGCGTGATCAGGCGCACCTGCGCGGCGACGGCCATGGCCTCCGCCTCACCGCCCTGCACCTGGAACGACAGCATGCCGCCGAAGCCGCCCTGCATCTGCCGGCGCGCGAGCGCATGGCCGGGATGCGTCGGCAGCCCGGGATGGTGCACACATGTCACCCGTGGGTGCGCAGCCAGGAACGCCGCCACGCGCAGCGCACCCTCCGATTGCGCCCGCACCCGATACGGCAGGGTCGGGAGGCTGCGCAGCAACAGCCAGCAATCGAACGGCGACGGTGCCGCGCCGCCGAACACCTGATACGCCCGCACACGCTGCACGAAGTCGTCATCGGCGCGCGCGACGACGCAGCCGCCCAGCACGTCGCTGTGCCCGCCGATGTACTTGGTCGTGGAATGCACCACCAGGTCGGCCCCGAGCGCCAGCGGCTGCTGCAAGATCGGCGTGGCGAAGGTGTTGTCGCAGACCAGCCGCGCGCCGCCGGCGTGTGCGATCTCCGCCGCTGCCGCGATGTCGGTCAGTTGCAGGCGCGGGTTGGACGGCGTTTCCACCCATACCAGCCGGGTAGCCGGGCGCATGGCGCGCGCGACGTTCGCCGGGTCGGTCATGTCCACGAAGTCGGCCTGCAAGCCCCAGCGCCGCAGCGCGCCGGTGAGCACGGCGCGCGTGCCGTAATACGTCTCGGTCGAGGCGATCACATGGTCGCCGGGCGCAAGCGCCTGCAGCACCGCCGACGTGGCCGCGTTGCCGGAGGCGAAGGCAACCGCGACCGCGCCCCCTTCCAGCGCCGCCAGCGCGCGTTCCAGCGCGTCGCGGTTGGGGTTGCTGTTGCGCGTGTAGATATGACCGCCGGGAAACGCGCCGTCCGCGGCGCGCTCGAAGGTGGTGGAGAGGGTGATCGAGGGCGTGATCGCGCGCGTCGCCGGCTCCACCTCGCGGCCAGCGTGCACGGCAAGCGTCTCAATCTTCATGGCCTTCATGGCAAGCTCCGGGCCGGTCGCGGCTGCGAGACGACGTTGACCACTGCGAACGTCAGGCCGGTCGCCAGCGTGCAGATCAGCACGACCCATGGCATCACCTGCGGGCCGACCGGCTCGAACAACTGGCCGATCAGCCAGGGCAGCGTCATCCCGCCCAGGCTCGAGCCGGCCAAAAAGATGGCGGTGACCTGACCGGTGATGCGCATGCGCGACTCGGCAAACGAGATCATCGTGGGAAACAGCGCGGCCATGCCCAGCCCGACGACGATCACGCCGGCCCACAGCAACAGCGGCGACCGGCCGCCCAGCAGGAAGAGCACCACCCCCAGCGCGCACAGGACGAAGTCGAGCAGCATGACCACCTGCGGGCGCAGGCGCGTCGCCAGGGGGACGGAGAGCAGCCGGCCCAGCATGAACGCGCCCCAGAAGGCCGAGGTGAGCACGGCGGCTGCGGCCGCGTCGCCGTAGCCGATGGCGATGGCATAGCTGGCGATCCACCCGCCGAAGGCGATCTCCATGCCGACGTAGAGGAAGAAGAAGACGGCCATCAGCACGGCCAGGCCGGTGCGCGTGTGGCTGCGGGCGTTCGCCGGGTCGTAGGCGACCGCCGGATGCGCCGGGCTGGGGACGCGCACGTGCCACAACACCGGCGCAATCGCCGTCAGCGCGATCAGCCAATAGGCCCAAGCGACGTGGCCGCCGCTCGAGGCGATCACCTGCGCCACGACGAGCGGTGCGACGAAGGTGCCTAACCCAAAGCAGAAGTGCAGCGCGTTCATGAACGGGCCGACCTTCGCGCCGTGCACCCAAACCAGCAGCGTGTTGCCGCCCACGTCCACCGCGCCCTCGGCGACGCTGGCGACGAAGAAGGCCGCAGCGAGCAGCCATAGTGTCTGCGCCACCGGCGCGACGGCCATCGCCAGCGCGATCACCACGAACGCGCCGGCGATGACCGGATGGCCGCGCACGCGGTCGTATAAGCGCCCGCCGGCGAGCGATCCCAACAGGTAACCGAAGGAGCGCACGGGGAAGAGGATGCTGATCTCGCCCAGCGTGACGCGCGTGTTGGCGGCCAGGCCGGAGAGCGTCGGGCCCAGCAGCGCGGCGAACAGGCCGAGGCCGACGAAGGCGATGAAGTAGCCGGCGGTTTGCGCTGCCGGCGCTGCAGCGTGCGTTGCCTGCGCCTTGCCGGCGGGGACGGCAGTAGAGGAGTCCATTCAGCCTTCGCCCCACTCCAGCTCGTAATCGCCGATGTACACCGTGTCGCCGGGCTGGATGCCGAGCCGCTGGAGTTCGGACCCGACGCCGCTGCGATCCAGCAGACGCTGGAATTGCAAGACCGCGTCGTCCAGATCCCAGCGGGTGGTCTGCACGCGGCGCTCGAGCATGGGCGAGATCACGCGAAAGCCGCCACCCTCGCGGACGATCTGGAAGGAAGTCTCTTGCTCCGGCCAGGCGTCCGGCGCCGGCTCCGGTTCGACCTCCGGGAGCGGCGGCAGGGCGTCGAGCACGCGCACGGCGCGGCCGAGTAGCTCGTGCACGTTCTCGCCGGTCGCCGCGGAGATCGGCAGCACGCCGAGCGGCCGGCCGGACGACGGGCGCAGCGCGTCGAGGTCGGTGGGCGGCGCGCGCCGAGCGTCGGCGATCTTGCCATCGCCGACGAACAGCTCGAAGGCCGCGCGCGCATCGGGCAGGTCCATCTTGGTCATGGCCACAACCTGCGGCTTATCGGCCAGCCCGTGGCCGAAGGCGGCCATCTCGCGGTTGACCGTTTCGTAATCGGCCAGCGGATCGTCGCTGAGGCCGTCGAGCAGGTGGATGAGCACGCGGGTGCGTTCGATGTGGCGCAGGAAGTCATGGCCCAGGCCGGCGCCCTGGCTCGCGCCCTCGATCAGGCCGGGGATATCGGCCAGCACGACCGTCCGGTCGTCGTCCAGGTAGGCCACGCCCAAATTGGGGCGCAGCGTGGTGAACGGGTAATCGGCGATCTTCGGCTTGGCCGCGGTGAGGGCCGAGAGCAGGGTGCTCTTGCCGGCGTTGGGCTTGCCGACGATGCCGATGTCGGCGATGAGCTTGAGTTCCAGCTTCAGCGTGCGGCGCTCGCCCGGCTCGCCGTTCTCGGCGATCTGCGGCGCCTGGTTGGTGGGCGTGGCGAACATGGCGTTGCCGCGACCGCCACGACCGCCCTTCGCCACGACGAGCTGCTGGCCGGGCCGGGTGAGATCGCCCAACACGCGCCCGGTTTCGGCGTCGCGCACGACGGTTCCAGGCGGCACCTCGACATATTTGGGCTTGCCGCTGCGCCCGGTTTTGTTCTGGCTACCGCCGTCACGGCCGCTCTCGGCCTCGAACCGGCGACGATGCTGAAAGTGAGCCAGCGTGTTCAGGCGCGGATTGACGACGAGAATGACGTCGCCGCCGCGACCGCCATTGCCGCCGTCCGGCCCGCCGCGTGGCACATGCGCCTCGCGCCGGAAGCTCATCATGCCATCGCCGCCGCGGCCGGCCTTGACCGTGATCGTGGCCAGGTCGTACATCAACGATTCTTTCTGCTCTGCCATGTGACGCTCCGAAGGACGCCTATTATCAGGGGTGAGGGGTGGAGGTGTCATGGGTGTCGGTAGCGTCGTGCGGGTCACAGCGTCCCGCGGTCGCAGCGCCATCGTTCGAGCGCATTCCAGTCTATCGTCACGCCTAGGCCGGGCGCGTCGGAGAGCGTGACCTGTGCAGGCTTGTCTACATCGGGGACGATCGGCGCCGGCAGGATGAAATCGCGCCGCTCCGGCGTCCAGCCCGGCGGGTCGAAAGGGAATTCGACGAAAGGCGCCGTGCTCACCGCTGCGCAGACGTGCAGATTCGCCAGCAACACCAGCCCGTCGCCCCACGTATGCGGCGAGTAGATGTGGCCGCGCGCCTGCACCTCGTGGGCGAGCTGGCGCGCGCGCAGCACGCCGGTGCTCCACACGACATCGGCCTGATACACGTCGAGCGCATCGTGATGCAGGTACTCGCGCTGCTCGGCGAAGTCGCGGTTGCCCTCGCCGCCGGCGATGCGAATCTTCGCCCGCCGGCGCAGCTCGGCCAGCCCGCGATAGTCGCGCCGGTCGAGCGGCTCCTCTAGCCAATAGGCGCCCAGTTCGGCGAGCGCATCGGCGACCCACAGCGCCGTCTTGAAGTCCCACGGCGGGCCGGCATCCCAGGGCATGCGCCAGCCTTGATTGGCGTCCACGAGGATGTGCATGTCGTCGCCGACGGCGTCGCGCACCGCGCGCACGACGGCCAGGTCGTCCTCCGGGCGCGGCGCGTGGAAGCGCAGCTTGAGCGCAGGGAACCCCCGGGCTTTCAACCGGCGGGCGCTTTCGGCGCGTGCATCGGCCGGTTGGCGTTCGCCACAACTAGCGTAGAGCGGCACGGTGCACTGCCGGCCGCCGAGCAGCTTCCAGAGCGGCAGGCTGACGATGTGGCCCATCAGGTCCCACAGCGCGACCTCCAGCGGCCACATTCGACCATACATGAACTGCAGGTTGTCCAGGATCTGGACGTGGCGCTCGATGTCGAACGGATCGTGGCCGATGAACAGCGCCTCGTGGCCGGCAAAGCCGAGCATGGCATCGCCGCTGCCGACGCCCTCGTAGTCACCCGCGCACACCCGCACCAGGGTGACGGTGTGGCCGGTGCGGGGGCGTGGATCCCAGGCAGCGTGAAAGGGCGGATCGAGCGGCAAGCGATAATGACGAATCTCGA
The DNA here is from genome assembly GCA_025998955.1 of Candidatus Roseilinea sp. NCBI lineage: Bacteria > Bacillati > Chloroflexota > Candidatus Thermofontia > Candidatus Roseilinea > Candidatus Roseilinea sp. The sequence goes on from AP024676.1 coordinate 1,398,639, forward strand.
TGGCGTCTATTTTCATAGCAAGCGTTAGATTATCGGACTCGGTCAGACTGCTGAAGACACGGACAGGTCACGGCATCCAGGCGACTGCTGTGCAGCTTACCCAGATGCATCTTTCTACGGCCGAGCAGAGGGGGATGCGCGCGGCGCGGCCGTCTGCTCAGCCCAGGCATTTACGCCGGGGCTAGAATCCATCCTCGCAACGCGCCATGAACATCGGCATCTTCGGCGGGACGTTCGACCCGCCGCACATCGGCCACCTGGTCATCGCCGACCAGGCGCTGACGCAACTCAAACTCGACGAAGTCTGGTTCATGCCGGTCGGGCAACCGCCCCACAAGGCCGGCAACTCCATCAGCAGCGCGCGCCACCGCGTGCGCATGGTGCAACTGGCCATCAGCGATCATCCCGCCTTTCGGCTGTCGCTGATTGACGTGGAGCGCCCCGCCCCGCACTATTCCAGCACCGCGCTGGAGTTGTTGGAAGCACGGCATCCGCAGCACGACTGGTGTTTCATCATGGGCGCCGATTCGCTGGAAGACCTGCCGCACTGGCACAACCCACGCCGGCTGATCGAGCTGGCGACGTTGGCCGTCGCCGGCCGGCCAGGCGCACGGCCCGACCTGAACGAGATCGAGCATGACGTGCCGGGGGTGAGCAGCCGCGTGCGCTGGGTGAACGCGCCGCTGGTGGACATCTCGTCCACCGAGCTGCGCCGGATGGTGCGCCGGAACGCCTCACTGCGCTATCTCGTGCCCTACCCCGTCGAGGTGTACATCAAGACCGAACGGCTGTATCGCACCTGACTACGCCACGCGCAACATCGCCTCGAAGCGTGCGTAGGCGTCGTCCCATCGCCCGGCCTCGCGCGGCTGATACGTGACGAGCGGGAAGGAATGCCGGATGACCTGGTGGGCGTCGTCCATCGAAGCCAGCTCGCTGCACGCCACCATCTGCACCAGCAAGTTACCGATCGCCGTCGCCTCGACCGGACCGGCCACCACCGGCACGCTGCACGCATCGGCGGTGAACTGGCACAGCAGCACGTTCTGCGCCCCGCCACCGACGATGTGAATGACCTCGACCGGATGGCCGAGCAGCGCCTGCAACTGGTTGAGCGTGTAGCGATACTTGAGCGCCAGGCTCTCCAGGATGCAGCGCACCATCGCACCGCGTCCATCGGGAACAGGCTGGCCGGTGCGGCGGCAATAGTCGGCGATGGCTTTCGGCATGTCGTCCGGATGCAGAAAGGCTGCGTCGTCGGGATCCACCAGCGAGCCGAGCGCGGGCGCCTGTTCGGCCAGGGCGAACAGCTCGCCGTATGGAATCGGCTCGCCCGCCGGCGACGCCCACTTACGCCGGCATTCCTGCACCAGCCACATGCCCATGATGTTTTTCAACAGGCGAAACCTGCCACCCACCCCACCCTCGTTGGTGAAGTTGAACTGCAGCGCCTGCGGCGTGATCACCGGCCGGCCCACCAGCGCGCCCAACAACGACCATGTGCCCGAGCTGATGTAGGCAAAGCGCGCGACGACGGCGGGCACGCCGGCGACCGCCGAGCCGGTGTCGTGCGTGGCCGGCGCGATGACGCGCGTCGCTTCGAGGCCGCCGGCGTCGAGCGAACGAACGAGCGCCGGCAACAGCGGCCCCAGGTCGGTGCCCGGCCGGATCACTGCGGGAAGGAAGTGCGTCGGGATGCCCAGTGACGCCAGCAAGTCGCGCGCCCAATCGCCGGCCCGCGGGTCGTAGCACTGCGTCGTCGTGGCGTTACTGAACTCGCACGCCTTGTAACCGGACAGCCAGAAGTGCAACAAATCGGGCATCATCAGGAAGGTGCGGGCGAATTCCAAGGCGGGCGCGTCGGCACGCGCCATGGCCAGCAACTGATAGAGCGTGTTGATCTGCATGAACTGGATGCCGGTGGATTCGAAGATGCGCTCGCGCCCCACACGCGCGCAGGCTTCCTCCACCATGCCGTCGGTGCGCGCATCGCGATAGTGATGCGGGTTGCCGATCAGCTCATCGCGCGCATCGAGCAGCGCGAAGTCCACGCCCCACGTGTCCACGCCGACGCCGGCGATCGGGCCGCACTGCGCGGCGGCTTTGCGAAGGCCGGCCTGCACCTCGTCCCACAGCGCGAGCGGGTTCCAATACAAATGTGAGCCGACGCGAACCGGTTTGTTGGGGAAACGATGTATTTCGGTCAGCCGCAGCGCGTCGCCGTCGAACGCGCCGGCGATGGCGCGGCCGCTCTCCGCGCCGATGTCGAATGCCAGAAAGCTGCGTGACGTCATGCCGTGCAGTGTAGAAGCGAAGCGGGCAGAGGGCAAACACATTCGACGGGTAGCGCTCGACTGCGCGCCTTCAAGGCGCGGCTATCGTAGACGGCCACACAGGGCTGCTGCAACTCATCACCAAACGCTCGGGGGCATTTTTTGTCGGGGGCGTTGCCGGTCTGTGCTGCGGCCTGCTGATATGCCGTATATGTAGGGCATGGTCCCCGTGCCGCGCCGTGCATTACTCCGTAGAAAAGTGCATCCGCTTCCCCAGGTGCATGGGTGTGCATTTCAAAATGGGGGAGCGCGGACTGGCCCGCAGCAGTGTTCGCTTCAGCCGCGCTGGGATCAATCCCAGCGCTAAGCATACGGGCAAGCCGCGCGCATCCCGCCCCTTTCAGCCCAGGCGTTTACGCCGGGGCGGGTTTGCCCCCATTGGCGAATGCACCCAAACGCTCATCCTGTCTCCCTATAATGTCCCCTATGGCAGACGCCGTCCAGATCACCCCGGAGAAATTTACGGAGGTCGCGCAGCAGATCGAAAAGCAGGTCTCGAGCGTGATCGTCGGCCAACAAGACATCATCCGGCACACGCTGATCGCAATCATCGCCGGCAGCCACGTGTTGCTGGAGGGCGTGCCCGGCCTGGGCAAGACCAGCCTGGTGCGCGCTTTCGCCGATACGCTCAGCCTGCGCTTCGTGCGCATCCAATTCACACCCGACCTGATGCCGGCGGACATCGTCGGCACCGACATCCTGGAAGACCAGGAGACGGGCAAGCGCGCCTTCCGCTTCCAGCCCGGCCCGATCTTCGCCAACCTGATCCTGGCCGACGAGATCAACCGGGCTACACCCAAGACGCAATCGGCGCTGCTGGAGGCGATGCAAGAGCGCACGGTCAGCGTGCTGGGGCGCACCTATGCCACGAGCAAGCCGTTCTTCGTCCTGGCCACGCAAAACCCCATCGAGATGGAAGGCACCTATCCGCTGCCGGAAGCGCAACTCGACCGCTTCATGTTCAAGCTCAACGTCGGCTTCCCCAAGCTGGACGAACTGGCGGCCATCGTCGAGCAAACCACCGGCGAGAAGTCGGCGCGCGCGACGAAGGTGACGGACGGCAACACGCTGATTGCGATGAGCCAGTTCGCGCGGCAAGTGCCCGCTGCCTCGCACGTGACGCGCTATGCGGCCGCTCTGGTATCGGCCACGCATCCGGACGGCGACGGGGCGACCGACATGGTGAAGAAATACGTGCGCTACGGCGCCAGCCCACGCGGCGCGCAGGCGCTGTTGCTCGGCGGGCGGGTGCTGGCGCTGCTGAACGGCCGGTTCAACGTGGCCATCGAGGATGTGAAGGCGCTCGCGCCGGCTGCTCTGCGCCATCGCATCCTGCTCAACTTCGAGGGCCAGGCCGAAGGCATCAATCCGGACGACGTGATCGCCGATGTGACCAACAAGGTCAAAGCGGCCTGAATATGACGCAGATGCCGATCCCGATCTCGCTCTACGACCTCACGCGCGAGCAGTTGATCTGTCAGCTCGCCGAGTGGGGTGAGCCGGCCTTCCGCGCCCGGCAGATCTGGCACTGGCTCTACCAGCGGCTGGCCGGCGACGTGGATGAGATGACCGACCTGCCCCGCCCGCTGCGCGACCGATTGAAGCGGACTTACGCAGTTGGCCGGATGACGGTCGTGACCGAACAGCAATCCTCCGACGGGTGGACGCGCAAGTGGCTGTTCCGGCTGGCCGACGGCAGCGAGATCGAGACCGTGCTGATGGAGTACGACGGCCTGCGCCGGACGGCGTGCGTATCGTCGCAGGCCGGCTGCGCTATGGATTGCAGCTTCTGCGCGACCGGTCAGATGGGCTTCCTGCGCAACCTACGCGCAGGCGAGATCGTCGAGCAGGCGATATGGGTGGCGCGCGCGCTGCACACAAAGACGAACGGCCATGAACGCCTGAGCAACCTGGTGCTGATGGGCATGGGCGAGCCGTTTGCCAACTACAACAACGTGATGGAAGCGGTGCGCCGGCTGATGGCGCCGGAGAGCGAGGGCGGCTTCGGGCTCGGCGCGCGTAAGATCACCATCTCCACGGTCGGACTGGTGCCGGGCATCCGGCGCTTTGCCGAGGAAACGGCCCAGGTCAACCTGGCCGTGTCGCTACATGCGGCCACGGACGAGCTGCGCGACCAGTTGGTGCCCATCAACCGGCGTTACCCGCTGCGCGAGCTGGTAGCCGCCACGCGCGATTACCTGCGCAAGACCAACCGACGGGTGAGCTACGAATGGGCGCTGATTGACGGCGTCAACGACACGGTCGAGCAAGCCGAGGCGCTGGTCGCGCTGGTGCGCCAAACCAACCCCAAGGCCGGCGTCAACCTGGTGCACGTGAATATGATCCCGCTCAACCCGACGAGCGGCTATGCCGGCCACGCGTCGCGCCGCGCGCGCATCCAGCAGTTTCGTGACGTGCTGACGCGGGCCAACATCCCTAACACCCTGCGCGTCCGGCGCGGCATTGACATCGGCGCCGGCTGCGGCCAGTTGAAAGCGGAGACGGCGCAGGATCGAACGGCTGCGGCGCTGGAAAAGCAAACGAGCGGATGAGCCGCGCTCACCCGCTCGCGCAACACATATCTGCCGAGTCGTTACTTGCCCTTCGTCTTGGCCAGCGTGCGCAGGGCCTTGGTGGAGACCATCACCGTCTGCATGCGGCCGTCAATCATCATGCGGCGGCGCTGGAGGTTCGGCTTCCACGCCCGGTTGGTCAGTTTGAACGAAAACGAGCGAGAGTGGCCGAAGCTGGTCTTCTTGCCCGTAAATGCACATTTCGCCATGGCGTCCAATGCTCCTGTTTACTCTTGATCTTTGCTCAAAAACTGTCTAACATCAGAGGCACGATTCTACCATGCAGACGCTTACGCAGGCGACCGCGCTCGATGGGGCGCAGCGAACCGAAGCGACGCCGCCGGTCGGCGGCCAGATCGTCATCTCGCCGCGGGTGGTGTTCACGCTGGCGCGCAATGCCGCGCTCAGCACCTACGGCGTGGTCGGCATCGCGTCGCGCTTCACCGGCTTCGACTGCACCCACACCGACCCGCGGCGCGGCCTGGAGATCCAGATCACGGACAACCCGCAGACCGGCAACAAGCATGTCGCGGTGACCATCCACATCATCGCCGAATACGGCGTGCGCATCCAGGCCGTGACGCGCAGCCTGCAACACCAAATCCGCTACAGCATCGAGCGCAGCACCGGCTACGTCGTGGACGCGGTGAACGTCCACGTCACCGGCCTGCGTGTGACCAACGAGGACTGACGAATCCGCTCGAAACGGTGCACAACATGACGCGCACCTCGCAGCGGAAGGAGACACACACCGAACTTTCCTAGGAAGAGCGCTGAACGATGGGTGACGAAGGCACGCAAACGCAAGTGGAACCGAAGCGACCGCTCGATTCGCCCGAGGCCAAACCGCAGCGAGCCCGATTGACAATGGATGGCAGACGACTGAAAGAACTGGTGAAGGCCGGCTACGACTGGCTGCGGCAACAAGAGGAGGTCGTCAACGGTTACAACGTGTATCCCGTGCCCGACGGCGACACCGGCACGAACATGATGCACACCATGCGGTCGGCATGGGAGGCGATCGCCGGCATGAACGAGTCGAACGTCGGACTGGTGGCCAAGGCAGTTTCAAACGGCGCGCTACGCGGCTCGCGTGGCAACTCGGGCATCATCCTGTCGCAATTGTGGCGCGGCTTCGCACGGTCGCTGGATCGCAAAGAGATCTGCGACGCCCAAGACCTGGTCGCGGCCATGCACGAAGCAGCCAAGACGGCCTACGCCGGCGTCAGCACGCCCGTGGAGGGCACGATCTTGACCGTGGCGCGCGAGACCGCCGAAGCGGTCGAAGCCGCAGCCCGCGACACACACGACATGCGCCGGCTGCTGGAGGTCGCCAAAAACGCTTCGTATGAATCGGTGCAGCGCACTCCCAACCTGCTCAAAATCCTCAAGGAAGCCGGCGTGATTGACTCCGGCGGCTACGGCCTGTTCATCATCCTGGAGGGCATGTGGCGCTTCGTCAATGGCCTGCCGGTGGAAGATGCCTCGCGCGCCACCAGCAGCGTTCGGCTGAGCAGCGACGCCGACCTGCAGCACGAAGGCGGCTGGGGCTACGACGTGCAATACCTGATCTACGCCCGCAGCGGCCAGCCCTTGGACGTGGCGAAGATCCGCGCCGACATCGAGGCGATGGGAGAATGCCCGTTGGTCATGGGCGACGAGAGCATCGTCAAGGTGCACGTGCATGTGCCCGATCCCGGCGTGGCCATCAGCTACGGCGCGCGGCTCGGTTCGCTGCGCGACGTGGTCGTCGAGGATATGCAGGCACAGTCCGAAGCGTTCACTGCGCATACGGCGCCACCCGCCCGCGAGACCGAAGCGAGCCTGCCCGTCGCCGAAACGGCTGTGATCGCCGTCGCGTCCGGCGACGGCCTAACGCGCGCGTTCAAAGAGGTCGGCGTGCGCGTCGTGATCGAGGGCGGGCAAACGATGAACCCCAGCGTGGAAGACTTCCTCAACGCGATTGCCAAGGCCAACGCGCGCAGCGTCATCCTCCTACCCAACAACGGCAACATCGTGATGACGGCGCAACAGGCAGCGGCGCTGAGCGAGACGCCGGCCTACGTAGTCGCTACGCGCACGTTGGCGCAGGGCATCGCTGCGGCCATCGCCTTCAACCCGAACGTCGGCGCAGAAGAGAACGCCGCTGCGATGGGCGAAGCCGCACGGCATGTGACGACCGGCGAGATCACCCTCTCGACGCGCGACGCCACCATCAACGGCGTGAGCGTGCGCGTCGGCCAGGTCATCGGCTTGATTGACGACAAACTCGCCGTGGCCGACGACGGCATCGCCTCCACGCTGCTGGCACTGCTCGAAAAGGCAAACGCCGGCCAGCGCGAGCTGATTACGCTGTTTTACGGCAACGGGCTGACCGAGGCGGAAGCGGCGCCCATCGCCGAAGCGGTGCGCCAGGCTTATCCGTCGCACCAGGTGGAGTTGATTTCTGGAGACCAACCGCACTATTACTTCATCGTCGGCATCGAGTGACGCATGACCCTCAATCGCCCCCCCTCGATCCGCATCGTCACCGATAGTGCTGCGCGCCTGTCGCCTAAGTGGGCCGGAGAGCATGACGTGATCGTGCTCCCCCAGCACGTCATGCTGAACGGACGGGAGTATCGCGAGGACCTGGACTTGAGCGAAGCCGAGCTGGCGCAGCAAGCAGTTCGATCCAAGAAACCGTTCACCGTGCGTGCGCCGAGCGTGGAAGACTTTACCCGCGTATACGGCGCGCTGGCCGACAAGCGTGTCGAAGTCATCTCCATCCATGTGTCCTCGGCATTGAGCGAGACGGTGCAGAATGCGCTGAAGGCGCGCGAAGCCTATCTGGGGCGCTGCAAGATCCACATCGTGGATTCGCGCAGCATGGCGCTGGGGCTGAACGAACTCGTGCAGGCGGCCGTGGAGCTGGCGAAGCGCGGCGAGACCGGCGAGAGCATCGTCAAACATTTGCGCGGCCTCATGCAGCACATTTACGGCATCTTCATCTCGGACGACATGGACTATCTGGAGCACAGCAAACGCCTCCGCCCGGCGCAGGCGATCCTCGGCGCAATGCTGGGCATCATCCCCTGCTTGTCCATGGAAGAAGGCGACCTCGTCGCCGTGGAGAAGGTGCGCACGGCGGAACGCGCCATCGAAAAGGTGACCGAATTCGTGACCGAGTTCGACGACCAGGCACAACTGGCTGTGCTGCAGCTTTCGCCACAGCCGAACGACCGCACCCACGCGCTGATCGAAGCGCTTCAAGCATGCTTCACGCGGATGAAGGAGATTCCGGTGAAGTCGTGCGGCGCAACTGTGGGCCGCATCATCGGGCCGAACGGCATCGGCGTAATGGTCTATGAGGGCAGAATCTGATCTTTCATCTTTCATCTTTCATCTCTCATTTGCAAATGGAAGATGACGCTTGAGCGATGATAAATTTCATGGTGTGTCTATGCTGAACTTGAAGGAGTATCATCGGCCGCAGGGGCTGATGGAGGCAATCGAACTGTTGAAGCGCAAGGAGCCGCGCACGGTCGTGCTGGGCGGTGGCACCTGGTTGGTCGGCGAGGCACCACGCGACGTTGAAGCGGTGGTGGACATCGCCAACCTGGGCTTGAACCGCATTGTGGCCGAAGGCAACCTATTGCGCATCGGCGCTGCGGTGACACACCAGAAGCTGGTGGAGAGCGAGCTACTTGGGCCGGACGCGCCGAGTGCGCTGCACATCATCGGCGAGACGGCGCAGGCGATGTCCGGCCTGAACATCCGCAACCGCGCCACGATCGCCGGCGCCGTCGTGACGGCCGACGCAGCCTCGCCGCTGGTAACGGCGTTGCTGGCCTGCGATGCGGAGGTGGTCGTCGCCGGCGCCCGCGACAAATCCAAAGCCGTGCAAGAGCCGAGCGACTTCTGGAAGGTGATCCCCCTGGCCGGCTTTCTCGCCTACCGCCAGCAGGTGCTGGACGAAGGCGTGCTCATCACCGAGATCCGCATGCCGATCCCCACGCCCGATACGCGCAGCAGCTACCAGCGAGTGGCGCGCACGCCGAAGGACTATCCAATCGTGTGCGCTGCTGCGTCGTTCGCGATGAAGGATGGCATCGTCGGCAACGTCCACGTCGCCGTCGGCGGCGTCGCATCCACGCCGATCCGCCTCAGCCGACTCGAATTCGGGCTGGAGAAGAAGCGCCTGGCCGACCGGTTCGAAAGCGAGCTCGATGCGCAGATGCAGACGACCCACCCGGAAGGTGATTGGCTGGGCAGCGCCGCGTATCGCAAAGAGATGGCCCGCGTGTTGGTGCGGCGTGCTGTTCTATCCGTCGCCGGTGAGGCGCGCTAAGCGGACGCCTTAAAACATCGAACCTGCATCGCGGGTTTTCACAGAATCAGGCGTCGGCTGTGAGACATCGTAGGATCCCCACCCTGGGCGCGTCCCATAGCCTATCGGGGCTGTTCGAAGCGTTCAAAAACCCAAGCGCCTTCCTCCTCAAGCTGAGTTGCACCGCCGGCGACATCGGTGAATTCAAAGCCGGGCCGGTGCGCATCGTATGCGTGAACCATCCGGACTGGGTACACACCCTCCTCGTCGAGCAGGCGAGCGCCTTTCGCAAGATGCCGGCGGTGAAGACCCTGAGCGTCTTCACCGGCGACGGCCTACTCGTCAATGACGGTGCGACATGGGTGAAACACCGCCGGCTGGCGGCGCCGGCCTTTCACCGGCTACGCATCCTGGCCTACCAAGCTGTGGCAGCGCGCGCCGCGCGCGAGGCGATTGCGAGCTGGCAGGACGGCCAGGTGATTGACCTGGAGCGCGAGATGAAGCGGCTGACGCTCACCATCGTCGGCCGCGCGCTCTTTACGCGCGATGTGAACGAAGTTGCGGATGGGCTGAGCCGCGACATTGACCGCGCGCTGGACTACGTGAACGGCCTCTCCGGCCGGGTGACGCTGCCGGTCATCCGCTCACTGGCACGCCGCAACCGCGAGGCGCTGGCCGCCATCGAACGGGTGGATGCTGCCGTGCGCGGCCTGATCCGCGCCAGGCGTGCGCAGCCGGCACAGCACGACGCCGACTTTTTGGAGATGTTGCTCGCAGCGCAGACGGAAGATGGCGAGTCGCTCAGCGATGACGAGGTGCGCGACGAGGTGATCACCATGTTCGTCGCCGGACACGAGACGGTGGCCACCGTGCTGACGTGGCTGTTCTACCTGACGGCGCGCCATCCAGAGGTGCAGGCCGGCCTAGAACGCGAAGCGCGAGAGGCGCGCGACGCCGGCGCAGCGCAGAACGACGCACAATTCCACCGGCCCTATGCCCTGCGCGTATATAAGGAAGCGATGCGGCTGTATCCGGGCGGGTTCACGATCGGGCGGCAGGCCATCCGGGACGTGCCGGTGGGCGACTACCTCATCCCGGCAGGCGCATGGGTGATGATCTCGCCCTATAGCGTGCATCGCAACCCAGCGATCTTCCCCGAGCCGGAACGATTCGACCCCGAGCGCTTCACACCGGAGAACGAACGGAAGCTGCCGCGCGCCGGCTATATCCCCTTCGGCATCGGCCCGCGCGCGTGCATCGGCGGCCAGTTCGCGCTGATGGAGGGCCAGATCATCGTCAGCACATTGGCAGAGCACGTGCGTCTGATCAACGTTACGCCGGGCGAGGTGGGCATCAGCCCGCTGGTGACGCTGCGACCGAGCCGGACGATCGAGATGCGCGTGGAGAAAATCCGCGAATAAAAGCTAACCCCGAAGGCGCGAAGACAGGACTTTTCTGTCGAACCCTCGTGTCTTCGTGGCGTCTACCGGGTGAGTGCACGCGGATTCGCAGTAACATTGTCGCGCATGAACATCTTTGGCCTCGCCTCGCAATGCATTGAGCGCGGCAAACCCTGTGCGCTCATCACCGTGATCCGCACCAGCGGCAGCGTGCCACGCCACGAAGGTGCAAAGATGCTCGTCGCTGCCGACGGCGCCATCCTGGGCGGCACAGTCGGCGGCGGCGAGATGGAGAGTCGCGCCATCCAACTGGCGCAACAGGCAATCACCACGGGCCAGACGCGCACCGTGTCTTATCAACTGGCCGACCTCGCCAAAGGCGACCCCGGCGTGTGCGGTGGCACGGTCGAGCTATTCATCGAGCCACTCCTGCCGGCGCCCACCCTGCTCATCGTCGGCGCAGGTCACGTTGGGCGCGCGTTGACGCACCTGGCGAAGTGGTGCGGCTTTCGCGTAGTCGTGAGCGACGACCGTGCCGAGCTATGCACCCCGGAGCAGTGCCCCGGGGCAGACACCTATCTGCCCGGCCCACTGCGCGCGCGACTGGCCGAGATGCCACTCACCCCGCAGACCTACGTCGCCCTCGTCACGCGTGGCTACCCGATTGATGTGGACGCGCTGCCCGTCCTGCTCGATTCGCCGGTTGCCTACATCGGCGTGATCGGCAGCCAACGGCGCTGGCTGACGGCAGCGAAAGTGCTGCGCGAGCGCGGTGTGAGCGATGCAGCGTTGCAGCGCGTCCGTGCGCCCATCGGTCTGGAGCTGAACGCCGAGACGCCGGAGGAGATCGCCGTCAGCATCATGGCCGAAATCATCATGCAACGGCGCGGCGGCCATGGCCGACCGATGTCGGAGGAAGGGGATCGGGAGTGGGAAGCAGGGCGTGTGGATGATCGGCGATTAGAGATGGGGCACTAGCGATTGCTCGAGACCAAGAGGGCAGTCGTCAAGCCGAGGCCGATGTATACCGCGCCGGCGAACAGGCGCTGCCCCGACCAGAAACGCCGGTTACTGCGCAGCCCATTCCCCAACGCGCCAGCCAACACTGCGTAGACGCCGTCGTTGATGATGGCTAGCGTGACGAACACCAAGCCCAGCAGCAGCACCTGCACCGTGACATTCCCTCGCGCCGGATCAACGAACTGCGGCAGAAAGGCGAAGAAGAACAGCGCCGTCTTCGGGTTCAGCACGTTAACGATGATGCCCTGCACGAAAACGCGCTGCAGCGATTCGGGCTGCGCCATCACCTCACCGGTCACGGCTTCGCGCGCCAGCCACTGACGCACGCCGAGATAGATCAGATAGGCTGCACCGAGATACTTCACGACGTTGAAGGCCAGCGCAGACGAGAGGAACACCGCCGATAGACCCAGCGCGGCCGCGACGATATGCACCGAGGCGCCGACTTGCACGCCGGCCGCCGATACGACGCCGGCAAGCCGGCCCTGGCTCACGCTCCGCGCAATGATGTATAGCACAGCCGGCCCAGGCACGACCAGCAAGGCGAGTGAGGCCAAGACGAAGAGCTGGACCTGCGCTGGCTGTAGCATGGACTGGCCTCAACCGCGCTGGCCATACACGTTGCTGTAGCGGTCGTATAGTTTCGCCACGTCCTCCGATGAGATAGGGACGGGCGTGCCGAGCTGCAGCGCGTAGAACGACGTGCGTGCAGCGTCTTCGGCCATCACCGCCGCTTTGACGGCCGCCTCGGCCGTCTTGCCGATGGTGAACACGCCGTGGTTCTGCATGATCACGGCCTTGCCGTTGCCAATCACGCGCAGCACTTCGCGGCCGATCGCCTCGCTGCCGATGAGTTCGAAGCCGCCCAGCGGGATCTCGCCGCCGAATTCATCGGCCATGCCGGTAAGGAAGCAAGGAATCGGCCGGCCAACGGCGGCAAACGCCGTGGCGAAGGTGCTATGCGTGTGGCACACGCCGTTCACATCAGGGCGATGGCGATAGATGTAGAGGTGCGTGAGCGTGTCGCTGGAGTAGGCGAGATCACCCTCGACTACCTTGCCATCCAAGTCCACGATCACCAAGTTATCCGGCCGCAGGTCCTCGTAGCGCACGCCGCTGGGCTTGATGACGACCAGGCCGGTTTCAGGGTCGCGGGCGCTGAGGTTGCCCATCGTCCACACCACCAAGTTGTATTTGGGCAACTCCAAATGCAGCGCGTGAACCTGCCGGCGCAGCGATTCGAGCATCATGGGGAGAAGCCGTGAGTTGTGAACGATGTGTACAGAGTAAGGCGTCGGAAGTCGGGCATCGGGTGCAGCATGCCGCTTACCTGTAGGTGTGGTGCTGCACGATATGCAGGTCGCTCAACGGCCAGTAGAGCAGCAACGCGCGTCCGACGATCTTGTCGGACGTCACCGGCCCGAACGCGCGCGAATCTTGGCTGAAGCTGCGGTTGTCGCCCATGATGAAGTATTCGTCTTCACCCAGCGTCCATTTCATATCGCCGCGGGTCGGGCCGGAGTTGGCGTTGGGTGGGAGATACGGCTCATGCAGCGGCTCGCCGTTCACATATACCCGGTTGTCGCGCAGCTCGATCACGTCGCCCGGCTTGCCGATCAGTCGCTTGATCAGTTCGATGTTCTGGATCGGCGAATGCACGATGATGATGTCGCCCCGGTTGTATCCGAGCAGATGCGGCGAGATCTTATCCACCAGCAGTCGCTGATCCTCATGATAGTTTGGTTCCATACTTTGGCCGAGGATCGAGTAGTTGCCGATGGCGAAGCGCGCAATCGTAAACACGATGACGAAGAGCGCCACCGTCTCGGCGATCTCGCGCAACATAGCGCGGCTGGTGCTGCCCTTGGGTTGCGTCGGCAGCACGCTCGCCTCTGGCGCGCTAGAAATTGGAGCCGTCTCGTTCATTCGCGCGATTGTACTCGGCCACCAATCCATGGGTCAGACCGCTCGAGGCAGTCTGACCCGTGACTATGGCTAAGTCAGCCAGCCGCGCGCGGCGATATTCTGATAGCTCTTGCGCACGCTTTCGATCTCGCCCTTGGGGCATTGATCCTGCTCGACGATATACCAGTCCACACCACTGGCGTCACCGGCCGCGAAGATGGCATCGAAGTCGAGGATGCCTTCGCCAACGATCGCAAAGGTGTGCGATGGATCGGCGCTCATGTCCTTGAGATGGATGAGCGGCACGCGGCCGCTGAGCTTCTTGATGTAGGCAACGGGGTCTTCGCCGCCTTTCTTCACCCAGTAGACATCGAGCTGCGACTTGAGCAACGCCGGATCGGTGTTGTCGAAGAGTTGATCGAAACCATATTTGCCGTTAGGCAGGCGCTCGAATTCGAAGGCATGGTTATGGTAGTGGAAGACCAAGCCATGCTTCTGAGCCTGCAGCGCAGCTTGCTCCATCAGCTTGCCGGCGCGCAGCCAGCCGGCCTCGCTGCGATACGATTCCGGTAGCCACGCCACGCCAACGTATCCTGCGCCGAGCGTAACGTAGTCCTCCAGCAGCTTTTCGAACCCGCTGCCCAGCGCGTCCATGCCGACGTGTCCGCTGATCATCTGGATGCCCAGGTCGTCCAGCAGCCGTCGCAGTTCTCTGGCCGTATGGCCGCCCATGTTGCCGGCGAGTTCCACGCCCTTGTAGCCGATCTTAGCTACTTCCTCGAGCGTGCCGATGAAGTCTTTCTTGAGCGATTCTCGAACCGTGTAGAGTTGAAGTGCGATTTTGCGCATGATTACCAATCTTAACCGTTCTACTTGCTCCAGGTGCATTTTTCTGGGGATAGAGCGAACGGTAGCACCGCAGAATAGCGTGGAGTGAGCGCATCGGCGGCACAATGAGGGTGTGTACAAGACCCAAAGGCCACCCATGCACCAAGACGCGATTGTATGTCCGCACTGCGAGAGCGGGCGCATCGGCATTCACGCTCGCACGGAGCGGCGCAACAAGTGTCACCGGTGTGGCAAAACGTTTGCCGAAACGGTTGGGACACCGCTGTATGGCTTGAAGTCGCGGCTGGGGGTGGTGACGCGGGGGCTGGCGTTGCTGTCGCGCAGCTGTCCGGTGCAGGCGATCGTGTTTGCGTTGGATGAGCGCACCGTTCGGGACTGGCAAATGAAGGCAGGGCAATATGCCCGGCGGGTGCAAGTGGCCTATACAGGCCACAAGCAGCAGTCGTGTGTCACGGCCAGGTCGAATTGGGACAAGTGCAAGCCGACGAGGTGTGGGTGAAGGGACAGCGGGGACAAACATGGTGGATGGCGACAGCGATGAGTGTGTTCTCACGGTTGTTCATCTGGGGTGGGGTTGCGCCCCGCTGCGATGAGCACCTGATTCGGCGCGTCTGGGAGCCGGTGCGCGCGGCCGCCCGGCGAGGACGGCCGATTCTGTGCGCGGTGCCCAGCACAGATGCACAGCATACTGCTAAGCGGAAGCCCGCTTGCGCGCCCTAACCGCCGCACCCATCGTTCGTTACTGTGCTATCCACCTGCGGCTTCGATCATTCCTTTCGGCGCCAGAACTTCGCCGTCACTCTTCAGCAGGCCGATTCCCTCCGCCTCGGCCAACTCTCGGGCGCCCAAATCCACCCGGATGCTGTAGGCATACACCAAATACGGCCCCGGACAGCCCTGCTCCGCCAACAGCCGACGCCACCCCTCCGAGCGCATCCGCTGCGACCACGCCTGCACGTCGCGCCGGCTGAGCCGCGCCTTCGCTTCCACCACCGCCCACATGCGCTGACCGGCAGGGTCTTCCACGGGCAAGACCACGTCAATCTCGCCGTCCAGCGGCACAGAATATGGCGGCTGCAAAGCGCGGTAGCCCTTGCGACGCAGCACGACCTCGACCACGCTGGCTGCCTCTTCCTCCACCGTTGCGCCGAAGGCGCGTTGCAGCTCGCCGACGGCCTTACCCAGATTGTCCACCCGCTGCTCGGTGCGCCGCTGTGCCTCGGCCAGCTCCTCCACCCGCTGCTCGGTGCGCCGCTGTGCCTCGGCCAATTCGCGCTGCGCCTCGGCCAGCTCCTCCACCCGCTGCTCGGTGCGCCGCTGTGCCTCGGCCAGCTCCCGCACGATGGCCGGCAACGTCAAAATCTCATCCGTCAGCACCAGCCGGCGCAACTCCTCCCGCCACTCCGGGTGCTCATACAGCGCGCTGATCCACTCTCGGAATTCCTCGGCGCCAAACGGCATGGCTCACCTCGTTGAGCCTATTGTACTTCCCGCACGCCCGGATTGTGCCTTCGGCTCAGCAGGGGCGATTCTCTCGAAAGCGACAAAAGAACAGCGCTCAACGCGCTCCGACAACACCCTCTCAGTTTCTCGAAGAAACCACTCCTTACCCAGCCCGGCGCGGCGATCGCTAGGCCGATACACCAGCCCGTCTGATCTGCCTGAGCCGCTTGATCGCGCTGCTCACGTCTCGGCCAAAATAGTCGTGCAACCGAACGTATTCAGCGTACAGCTGGTCATATATGGACCGGTGCGCAGGATTCGGTGTGAAGGCTTCGTCTTTCAGGTGCGCCATCCGCTCGGCAGCAGCTTCGATCGAGTCATAGCCGCCGGCGGCGCTTCCCGCGGCCACTGCCGCGAACATCGCGCTGCCCAGCGCCGGCGTCTGCGACGAGGCAGAGACCTTGATCGGCAAACCGACGACATCGGCGGTGATCTGCATGAACAGTTTGTTCTTGTCCGGCAGGCCGCCACACGCGACGATCTCCCCGATCACCAGCCCTTTCGACATGAACGCATCCACGATGACCCGCATGCCGAAAGCCGTCGCTTCGATCCACGCGCGATACATCTCCGGCGCAGTCGTCGCCAGCGTCATGCCGAGCATCACCGCGCTCAGGTCGGCGTCCACCAGGATCGAGCGGTTTCCGTTCCACCAGTCGAGCGCCAGCAAGCCAGACTCGCCTGGCTTCAGGCGCGCGGCGTGCTCTTCCAGCACCGCGTGGATCGTGCGACCCGTCGCCCGCGCTTCGTCGAAGTATTGCGGCGGCACGCAGTTTTCGACGAACCAGGCAAAGCCGTCGCCCACACACGACTGGCCGGCCTCATAGCCCAAATAGCCGGGCAGGATGCCATCCTCGACGTAGCCGCACATGCCCTCAACCATCGCCTCGCGTGTGTCGAGCAGCATATCGCACACGCTCGTGCCCATGATCGCAACCAGCGTCCCCGGCCGAGTGACTTTGCAGGCCGGCACCGAAACGTGCGCGTCTACGTTAGCGACGGCAACTGCAATGCCGGGGCACAGGCCGGTGAGCGCCGCCATCTGCGGCGTGAGCACGCCGGCGCGCGAGCCAAGGGGCGATAGCTCGCGCTTCATCTTCTCGTCCACGATGTTCTCCATGCGCGGGTGCAACGCGCGAAAGAACTCGCAACGTGGAAAGCCATCGCGCTTCGACCAGATGGCCTTATAGCCGGCCGTGCAGGTGTTGCGCGTCTCGACGCCGGTCAATTGCCACACCACCCAATCGGCAGCTTCGATCAGCCGGTCGGCGGCTTCATAGATCTCCGGCGCTTCGTTCAGGATTTGCAGCGCTTTCGGGAAGAACCATTCCGACGAGATCTTGCCGCCGTAGCGCGGCAGCCATGTCTCGCCTAGCTCGGCAGCCACCGCGTTCACGCGGTCGGCTTCGGGCTGCGCAGCGTGATGCTTCCACAGCTTGACCCAGGCGTGCGGGTTGGCACGGAATTCGGGCAGGCGGCACAGCGGCGTGCCATCCGCCTTCGTCGGCAGCATGGTGCAAGCAGTGAAGTCAATGCCGATGCCGATGACGTCATCGGGCGAGACGCCGCTCTGCCGGAGCACGGCCGGAATTGCCTCGGTGAAGACACGGATGTAGTCGTCGGGGTCCTGGAGCGCCCAGTCCGGTTCGAGCCGGACGCCACTCTCGGGCAAACGCTCGTCAATGACGCCGTTGGAGTATTCGCTGACCGCACTGGCGATTTCTGCGCCGTCGTCCACACGCACGAGCACGGCTCTGCCGGACAAGGTGCCAAAGTCAATGCCGATGGTGTATTTGGGGGACATGTGCCTCTAATCGGGAATGTCGTATGTGCCAGAGATAGCCTGAATGCTACTCGATCGCCGGGTGCGCGCAAGCGGAGGGGCGCTCAGGGTGTAGCGCAGGTTTTTGGGTGACTTTTTCGACGGGCGGATGCGCCAACGGAGGCGGGACGTATTCGTCTGCCCTATTCGCAGCACATATAGGCGCGGAACGAGTCCGTGCCCTGCCGCGCGCGCTTTGCCCCCACGCGCGAACGCGCCATGCAAATCCCGCCCGGGCGTTTACGCCTGGGCTGAAAGGAGGGGTAAGGCGCGCAGCTTGCCCGTTTGCTCAGCGTCGGGATTTATCCCGGCGCGACCGAAGCGAATAGCGCATGCCCGCGCAGGCGGGAAGAGAGCATCTAGGCGTATATGCCTACGTAGGTTGTGCATCATTCGCATATATTCGTGGTTGAGCACTCCCAACGCCTTCTGAACGACAGGTCGGCATCCCATCATCTCTCCACCCCATACTGTTCCGGTCTCTCTTTCGCCTTACACAGTCGAAATCATACTCATAGAAATGACTATATTGATATCGCTGGGCAAACGTCTTCATAAACCCTTCGTTCTCTTTCGATTTGTCAGAGAGGAGGAACAAATCTTGTCCCCATCGCTCGCGCAGAGCCTGTTCCTGCCAGGGTTTCACTTTGTTGCCACAAAGATCCAGGCACCGCAGATTGGTGAGGCGAGATGCGCTGGCCAGCAGCTCAACTTCTTCACTAAAGTTGTGATCCTGCAATGACAGCGAAGTCAGCCAGCCGGCAACGCGGGAATCGAGCAACACTTGCAGATGTTGGCGGCCGATCACCCGGTAATAATCGGGAAGTCCCCCGGCCGCATCCCACTGATGCATGAACCCCTCGAGCGCCAGGACGCGCAGGTTGTCCAGATTGGGCGAGTTCACCAGCATCTCAAACGCTTCGAGGCCGATCCAACAGCGACTCATCTTCAGATAGGTCAACGCACGCGCGCCGGGCGCACTTGCCATTTGCCGGATAGTTTGGTCAATCGGCAGGGAGGTCGGATCGTGATACCAATTTACCGGCCCAGGTCCGCAGATATGCAGGGCGCGGAATTGGCCCCACTGCATCATGTCGGCGAGTTCTCGACCCGCGCCGTCGCTCACGAGGAATGCCTCGAGCCGCTCAAGCGTGGGGATGGCAAACACCTTTGCAATCTCCGAGTGCAATCCTTTCAATTTGATCGCTTCCGGACTGACGCGCAGGCCGGCGGCAAAGCCTCGGAAGAAGGTGAGGCTGAAGTATGGTGCCAGAGAGGCATCCCCGACGCCAAACTGTTCAAGCCACTTGACTACGTACGCTCTGCCAAGCTCTATCTCGCGCCTCGGGATAATGCTGTTGGGTCTAACCGGTATGACCGGGCAGACGGTTTCGTGCACGCGCGGACCTTTCACCCCCAGAGTAAAACCGCGGAGATGCAAGTCCCAGTAACGGGGATCCACTAGCGCCATCTCCTTCTGTGCGGAGGCACATTGCAGGCGTATGAACGCGCCGCGAGGATCGCCCTGCGCCTCTAGCCGGTCGGCGTAGATCAGGCGCGGCGTGTCGTCATCGCGGTTTTCGAGAATCGCGCGCAAGAGGGATTCATCATCCGTCATAGCCGGGACGCCTCAGGTTCATATTCACTGCGCTACGCCCAGTCATCGCAAATCTCTTCGTGCGGAATGTTCTTGTTTTGAAAGAACGCCTTTACCTCGAAGAAATCTTTGAACCGCTTCTCCATCAATCTGAGCAACAATTCATCGCTGTTGAGCGCCGAAGTCTCATCAATTTGCTCTTCAATAAGCAGACAGTTCAAAAGATGCTGTTTGTTATCCGCTCGGACCGCCATAATGAATGCCACGTCGCGGCCAAGCGCGTGATGCGCATCGGCGCTAAAGTCGTAAAACTCCACGATCAAGCTGCCATCGTCTTTGATCGCCACGGAGGTGGTAGTGCGTTCGAGCCCTCCTGCGAGCGTGATCCGTTTCGATCCATCACTCATGGCCGAAAGCATTTTCGTCGTTCAGAGCCGGCGCAGCAGCGCGCTCACTCGCACTACTTAGCGGAACCGTTACGCCCGCGCTTCGTTGATCTGACGCATCCAGCCGCCGAGATCAGACACCTGCCAAGCCACGGCATCCGTCGTGCCATGCGGGGTGGTGTACACCACCTTCAGCAGCGGCATGAGGCGCGATTTGCCTAGGAACGTGGTCGGGGTCTCCAGTGACTGAATACTTCGGAGCGGAATGCGAAGCTCCGTACCCCCCAGCCACATCTCGAAGATGAGCTCATCGTCCGTCAGAACCAAGATGCCATTGCCGCGCATTTGCATGACCCCGCGCGACTCCTGCCCAAAAAAGTTAGCGGCACGCTCGATCCGCCGTGCGGTTGAATAGCGCGACCGCGCGCTGGCTTCTCTTTGTCGAGCGATACTTCTCAGCACCAATACGACAACGCCGAGAGCCACGGCGAAGAAAAAAGCTAAACCGACGAGCAACGTCGGCGATGGGGCAGAAGAAGGTGTTGTCTCCATGCGATTTCTCCAATGTTCTGAAGCCGGGCCGCCAAGCGAAGCTAGGACAGCCGCTTGGGTGAGTTCACATCTCCAAACTTAAACCCACCGAGGGAAGACTCACCACGAGTTTAGTCGAACTTTTCTGCGCTGTGGCTGACTTCGACCAAGCCCGTGTGCCGGACGATCACCAAGCACCGGCTACAGCCGGCGAGCCGTTTCAGGTTTCAAAGAAAAAGAGCCCATTCCCATCCATATCGAGCGCGACAAACTCCTTCTTACCCCAGGGCTTTTCTTCTAGAAGTCCGTTTGGATGGATAACCCCTGCTTGCTGATACTCCTTATACAGCGCTTCAATGTCGTCTACCGCTATCCTGCAAGCAGTGTTCTCGGCCACATACTTATCCGGACACTCCCACAAATGAATCTCTACCGCATCGCGCTTAACGGCGGCATAATCGCCATAGGGGTGCATTTCAATTTTGGGGCAGGAGTGCGCCGAAGAAGCGCACAGACTGACCTCGCCCGCGCGGGCATAGACGCCGTCGTGGATTGACAGACCGGCATATCAGAGCCGCTGCGGGCATAATGCGAGGACAGTTATATCCGGGAGGTGTGCCATGAAAGAGACCAGGGCGACGACACAGCGCAAGTCAGCGTCTTCGCCACGGCGAGGCGAGATGAAAGCGGTGCTGATGCGAGAAGCGGAGGCCGTGATCGATGAATTGCTGGACTGGAATGAACAGGCCGGCCAGCCGACGCTGACGCAGATCGAGGAGGTGATCCTGAAGCTGCGCAAGCGGATGAGCGAGGCGATGGCGGTCACCGTGATCGAGGCGCAAGAGGCGAGCCGCCCGGTGCCGGGGCCGGTCTGTCCGCAGTGCGGGCGGGAGATGCACTCCAAAGGCCGCAAGCGGAACACGGTCGAGAGCCGCGTGGGCAGCCTGCCCGTGCAGCGAGGATACTACTACTGTGAAGCCTGCCGCGTCGGGCTTTTCCCCCCCTCGATCGGCAGCTGGCGGTGTGGGACAAGCACTGGAGCGAACAGGTGGCCAAGCAGGCGGTGTGGCTGAGCGGGCTGGTGACGTTTGAGGAAGCGGAGCGCATCCTGGGACAGGTGGGCGGGCTGGTCATGTCCGACAGCAGTGTGTGGCGGCGGGTGGCGGTATGGGGAGAGCGCTTTCGGGGGGTAGAAGCCACGCAACGCGCCCTGGCGGACGGCGGCGGGCGCACCGCCGAGGCGGCGACCGTGCCGGGCAAGATGGGTGTCGCCCTGGACGGAGCAACGGTTCATGTGCGTGGCGAAGGCTGGAAGGAACTCAAGGTGGGGTGCGTGTTTGATGTCGTCCTGCAGCCGACCTGGGATCGCCAGAGCGAGGAATGGGTTGACACGGCCCACGCCGTCCGCGCCAGCTACGTCGCCCATCTGGGCGGGCCGGAACGGTTCGGCCAGGTGTTGTGGACGGCCGCCCAACGTCGCGGCTGGACGCAGGCACGTGACACCATCGCCTTGGGCGATGGCGCCGCGTGGATTTGGAATCTGGTCAGCGATCAGTTCTACGACAGCCGACAAGCCGTGGACTGGTATCACGCCAGCCAGCATCTGTGGCAGGTCGCTCACGGCCTGCACGCAGCAGGCAGCCCGGCGGCCCAGGCTTGGTATCGTGCCCACGAAACCCTCTTGTTCCAGGGCCATGCCGACCGGATTGCGGCTCGACTCCGTCAGGCCGCCCATACCCATCCCCAGCACGCCGAGATGCTACGGCGTGAAGCGGGCTACTTCGGGGACAACCGGCGACGCATGCAATACCAGAGCCTGCACGAAGACGGCTGGCCGATCGGCAGCGGCGTGGTCGAGAGCGCCTGCAAGCAATTCCGTCACCGCTTCGCCGGTAGCGGGATGCGCTGGAGCCGTCCCGGCATCGAGCGTCTGCTCCCGATTCGGGCCGCCGTTCTGGGTCACGCCTTTGACGCGATGTGGTCTGCCGCCTATTCTTCGCCCCCAAACTGAAATGCACCCTCGCCATAGTTAAAACTTCTGTAAACCCCAACTTCCGCTTATAAAACTCAAGTGCGGCCTTTATATCGGCCGCAGGGAGCTTGGGGACGGCGTATCTAAACATCATCTCCTCCTCAACGCAAACAATCACTCCGAGCTATTGTCCTATGGCTGCCTACAAAATCGGAACACAGAAATCCATCGTCCGCTCATAGTAGACTTCATAACTGGGTCGGTGCGGATCAACAGTCAGTTGATGTTTCGGCACATACTCCGCAAAGAAACGCCTTATCATCTCTCCAACCGCAGACGAATCCTTTTCAAGTGATAGGATCGCATAACGTCCACCTGGTAGCTGTTGTGTTCTGATGTCTTCTGTGTGCTGAGAAATAGCTTCAGGGAGTTCTAAGAGCCTATCTCTAAACCTCGCATTTGCGCCAACAGATGATGGCGCAGGCGAAAAACAGCAGGGACAGATAATTGCTCGCCTTCTTCTCCCAGCGAATCAGCAACCGACGAAAGCGATTGAGCCATGAATGAGTCACTTCGACCACCCAGCGGCGCGACTTGCGTCGGCCCGGCTTGCGCTGGCGTTTTTTTGGGCGTTCTCCTTGTCCGGCACATGGATTTCGTAGCCATGTGCCTGCGCCACCTGACGGCAGGGTTCGCCGCTGTAAGCTTTGTCCAGACACAGATTCTGCGGGACGGTTTGCGGGTCAGGTCGCTCCACCGGCATGGCATCCAGCGTGGACTCCAGCAACGCGCTATCCGGCGTGTTCGCCCCGCTGACCACGATCGACAACGGCACACCCTGCTCATCCACCAACAGACTGCGCTTGACGCCCCTTTTGGCGCGATCCGTAGGGTTTTTGCCTGTCTTTTCGCCCCCCAGCGGGGCCTTGGTCATCGCCCCGTCGCCCGCTTGCCACTTCCAGGCGATCCCTTTGACCTCGTCATACTCCGCCAAACCCGCCTGCCACATGCGCTTGAAGACGCCCGCCTGCACCCAGCGCTGAAAGTAGCGATGGACTGTCTTTCCCGATCCATACTCTTTCGGCATGGCGTTCCACGGAATGCCGGTTCGCAGCGCGTACAAGATGCCGGTCATGGTCTTGCGCCGGTCTGCTGCCGGCCGCCCACCGATGTGTTTGCGCTGCCGTCCGCGTCCGCGATAGCGCGACTTCGGTTGGGGCAACAACGGTTCAATGCGCGCCCACAGACTATCAGACAGCTCCCAACTTGCAACGTCGGCGTATCGCGTCCCACTGGTATTATCCATATCCCTATTATGGCTCGTTCCGTAAGTTTAGAGATAGGTTCTAAGGCACAATCATAACCAACTAATTGTGTATCGTTGATTCGCGGGATGCCAATTACTTTTAGTGCTGACAGGT
The DNA here is from genome assembly GCA_025998955.1 of Candidatus Roseilinea sp. NCBI lineage: Bacteria > Bacillati > Chloroflexota > Candidatus Thermofontia > Candidatus Roseilinea > Candidatus Roseilinea sp. The sequence continues at coordinate 1,422,260 of AP024676.1, forward strand.
CATAACCGCGTTGTCGGGCCCAATCTTTTATGCGTTGAAAACCATCCCGAATCTGTTCACTATAACTACCGGCTGCCTGCTGCTGTAGTTGGCAAGACGTATAAGCGACCAGCATAGGCATCAGATCTCGAATAGCAACGTGCAATGGCTGTCCAGCAAGAGCGCTCATGAAAGTCTTCCTTTGTTTGGCCTGCACACCCGGCCTCGCAAGCCTCACCGATCTTCTCACACCCATGCTACCATCAGGCAAGGCGCAACGACCATCACACGCGATTACACGTTGGAACTGTACTTACAGTTATCTTGTTGCTTACAAACAGATTCAGCCGCTGTCCGGCGACGATCCTGCTCGCCCTGACAAAGATGTTCGTGTCTGCTGGAAGCTCGCGCTTCGTTCGTCACCGATCGGACGCTGGCGCAGTGGCAGGCTTACTCCAGTGAGGATGCGGCTTCCAACCGAGCTGATCTCGGCAATGCTGGGCAGCGCGGTGATCTTCTACAACGACACCAAAGCGCTAAAGACGTTTACGTGGCTGCATCCCTGGCGAGACCTCAACGGCATTCCGTTCAGCGGCAGCCTGACGCCGGCCCCGTTTACCTCGCGCATTCTGATTCCGGACGGTGTGGCGCCATATCGCGCGTTTGTGCCGGTGGCGCGTTGACTCGGCAGTCTGTCCCTGCATGTCGCGACCGGCCATCGTCCATGCGTAGCACGCAGGCCGGCCTAACTTCATGTAGCTGAGTAGGATGATCTCCGTCGCATCCTGAGCATGCCCACACCTGGCGCGCCTATATAATCTCGCTGCGTGAAATGCCTTCGCTTCGTCGGGGCCGCGCTGGCCGTTGCGCTCTCGGCGTGTGGGTTCGCCTCAACTCCTATTACGCCGACGCCGGTGCCTGAACCGCCGGCCCCTGCCGCGCCGACCTATACCGTGCAGCGCGGGCTAGTAGTGCGACAAGTGGAATTCACCGCTCAGTCGCAGCCGGTCGAATCGGTCGCCCTGTCGTTCGTCACCGAGGGCAAGGTGCAGAAAGTCTTCAAGAAGCCGGGCGACGAGGTCAAACAGGGCGAGGTGATCGCCGAGCTGGACGTGAGCGACATTCGCAATCAGCTCCGGCAGGCAGAGATCGAATTCCGCACCGCGCAGACCATCTTATCCAACACCCTGCAGAGTTTCACCCGCACCGTGCAGCTCGCACAGCTCGACGTGGATCAGGCGCAACTCAAGCTCGACGCGGCCATCGCACGCAGTAAGCAGCCCGGCATCTCCCTGGCCGAGAAGCAGGCGCGCGAAGCCGAAGCGCAGTTTCTGGAGAAGGATCTGGAGCGAGCGCGCTTGAAGCTGGAAGACATCGGCTCGTCGCTCGATCCCACGCTGGTCAAAAACGTCGAGACCAGCCGCATAAGCATCGAAGCCTTGCAGGACAAACTCGGTCGCGCCACGCTCGTCGCGCCGTTCGACGGTGTGCTGACCGAACTCGCCGTGGTCGTCGGCATGTCCTCCACGCCGCTGGAGAGAGTCGCCGTGGTCTCGAAGCCGGGTCGAATCGAACTAGTGGCCGAGTTGTCGTCGGAGACCTCGAAAGAACTGAGTGTTGGCCAACCCGTGACCGTGCGCCTGGCCAACAACCCTGAGGTCATCTTCGGTGGGGTGATTCAGCGCGTGCCAGCAGCAGGCGGCGCACGCGCCGACCGTCTGGTGCGCATTCAGGTGGATGAGGACGCGAAACTGGAGACCGGCGTGAAAGCGATTGTCACGGCGATGACCGGCCGGCGCGACGACGTGCTGTGGATCCCGGCCTCGACCGTGCGTACCTATCGCGGCCGACAGTTCGTCGTCGTGCAAAACCCGGACGGCACGCAGCGACGCGTGGACGTGAAGCTAGGGCTGACGGCGACCGACCGCGTTGAGGTCCTGGACGGCTTGAACGAAGGCGACGTGGTCGTCGCGCCGTAGATGATCAGCGCCTTCTTCCACTTCGTCGCCCAGCGCATACGCAGCCAGTTCGGGCTGGTGGCGTGCTTGTGGCTCGGCGTGACGCTGGCGGTCGCGCTTGCAGCGTCCATTCCCGTGTTCGTCACCGCCGTGCAACTACGCGTGCTGCGCAACGAGTTGCTCAGCCTCAACACCGCGATCGGCCGGCAGGGCAGCGCCAACTATCTGCCTTTCGCGCTGCAATTCAGCTTCGCCACCACCAACGAGAACAGCCTCTCGCACAGCGCCTACCGTGCGCTGGACGCGTTTATGCGTGAACGCATCGAGCCGCGCACGATGCTACCCATCGTCGAGACGGCCACATTCGCGCAAACTCCACCCTGGCGCATGTTTGCGTTGCCCGGCAGCCCCACCGCCGAGCAGTACGAGGGCGAGCGCGTGCTGGCCCTGCCCACGGTGGACGCGATGAGCAACTTCTCGCGCCACGTGATCATCGAGGAAGGTGAACCGCTGCCGGACGACGGCGCGCTGGTCGCCGCTGCCGGCGAGGCGACAGACGCGCCAGTGCCCGTGCTGATCTCGCGCGCCTTCGCCGAGCGCTATGGCGCGCAAGCCGGCGACACCTTCTTGCTTTCCATGACGCAGACGCGCGCCGGTTCGGATGCGTTCGGCGGACAAGCGCAGGAGACGGTCGAGGTACAGGTGCCCGTGCGCATCGCCGGCGTGTGGCTGCCGCGCGACCCGCGCGAGGACTACTGGGGGCTTTCGCCGGACACATTCAAGGATTCGCTCATCGTCACGCCGAAGGACTTCGACGCGCGCATCGCGCCGCTGCTGAATACGAGCGTCCGCGCCGCGCGCTGGCAGTACATCCTCGACGTCTCGAAGCTGAGCGCCGACAGCGTCGAACCCTTCACCGCCCGCGCGCGCCAGCTCCAGCGCGAGGTGTTCCGCGAGAACCGCGACGTGATCCTGGTTGCCGCGCTGCTCGACGCGCTCGACCGGTATCTGGCCACCTCGCGCGAGCTGCTGTTGTTGCTGGTGATCTTCAGCGCACCGGTATTCGCCATCGTGTTCTACTTCGTCGTGCTGGTGGCCGGCATGGTGGTGCGCCAGCAGGAGAGCGAAATCACCACGCTGCGCAGCCGGGGCGCTTCGATCTCCTACATCCTCGGCCTGTATCTGGCGCAATCACTCGTGATCGGGGTCGCCGCGCTGACGGTCGGCATCCCACTCGGCTACGGGCTGGCCAGCGTGATGGCCGGCACGCTGACCTTCCTACAGTTCGGCCCGCCGCAACCGGTGGAGTTCTCGCTACTGAACGCCGACGGCCGGTTCGCCGGCCTGCCGCAGTCGTTTCGCTTCGCGCTCATCGCGGCCGGCTTCAGCTTGCTCGGGGTGATCGCGCCGGCAGTCGGTGCAGCGCGCAGCAACGTCGTGTCGCAGCACGCCGATCGCGGGCGCAACACGCGCCGCCCGCTCTGGCAGCGCATGTATCTGGACGTGCTGCTGTTGATCCCAGCGCTCTACGGCTACTATCAGTTGCGCGGTCAAGGCAGCATTGCATTGCCCGGCGCCGGGGGCGCAGCAACGGCCGATCCGCTCAGCGACCCGGTGCGCTTCTTGCTGCCGGTGCTGCTCATCACGGCACTGGGCTTGCTGGCCGTGCGGCTATTCCCGTTGCTCATGGGGCTGTTGGCGAAGGCGACCGAGCGCGTCGCGCCAACCCCGGTGGTGCTGGCCTTCCGCGAGTTGGCGCGCTCGCCCAAAGACATCGTCGGCCCGCTCGTGCTGCTCATCTTCACGATGGGCATTGCGGTCTACGGCGCTTCGATCGCCAAGACGCTCGACGAGCATTTGAAGACCACCACGCTGCTGCGCGTGGGCGCAGATTTAAGGCTGATCGAGACCGGTGAGTCGTCCAAAGTCACGCTCGCGCCAGGCGAGTTGGCGCAGGGCAAGAAGATCAGCGACCCGAACGAGCCGGAGTACTGGACTTTTCTGCCGCCGCAGGGCCACTTGGACATCCCCGGTGTGACTGCATACGCACGCGCGGCGCAGATGCCGGCGCAGGCTCGCGAGTTTGGCATCTTCAGCTTCAAGCAGGTCATCATGGCGATTGACCGGCGCGCGTTTCAGGATGTGGCGGCGAAGGCGTATCGCGATGAGCTGAGTTCGCAATCGTTCGGCGCGTTGATGAATGCGCTGGCAACCTCGCGCGACAGCGCGCTGGTGGATCGCAACTTTCTGGCTCGCAGCAACCTGAACATCGGCGACTCACTCACGCTCCTGGTTGACCCCGGCCGGGGCAATACGCCGATCACGTATACGATTCGTGGTGGGTTCGATTACTTTCCCGCCATCACGACGGGCAAGGACGATCCAGTTGCCTTCGTCACCAACATTGACTACACCTTCGAGAAGCTGGGCAAGGACGTACCCTACGACGTGCTGCTGTCGTTGCAACCTGGCGTGAGCGGCCACGAGGTGGCGCAGGCGGCGACCGAGAAAGAATACATCGTCAAGGACTACCTGGATGCGCAAGCGGCCATTCGCGATGCGCAGAGTCAACCGGCGCGGCAAGGGCTGTTCGGCGTGTTGACGGCCGGCTTCCTGGCGGCGACGCTGCTCACGGCGATCGGCTTCGTGCTGTACGCGCTGGTGTCATTCCGCCGGCGGTCCATCGAGCTGGGCGTGCTGCGCACCATCGGCCTCTCCGAGGGCCAGATGGCCGCTTACCTCATCCTTACCCAGGCGGCGCTGGTGCTGCTGGGTGCGCTGGCCGGCAGCCTGCTCGGCGCGCTGGCCGGCACATTGTTCATCCCGTTCCTGCAGGTGGGCGGCGCGTTGGTCAACCAGGTCCCGCCGTTCATCGTACGCGTGGCATGGGGCGACCTGATCGTGATGTATGCCGCCGTCGCCGCCGCGCTGGGCGTGGCGCTGGCCGGCACGCTGTTGCTGCTGCGCCGGCTCAAGGTATTCGAGGCGATCAAGCTGGGGATGGTGACGTGAGTGAAGGATGGGGGCGAAACGCCATCATTGCAGAAGAAACGCACAGCCCACGCACTCGCGATAAACTTGCATCAGCTCATCGTGCTCCTCGAGTGTCTGATTGCGTTGCCGATAAAGGCGCAGGGCTTCCTGAGCGTGAGCCTGTGCATTCGCTGGATCGTTCAACAATCGGTAAGCCTGCGCCAACCTGAGTTGGGCGCGCATGCGATAACGCCAGATGTTACGCGCATTGGCCGTTTGTGCGCAACGGTTGGCCCAATCTAGCGCCTCGCTGCCGCGCCAGCTATGAATATAGAACTTCGCTAATGACTCCGATAAATCCACGCACGACTGAGCACGGCTAGACGCAACGGCGCTCTTGTAGTATTCGCGCGCCAATATAACTGCGCGCTCAATTTCGCCTCGCGCCCAGTAGAGATTAGCCATCCGCCCGGCTAGCCACCATTCCAAGTCACGATCGCCAATCTGGCGACTCAAAGCGAATGCTGACTTGAGCGGCGCGTCCGCCTGTACCAGGCAACCCAATCGGGTCAGCACCTGTCCACGTAAGCCCAACCACCGCGCTCTCAACAAGGGAGGCAAGGCCTGACCGTCTTGGATGTTCTCCAGCTCAGTGAGAGCAGCCTCATAGGCACCCAAGGCGATGCCCGTCGCGGCCATGTTGAGCTTGTCAGCGATGAAGGCATCGTTGTGGCCCAACGCTTCATCGAGTTCCATCGCGGCAGAGAAACACTGCTTGGCCCTCAAGAAATCGCCGTCATCGAAGCAGGCCAGGCCAAGGATGCGATTGGCTATAGCGACGTCCGCGGATTGGCACCGCTTCGCGATCTCCAGTGCGCGTTCAGCAGCAATCACCGACGCAGCATAGTTGTCGTTGCGCACCTCAGCCCACGAGCGACGCAGCAACGCGTCGAACATGGCTTTCGGTTCATCAAGGGACCGAGCGAGTTGCTCGATCGCTGCCACATTCTGCAACTGCTGGCCGCGATTCGCTGTCAGGTCGTAGATCTCGTCGCACTTGCGGCACAGTGTTAACTCGCGTTGTCTTCGCCGCTCAATGTCTTGCACACCGGCGGCGCCTGACAACAAACCCAGCGCTATGTGGTAGCACGTCAATGCTTCGTCGGAAGCGAAGCGAGCTTTGAATAGATCGCCCAGGGCTTCGGCGTCGTTGATGATTTTCGTCTGCAGCCGGTTGCGGATTTCAGCGACCTGGGGCGGCTCTTCCTCTTTCGGCTCGATCAATGACACCAGCGCCGCGCTGATCGCTTCGACGCGGCGATCCACAGGCTGGTCGTCAGGCGGTTGCAAGTTGTAGCGATAGGCGAGCTGGAGCACGCGCGCCGAAGGTGCCAGATTCAATTCGCTCCGGCGCAATGCCGTATATTGATCGAACTGGGCGCGCGCTTCGTCGGCGCGATCGAGCAGAACCAACAGTTCGATCGCACGATAATGGGCCTCATCGCTGAGCGGGTCTGCCCGCGCCCACCTTCGCGCTGCTTCAAGCGCCGGCTCGAACCTGCCGGACGCTTCATACATCCCCACCAGCGCGCTCAAGCCCAGCAGATAACGCTCGTGCAAGCGCTCACGGAGGGGAATGCACCAGTCGTCGTAGATGCTTTCGAGCAATTCACCTCGGTAGAGCGCAACGGCTGCGCTGATCGTTTCGGCGTCCTGAGCGCCGATCTTCTGCTCGAACTCCGCCACATCAAGCCAGTATGCCGCGCGTGCATCGAACTGCAAGGTCTGGCTGGTGGCGAGCAGGCAGGGATAGCCCCGCAGCGCATGCCGCAGGCGATAGAGCAACTGGTTTAGGTTGCGGCGCGCGGTGGCTTCGTCACAATCAGGGTAGAAAAGATCGGCCAGCTTTGCGCGCGGCTGTGGCTGATCGCGGTGCAGGACGAGGAACACAAACAGCCGGACGAGGTTCGGTGAGCGAACGAAATCACTCAGCGGGCCGCCATCCAGAAAGACCTGCGGCGTACCCAGCAATCGGATATCAAGCATGGCGCCTCCTGTTTACGGTCAAACTTTAGGATGGTCATGTGATAGCGATGTGATAGGCAGAAAGTATAACGATCGTCGAGGGCATAGTCTCTATCACTGGAGGTTTGCAAGGAGATGAATAAGTTAATCACTCGTCTGTGTCTGAATGTTGTCATTCTTGTTAGCACCATGTTTGTGATTCACAAACCGAGTGTTGCACAAGAGCCTGAGCCTCAACGTCCGCGTTATATAGAGCCGGTTACTACACCGCCACCAGACATGAAGCAGAGAATTGAGGATCTACGTTCAATCAAGGAAAGGTATGAACTGGGAATCAGTCGGATTGAATCACATTTGTCACAAAATCCGGATGGGACTCTTCAACTTACCGTTGAAAATGCAGATCAGTTGGGAATCGATCCTGTTGTCTTTGACGAGTTAAGACAAGCGTTGTCAGCGACAAATGATTTGATTCAACAGGGCAAAATCCGACCAGAACAAGTTAAACTGAGAACAGATTTCAACACCAGGGCGGACTCGTTATCGCATTACACAACGCTTTCCTGCGCCGGTCGAAGCGGCACGGATTATTTCTGGTGGGGCTATGTTGTCTACATGAACGAGTGCCAAACACAAGTTCTAATTGGGCTTCTCACGGCTGGCGCCGGCGCAGCCACCATTTGTGCAGTGTTACTTACCCCTGCTGCGGCACCTTGTGGGATTGCCGCCGGACTTGCAGCGATCGGAGCTGGTGCACTAGTTGCCCTCACTGGCGCCGGAGGCAATCGGGGTATCTACACAGTCTATATCTACCCAGGAGTGCAAGTTTATTCTTGGCATCAGTAAGTGCCCAAGCCTGTGCATAATCCGAAGAAGTTGGCAACCCGACCATAGGTGGGCTGACCGATTCGTTTTGAATTTGCAATGACAAAGCTTCAGTGGTTACTCGTGCCGTTTGGCGTCGTCATGATTAGTCAAGCCTACTACCGCTTATCTTGCGCGTATCGGTCCTGCTCATCTACCGATGCAGCGGTCGGATGGCTTGTGGGAGCCGTCGTCATGGCGCTTGTTGTGTTGATCCGTCTGGTGCACCTTCGCAGAATTGGACGAAAGAACAGCGAATAAACATTGACGCTATGGTAGCCTTGTGCCCACCGCCGCACGCCTTTCAATCCAACGCGCTATGGAACCTGGAATTCTCTCTGCGCTGGACAACTTCCTGTTTCGACCTGCGGAGCTACGTGTCGTCCTCAAGACCCCCTCGAGCCCGACCTGCTGGATGCGCTGAACGCCAACTTTGATGTCTTCCCGCCGCTCGACCGCGGCCAGTGGTGGGGCAACGCCCAAAGGCGCGACAACACTAGCGATACTGGCTTCGAGCTGCACAATGTAATTGAATCCGACGAGCCGTTCAAGCAAATGCTATCAAAGTCCTCATACGCACTTCTCCATCCGCGCTGAGCCAGGAGTAACGGCCAATCGCATCAATCCTCTATGTAACAGTTGGGTTTATGCAGGTAATAGCGTCATCTATTGGTGGACATACTACTAAGCCAGTTCTGCTCAGTTGCAAACCCAATGGTGTAACTGCCGTACCACGAAATCAAGTCACGCGCAAGGTGCGCCGAAACCGAGGTTTCCGACTGAGCAAGCCAGTTCCGCTAAGGCAGAACCAACTTGGCATACTACGTCACATGCTATTGCAAGCGGCGAAACCACGAATGATCAGTGTTGCTTTGTTGCTAATCGTCTTTCAGTTAACCGTGCTCAGCGTGGGTTATGCAGAGCCTGTGAGCATTAGCCCGCAAACATCCTCCCCAGTGCCGTTACTATGGGATCGCACAGGTTCCCCACCGCATTCGCCGAAGGCCATTGCGATCACGCCCGTGCTCACAGCACCAATGATCCAGATAGACAGTTGGTCACCCGATAGTAAGTTCTTGGCTTACTGGACATTTACTCAGGAAGAAGCGAATAAGAGCTATTTGCTTCCACCTGGCCGATTGCATTTTTTTGATGTGCCCAACAAGCGATCCTGCACTTATTCATATGTCGCCAGTGGGGGTGCATGGAATCGTGCACTTACTTGGTTGCCTGATGGAAAGGTCATGATATTTACCGATGGACTAGCACGAGCCGGTACCCCTTGTCGCAACGATTTTGCTCAGATCAAAGGTGTGTTTGGCGTGCATGTTCCAGGCAATTCGGCTTGGTCTCCAGGAGAGAAATATCGGGCGACTACAAATTCGCAACGCATTACAAATGAAATAATCAGCGCTACGACAACCATCGTTGACGCCTTCAACGGACGACAAATGAACGCCGTTCAATGGCAAATCCCAGACGCAAAGGGAGAACTCGGCCTGGGTGGTCAATGGCTGACCGACGAGCACTTTTTGATATATGAAAGCCTGAGTGAGGGGCCATTACTCGTCACGATTGGGAGAGAACCTATACGACTGGTGCATGACGTGTTCAAGATTACGGGCGCACCGAGCGGCATGCACTTCAAAGCATATGGAACAACAAAGGAAGGAACAAACGCCTTCCACATACTTCTTTACGGTTCAGGACCCGTCGCGGACTTACCACCGATTCGGTTGTATCACTCCGAGTCTAAGCAAATAGAAGAGCTTCCATTTCGATATGTGTGGTGGCCACCCTTTTCTCCAGACGGCAAATGGCTGCTGATGTATCGCTTGGCAGACAAGCGAATCTACTTCCGCCCCGTGGATGAATCGAATGCAGACTTCCGACCTTTAACAGACAGCCATACGGCGAGATTAGACTTTGCTCCCAACTCGAGTCTCATTGCGATCAGCCAACGCAGCACATTCTCGATCTTTGCCTTTCCGAAGATGACTTTACTCGTTTCGCATGACATCTCTAACTTCGAAGTCGGTGATCAGCTCTGGTCGCCAGACAGCCGGTGGCTGGCAGTAAGCGGTTTCGTACATCCAACTTATAGACATCAGCAAGGGCTCTTTCTCGTTGAGCTGGAAACCTTTCGGTTCAGCAGATAAGCCCCTGGACACAACCCTACCTGGAATAGAGGACGAAATGCATCGGTCAACTTTTTAATCGGATTTAGCGTGCACCGCGCATCACAAGCACTCCTGACAATAATGCTGCTAGGTGTAGGTTCCGGATGCACACAGAAACATCACCAGCCTACTGTTCCAACTCCAACGCCATCTCAGACGCCGGCCATCGCTCTGCATCATCCAACGGCCACCCTAGCCCCCACCACAACACAAGATCGCATAGCGACAGTCGTCGCCCTCAGTCCACCAAAGCTTCAGGGGGCGTATCCGTCACCGGACGGCAAGTGGCGAGTCGAGGTAATCATCCACGATTGCGTGAAAGTAGACGACACCACCGTGAACGCCTATGAACAGCTCAAACTCATTGAGGTTGCGCGCGCAAGTGAGAAGATCGTTGACAGCCAATTCCAGAACTGCGGGGGTCTAGGCGCCTATGGCTTAGTGGGTCTGTTCTGGTCGCCGAACAGTCGTTACTTCTACTACACGAACGCCAGAGAAGGCGTTCCGGATGGCTGTGGCCATTGGGAACGTCCCGTCGTTCGGCTCGATGTTGTTAATCGGGAGATCAAGAATCTCGGCGGAGGTCCAATCTCGCCCGATCGCACGAAGTTAGCGACGTGGCAAGGCCAGGAACTGGTGATATGGGATATCAACAGAGGAGAAATCTCTCGCGCGCCAGCCATCTCGCCGACTGCCAACACTGGGCCAATCGCCTGGTCGCCGGACGGTACTGCTCTCGTCTACCTGCAGACCAAAGGAGACTGTTATCCACTCGGTCGAACCTATCTGGTGCACTTTGACTTGGACAAACACAAGCAAGTATTGCTGTTTAGCTCTGAGAATCCCAGTTTCGGCGCAGTCATCTGGGACGCGCCCGGTCAGCTGCGCTTGTTCGACGAGAATAACAAAGAATGGAGGTATGAGTTCCTGACCCGGCAGCTCACACCTCCACCTTGACGTCGCACTTTAGCAGTGACTACATCGCCATCAACTCCTTTTCGATCGCCTGCAGCCGCTCCGGCGTAATCACGTGCGGCGCGACGCGCGACGCCGCTTCGAGCGACAGATTCATCCATCGCAGTTGCGGCATGTGCGCCACCTCTTCGCCAGCGTGTTTCACCAGCACCGCCCGCATCTTCTCATCGGCCAGCAACTCCTGGAGCGAACTGCTGCGATCCAGCCGGCCCGCCACGTGGCGCACGCTGGCCATGGCCTGCGCCAGGTTCAGCCCGGTCGAGACGAATTCGTAGCGCCCCGAACCGACTTCAACAGTCACGACGCCGCCCTTTGCCCGCGCCGAGTGCACGCCGGCAGCGCTCTTGATCCGCTTGCCCGACTCGGTCACGTGCGACAGCTTGCCCGCAGGAATGCGCACGGTGGCGCGCGTGTTGGGCGGGACGGTCACCTGCAGCCGAAAGTCGGCCTCGGTCAATTGCCAGGCGACGGCTAGCTCACCGTAGGGCGTCTCCAGCGTCGCGCGCGCGTGCGTGATGCCGCCGCCCGGCTGCGGCTGAATCAGCGCGTGGGCGTAACCGGCAGCCGCCTCGTCTATCTCGATGCCGGCGACGACGCGGTAGAGCCATTCGCCGATCGCGCCATAGGCATAGTGATTGAACGAGTTCATGCCCGCGTCCTGGAAGCTGCCGTCCGGCTTGATGCCGTCCCAGCGCTCCCAAATCGTCGTCGCGCCCTTCTTCACCGGATACAGCCACGACGGGTAGCTCTCCTGATTGAGCAATTCGTAGGCCAGGTCCGCCTGGCCGAAGCGGCTGAGCACGTGGCACAAGTAGGGCGTGCCGACGAAGCCGGTGGTGAGGTGATAGTCGGCCTTGCGAATGGCATCGGCCAGACGCCGGACGGCGACCGGTCGCAGCCTCTCTGGCAACAGGTCGAAGTGCAGCGCCAGCACACAGGCAGTCTGCGTGTCCGGCCCGACGCGGCCGTTCGGCGCGACGAACTCGGCGTTGAAGGCCGCGCGCACGTGCTCGAAGAGTTCGTCGTACATGCGCGCGTCTGCCTCTTTGCCCAGGGCGCGCGCAACGCGCCGCATTAAATCTGCGCCGTGGGCGAAGAACGCCGTGGCGATCAGCTCGGTGTTCGTCACCGGCGCAGGCACCAGCGGGTTCGGCCCGCGATAGTCCAACCAGTCGCCAAAGTGGAAGCCGTCCGTCCACAGGTAACGCTCGCCGGCCTGCCGGCGCATGTAGTTCACCCAGCCGGCCATGCTCTCGTACTGCGCTTCGAGGATGCCCTTGTCACCATAGCACAGGTAGATCGTCCACGGCACGATGACCGCTGCATCACCCCATCCGGCCGAGCCGGCCGCCATGCCCGGCATACCGCGCCCCAACACATCGGGGATGACATGCGGCACGTTACCATTCGGATGTTGATCCGCTGCCAAATCGCCCAGCCACTTGGTGAAGAAGGCGGCGACGTGCCGGTTGAAGCACGCCGTGCGGACGAACACCTGCGCGTCGCCGGTCCAGCCCAGCCGTTCGTCGCGCTGCGGGCAATCGGTCGGCACGTCCACGAAGTTGCCCTTTTGCCCCCACACGATGTTGTGTTGCAACTGGTTGATCAGAGGGTTATCGCATTCGAAGTGGCCGATGGGCGGAATGTCCGAATGCACAACCACGCCGGTCAGGTCGTCGGCAGTCAGCTCGCCCGGCCATCCCTCTACCCTCACGTAGCGGAAGCCCATGAACGTGAAGCGCGGCTCATAAACCTCCTCGCCTTCGCCCTTCAGGGTGTATTGCAGCGTCTGACGGGCTGCGCGCAGATTCTCGGTGTAGAAATTCCCGTCGCGGTCGAGCACTTCGGCGTGTTTGAGCGTGATGGTCGCCCCCGATGCGCCGCGCACCTTCAAGCGCACCCACCCCACCATGTTCTGGCCGAAGTCGGCGATGCATTCGCCCTTGGGCGAGGTGAAGATGCGCACCGGCCGCAGCTCTTCCTGCCGGCGCACGAATGGCCCGACCTGCGCGATGAGCCGATCTTTGGGATGATCGAGAATGCGCACAGCGTGCCACGCCCCGTCGTCGAAGCCGGGCCGATCCCAACCGGGCTGCTCCAACCGGGCATCGTAGGTCTCGCCGTGATAGATCTCCGCCATACGGATCGGGCCGGTCGCAGCACGCCATGCCGCGTCGCTGGTGATGACGACGGCGCGCCCATCGGCGTAGGTCACGTGCAATTGCGCGAGTAGCGCCAAGCGATCGCCGTATAGGTTGCGTTGGCCCTCGAAGCCGAGGTCCCCGCGATACCAGCCATCGGCGAGCATGGCGCCGAGAGCATTCGCTCCTTCGACTAGCAGATCGGTCACGTCGTAGGTCTGGTACTGCAATCGCTTGTTGTAGCTCGTCCAGCCAGGCGTGAGCAGCCCGTCGCCGACGCGATGGCCGTTGAGACGGAGTTCATACAAACCCAGGCTGGTGGCGTAGAGTCGCGCGGCGCGCACTTGGCCGTCGAGCGTGAACGCGCGGCGCAATTGCGGCACAGGCCGGGGCTGCGTTGGATCTTGTGGATCGTCCCAGTCCGGCGTGATCCACTGCGCCTGCCAGTCGGCAGAGTCGAGCAGGCCCATCTCCCACCAGGCGGGCGCGCTCCACTCCGACGGCCGGTCGTCCTGATCCCAGACACGCACGCGCCAATAGCAGCGTTGCCCGGAGCGCAACTCCGGACCGGCGTAGCGCACATGCACCGACTGGCCGGACGGCACCTTGCCGGTGTCCCAGATCACATCGTGTTCACAGCCTGGATCGGCGGCGACGACGATTTGATAGGCCGACTGGCGCAGGTCGCGCACCGTTTCGTCCGCGCGCAGCTTCCAACTCAGCCGAGGACGGCGCACGCCCAGGCCGATTGGGTCGGTGAAGTATTCACAGGTAAGGTGGTAAGGGGTGAGCATGGGTATCGTATTGCGTCTTGCGTCTTACTCCGCGTCACTTGCGTCTGGCAGCGTCTTGTTCACGCTTGCGGGTGATGCGGTTTTCAACGAAGGTGTAGGCTCCGGCGATCGCGCCGATCACGACGATCACGGCGAGGCAGCCTAAGGCGTACACGATGACGTGCGTCGGAATGGCAATTTCCATAGGTCAAGGGCGACGAACGAGGATACGGTAGGGGCCGATCACGTTTGCCGTGCGGTAGTGTTCGGCGATGTATTCATCCAACAACGTCACGCCGGTGCTCCGCGCGCTGTCATTCGGTTCGTTGGCGCCTTCGAACATGTTCGTCAGCACCAGGTAGCGCACTCGATGGCGTTCCAAATCGGCCACCATCTCCTGCTGCACCGGCAGCGTGTTGGTCAGGCCGGGATGCAATTCGTGATAGCGGGTGGCGCTGGGCCGTTGCGCCAGGAAGTAGAACATCGCATCGTTGGCGAACACCCGGTCATGACGTGACAGGCCGACGTAGATGCGCTCGTCCGGCGCCGTCAGGCTCTGCAGCGTCGCCACGGCCATCGTTTGCTGCGCGAACGACCGGCCGGGCAGGCCAATGGGCAACGTCATGCGCTGATCTCGCTCGGCGGCCGGCCGCGACTCCATCACGCCGATGTAGCCGGCGAGGGGATTGACGATCGCCGCGATCGAGAGCGCCGTGCCAATCGCAGCGACGATGACCGACGGCGTTCGCGCCATCGCCGGGAAGCCGCGCAATAACACCGGCAACAAGACCACCGCGCACAGGAAGAAGTGCACGGTGTGAATCGTGTCCGAGCGCACGCGCGCCTGGTTGAAACCGAAGACGCCGAACAGCGTGACCATCGCGACGCCCCAGGCTTGTAGACGCGCATCCGCATCGCTGCGCGCACGCAAAACCGCCGACACGACCGCGAGCGAATAGATCAGGAACGGCGCATAGAACTGCACGTTGTCCAACGACCCATCCAGCTTCGGATACGGCAGGTCGCGCACCTTGGGGAATTCGGTGAGTGGGAAGATGAACAGTTGTTGGATCAGCTCGGCCGGCGACGCGCTCACAGCAAAGAAGATGAGTGCCGGTCCGACGAACGCAAGCGCACCGATCACGAAGGGCAGCATCGTGCGGGTGGCTGCGACGGCGCGCTCGGGGATGGATCGGTTGGCCGGTGTGCATGTCGCGAATACGAACGGCAGGCCAACCGCCATCTGCGCCGCGGCGCAGTAGATCGCCATGTCGTGTCGGAAGAGCGCCGCCAAGCCCAATGCCGAGCCGCCGACGATCAGCCAGCGCCGGTCTAATCCGACGTGCCGGCCAGCATCGGCGGACCAGCCGGTTACCGTGTTCGTCCCCGCTGCACGCAGCAGCGCATAGATGCTGAACAAGCTGAAGAGCAAGCCGACGAAGACGGGATAGCCGAAGAAGCCGTAGTAAGTCACCCACAGCGCGCCGATCAGCCAGGTCACGAATGCCGCGCCGCGCGAGGTCAAATGTCCGGCCAACAAGAACATCACGAACGCCAGCAGGGCGCGCACGACGATATCCCACCACCGCTCGACGGCGATCTGCACGCCGAAGATGTGGAACAGGCCGGCGAGGACGTAGAGCTGGCCAGGACTGTATTGCGTCCAAAAGTCACGATACGGAATCTCGCCATGCATCACCCGCGTCGCACCGTAGACGATGATGCCTTCGTCGTAGATGTTGAGCGGCGCGATCATCGTCGGGTAGAGGTGGGCGAGGGCCGCCGCGATCATCGCCGCGACCAGGACAACGCGCATCAACGCCGCAAATGCCGCTCGCGCAGCAGATGGCGGCATACACAATTGCTCACCCATCGCAGATGAATTCGGGCGCATGATTTCGGTTGCAGCGCGGCGCCGGGCGCTTTCGCGGTCTTCGCTCAGATTCCCTGCAACTCCAACTCTTCGGCGCGATGGCAACTGACCAGCCGCGTGCTGTCCAGCGCCCTGAGCTGTGGCACTTCGACCTTGCATCGCTCGACGGCGTATTTGCAACGTGGGTGGAACACGCAACCCGAGGGCAAGTTGGCCAGGTCGGGCACTTCGCCGGCGGAGACAACGCGCTTGCGCACGCGGCTGGTCGTGCGCGGCACCGACGCGAGCAACGCTTCGGTGTAGGGGTGCTTGGGCGACTTGAGGATGTCATGCTTGGCGCCGACTTCGACCAGCTTGCCAGCGTACATCACGGCGATCCGGTCGCACACATAGCGCACCACATTCATCGCATGCGAGATGAACACATAGGTCAACTGATATTGCGCCTGCAAGTCCTTCAGTAGGTTGAGGATCTGCGCCTGAATCGAGACGTCGAGCGCGGACACCGGCTCGTCGGCTACGACGAGCCTGGGTTTGACCACCAGCGCGCGGGCGATGCCGATGCGCTGCCGCTGACCACCGCTGAAGCTGTGCGGATAACGCCGCAGATGCTCGACGCGCAGGCCAACCTGCAGGATGACTTCGCGCACGCGCTCCTCCATCTCCCGGCCCGAGGCGATGCCGTTCACGAACAACGGCTCACCCACCGTCTCGAGCACCGTCATGCGTGGATTGAGCGAGGCATAGGGGTCTTGAAAGATCATCTGCGCATTGCGCCGCAGTATGCGCAGCTCACTGCCGCTCAGGTCCATGATCGGCACGTCTTGGCCGTCTACATGCAGCGTCACGTCGCCACTGGTCGGCTCGTATAGCCGCAGCAGCGTACGGCCCAGCGTGGTCTTGCCGCTGCCGCTCTCCCCCACGATGCCGAGGGTTTCGCCGGCCGCCACCGACAGGCTCACGCCATCCACGGCCTTCACGTAGCCGACCGTGCGCTTGAGGAATCCCTTTTGCACCGGGAAGTACTTCCTCAGATCCTTGATTTCAAGCAGGGTCTGCGCCGGTTGTGCGCTCATAAGTTTGTATAACGCCCAACGGTCTCGAGACCTTTGGGTTTCACGGAGTGACTGGTTGGTATAGGAAGCAGCTCACCTGATGGGTGGGCGAGACCTGGAACATCGGCGGTCGCTGGGTATCGCACAGGCCGCGGATGCGATGCTCGCAGCGCGAGAAGAATGGACAGCCCTTGTGCTCCGCATACGGGCTGGGCAGCGTGCCGGTGATCGGCACCAGTCGCTCCAGGTCGCCCTCGATGCGCGGGATGGATCGCCATAGTGCCTGGGTATAGGGATGTAACGGTTGCGCAAAGAGCTCCTCGGTCGTCGCACGTTCCATCACCATTCCCAAGTACATCACCATGATCTCATCGGACATCTCGCCGACCACCGCCAGGTCGTGGCTGATGTACATCAGCGCCATGCCGAATTCTTCCTGCAGCGACTTGAGCAGCTCCAGGATCTGCGCCTCGATCGTCACATCCAGCGCCGTCGTCGGCTCGTCGGCGATCAGCAGCCTGGGGTTGCACGACAGCGCCATGGCGATCATGGCGCGCTGGCGCATGCCGCCGCTGAGCTGATGTGGATAGGCATCCACCAGCCGGCGCGGCTGCGGAATGCCAACGCGATTCAGCATTTCGATCGCGCGCTCGCGCGCCTCGCGCTTCGACAACTGTGGCATGTGCAGCAAGATCGCCTCGATGATCTGATTGCCGATGGTGAACAGCGGGCTGAACGAGGTCATCGGCTCTTGGAAGACCATGGCGATCTCTTTCCAACGAATGCTGCGCATCTTGTCGCCGCTGGCGTCCAGGTCGAGAATGCGGATGGTCTCAGGCGCTTGGCCGTTTTCTCCGGGCAAGTGCAACAGGATCTCCCCGCCGGCGATCTTGGCCGGCGGCGTGGGCACGATGCGCATGATCGTCTGCGCCGTGACCGACTTGCCGCAGCCGCTCTCGCCGATCACGCCCAGCGATTTGCCTTGTCGAATTTCGAAATCCACGCCGTTCAGCGCGCGCACCACACCCTCGTAGAGGTGAAAGTTCACGCGCAGGTCACGCACCTCGATCAGCAAATCGTTGCCGGCGCCGGGCGCGCTCACCGGTCGGACAGTCGTTATCGCATCAATCGTCATGCGTATCCCCTCATCGCGTGTAGGGATCGGCCGCGTCGCGCAAGCCGTCGCCGACAAAGTTGAACAACAAGCCCGTCGCGATCACGAACAAGGCCGGGATAAGCAGCCATTGCTGCTGGGCGACCGCCACCAGGTTCTGCGCATCTTGCAACAGCACGCCCCAACTCACGGCCGGCGGCTGCATGCCCAGGCCGATGAAGCTCAGCGCCGTCTCGCCCAAGATCGCCAGTGGGATGGAAGCGGTGATCGAGACGATCAGATGGCTGGTGAAGCCGGGCAGCAAATGTTTGAAGATGATGCGCGACTGGCTGGCGCCCGCAGCCTGCGCCGCCAAGGTGTAATCTTCTTCGCGCAACTGTAACAACTTGCCGCGCACCACGCGCGCCAAGCCGGTCCAGCCAACGACCGACAGCAGCACGGTGATGGCGAAGAACGTCTTCTCGGTCGGCCAGTCGCGAGGCAGCGCCGCGGCCAGCGCAATCCACAGCGGCAGCGTGGGAATGGACTGTAAAAAGTCAATCAGGCGCTGTACGATCTCATCCACCACGCCGCCGAAGAAGCCGGAGATACCGCCGAGCGTGACACCGATGATGAAGGTAAGGAAGACGCCGACCAGGCCGATGGATAACGACACGCGTGAGCCGTAGATCGTGCGGGAGAACAAGTCGCGTCCCAGGCGGTCGGTGCCGAACAGGAAGATCGGCGCGTTGTCCACCCCTGTGCCGAACAGATGAAGGTCGGATTCGATCAGCCCCCACAGCTTATACGGCTCGCCGCGGACGAAGAACTGGATATAAACGGGGTTGCTCGTATCGGGGACGAAGATGAATTTGAACGTCTTGGGGTCGGCCTTGCGTGTCATCGGATAGATGAACGGGCGCGAGAGCTGGCCGTCGCGCATGAAGTGGATCGGCGTCGGCGGCTGCTGCTGCTGGCCCTGGAAGCGCGTTTGCGCCGAATAGGGTGCGAAGAAATCGGCGAACAGCGCGACGAAATACAGCGCCAGCAAGCCGAACGTTGCGACGACGGCCAGCTTGTGCTTCTTGAAGCGCCACCAGATCAGATCCCACTGCGTGGCGTAGTAGAACTTCTCGTCGGCCTCGGCTTCCACCGGCGGTTCGACCGGCGCCGGCTCGGCCCGCGGCGCCACCTGACCGGGCGAGGCAACCCCGAGCGCGCCTAAGCGGGCAGAATCCGGGACAGTCGGTTGGCGGTCTTGAACGCTCACTTCTTCAAGCCTCCGAATCGAATGCGCGGGTCGAGGGCGGCCAGAGCAATGTCGGAGAGCAACGTGCCGATGACGGTGAGGGTGCTGAGGATGAGCACGATGCCACCAGCCAGGTACATATCCTGCGCCTGCACCGCGCGCAGCAACACCGGCCCGGTGGTCGGCAGGCTGAGCACGATCGAGACCAGCACCTCGCCGCCGACGAGCGCCGGCAACACGAAACCCACCGTGCTGATGAGTGGGTTGATCGCCATGCGCACCGGATATTTCATCAACAGTTGGCGCTCCTTCAACCCTTTCGCGCGCGCCGTGATGACATATTGTCTCTTCAACTCATCGAGCAGATTGGCGCGAATGACGCGGATGGTGACGCCGGTGCTGGTGAGGCCGACCACGAATAACGGCAAGATCAAATGCTTCAACAGGTCGAGGAACTTGGCCAGACTCCACGGCGCATCGGCATATTCCTGAGAAAATAGACCCAGCGGCGAGAAGTTCAAATTGTTGAGGATGAAGTAGGCGCCGATCAACGCCACGAGGAATCCAGGCGTCGCCAGGCCGACGAAGCTGACGAACGTCCCGATGTAGTCTATGGCAGAATACTGTTTGACGGCCGAGATGATCCCGATGGGCACCGAAATCGCCCACGACACGAAGAGCGACAGCACGGCGATGAACATGGTGATCGGCACGCGCTCGCCTACGATCTTGATCACCGGCTCGTTCCACTGGAAGGAGTAGCCGAAGTCGCCGCGCAAGAGGATGTTCTCCATCCAGCGGAAGTAGCGCACCAGG
This sequence comes from Candidatus Roseilinea sp., assembly GCA_025998955.1. Classification (NCBI taxonomy): domain Bacteria; kingdom Bacillati; phylum Chloroflexota; class Candidatus Thermofontia; genus Candidatus Roseilinea; species Candidatus Roseilinea sp. The sequence goes on from AP024676.1 coordinate 1,442,214, forward strand.
AACGGCTTGTCGAGGCCATATTGCATGGTCAGACGGGCGATCTCGCCTTCGTCCACCTCGATGCCCGACTGGCGTAGGCTCTCGATGCGAAAGCTCACCCAATCCCCGGGCGGCAGCTCGATCACGACAAAAGACACAAAGGAGATCAGAAAGAGGATCGGGATCAGCGTGATGATGCGACGTACGATGAACGCAATCACCGGCACTTCCTCCTGAACGATGACAGTGTAGGGGTAAAGCGCCTGACGCGCAAGCGCCTTACCCCGTTACGAGAAGGAGATGAGAAGCGCAGCACGCTGCTGCCCGACGATCACTCTTTGAAGAACAACTGCTCGCCGGCGAAGTTCAGCGCGATGGCATAGCCGCCCTGCGCCACGTTGCCCAGCCGCTTGCTGGCAATCATGGGGTACTTGACGTTCTCGACGATCTTGATGATGGGCAGGTTGGCGCGCTGCCAAGCGTGCGCCTCTTCGGTGATCTGCTTCCACTGCTCCGAGCCGGGCACGGACGACCACCAAGACTCCTGCAGCTTGAAGCCTTGCTGCATCCAATCCGGCGGTTCTACACCACGCTGGCCTTGGGAGCTGTAGAAGTCCCACCAGGCGCGGCCGGCATGGTTCAGTGCCTCGTTCAGGCCGACGCCGCCGCCCCAGCCCACGTCGTGCGTCCAGAACACAGTCGCCATCAGGTCATTGTTGCCTCGGCGCGTGCCCCACAACTGCGAGTCAATCTTCTTGACCAGCACGTTGATGCCGACCTTCTTCAGATCCTCGGCCACGATCTCGGCGATCGGCGACAGGTCGGGGGCATGCGCGCCGTGCTCGAGCAGCAACGTCAGCGGCTTGCCGTCGGACGCCAGGCGCATGCCGCTGGCATCCTTGTTGGTAAGGCCGATCTCATCGAGCAGGGCGTTGGCCGCGTCTGGATCGTACTTGCTGGCCTCGTCGCCCACGTCGCGTAGCGGCAGCGACGCATAGCCATAGTAGATCGTCTCGATGATCTCCGGCCGGTTGATGGCCATGCTGAGCGCCTTGCGGAAGCGCGGATCTCGCGAATACTTGATCCAGTCGTCTGCCTGTTCGGTGTTGGTGAAGGTCTGGTTGAGGAACAACGCGCTCGAATCCACGTGCATGTCGAGCAAGACAACGTTGAAGCCGGCCTTGTCCTCGTTCTCCTTGTAGAGCGGCACCTTGACCAGCGCCGTGCTCTCGCGCAGGAAATCCACCTCGCCGGCCAGCACCTTCAGGTTGACGGCCTCGACGTCCTCGACCTGCGTGGAGACCAGGCGGTCAATGTAGGGCAACTGCTGGCCCAGCGTATCCACCTTGAAGTAGTATGGGTTGCGCTCGAACTCGAGGCGGTTGTTGTCGGCGCTCTTCAGCACCCATGGATACAGCCCGGGATAACCAATGCAGCGCGGCTGGTTCACGTGCCAGTTCAGGCAGCGCTTTTGCGCAAACAGGCCAGGCCATTCGTCGGCACCCATCTTGGCCTCTTCGAGCATCTTGGCGATCGCCTCCTCACCCGCGTACTTCTCGTGAAACTGCTTCAAGTAGTGCGCAGGGTTCAGCCACTCGGTATAGCCGACCCAGCTTTCGATGGTGAACTGGCGCAACAGGCCGCCATACGGCTCAGGATACGAAATCTCGAAGGTGTAGTCGTCAATGATCTTCAACGACGGCTCGGCGCCGTTCGGGCTGGCGCCCACCTTCCAGCGCGCCGGGAAGGTCGGGGTCAGCTTCGGGTTCTTCAGGATGTCCTCATAGGTGAAGCGAACGTCCTCAGTCGTGACCGGCTGACCATCCGACCACTTCAAGCCCTCGCGCATCTTGAAGGTGATGGTCTTACCGTCGTCGCTGACGGTGAAGCTCTCGAGCACATTGCCACGAATGGCGTCGGTGCCGATGCCCGGCGAGATCAGCAGCGGTTCATTCGCCATGACGAAGAAGTCGGGCGACCAATTAGCAACCGCGTGCGCCGAGCGCAGTGTGCCGCCGTATTTGCCAGGCTGCCAATCCGGCAGGTCCTTCTCGGCCACCAACACGCCGGGGCCGACGACGAATGGCACTTTGGGCAAGCGCTCTGCGAGCGGCGGTATCTTACCCGCCTTTTCCATCTCTTCCAACATCGGCGCTTGCTTGTAGGTCGTCGGAGCAGCGGGAGCGGGTTGTTCGGCCGGCTTGACCTCTGCGGGCGGAGCAGCCGGGGCTTCAGTGGCGGGAGCGGCAGGCGCAGCCGGCGCCTGGGCAGGGGGTTCGGCAGGAGCCGCGGGGGCACAGCTCGCGATGATTGCCGCCGCGGCAAACAGCCCTACAACCTTGGCGAAGCGACTTGGCTTATGCATGGTTCACTCTCCTGGTAGCGTGAATAGCTCGTGATTGTCCGCAACTTTCTAATTCATGAGCAAAATTTATGGACTGCCTCACAACAGACATACGACGTACGAACGATCTCACCCTTCTCTAAACCGATCACCTCCTTGATGCATTACTCGGGCAGGATGCAGACTGCGAGCGACGCTATATGCTGAGCTCGCGCTTCGCTTCCCACACCAACGGGAAGTGCTCGCCGCGCATCACCTCGCCGTCTTGCACTTCGACGAAAGGTTTCATGATGTGGTTGCCGCTGGCAACGTAGCGCGTCTCCTCGGTCATGTAGTGAATAGCGATGGCGCGGCGCGGGCGCGGGCTCTTGTTGTCAGGCGAGCCATGCCAGGTCAGTGCGTGGTGGTAATGCACTTCACCTTTCTTCACCGGACAGGGCCTGACCTCGATGCGATGGCCCTGAAATTCGGCGGGCATTGCGTCGAAGGTGCGCACGCGCTCGCGGATGAAATCCATATGGTTGCCCCACAGGTGCGAGCCGGGCACCATCCACATGCAGCCGTTGTCCACATCCACATCATCGAGCGCCACCCAGGCCGTGACCTCGGTCATCGGCGCGAGGATCGGCCACAGCGGCGCGTCCTGATGCCACATCGTAGTGCCACCGTAGGCCGGCGGCTTGTATTGCACCTGGTCGTGCCAGATGCGTAGTTGCTTGGCGCCGGTGAGCTGTGCCATCTCTTCGGCGATCTGTTGGTTGAAGATCACCAGGTCACGGAAGGGCCGGCTGGCTTCCCAGATATTGACGATCTGCCAGACCGGCGCATCAGGACGATCGCCATTCAGGTTGCGCAGCGACACCGGTTGGGGAACGCCGGGCTTGCCATGCGCCTCGATGACGCGCTGAATCTCTGCACGCAGCAACTCCACCTGTTCATCGCTCAGCACTCGGCCGCCGCGCACGTAGCCATTGCGGCGAAATTCTTGGATTTGTTCTTCTGAAAGCATCTTTCTACCTCAATCGGTCACGACATCACGGTGCGCCGGCGGCAGGAAGAAGACGACGATGAGGTTTGCGGCGCATTCAGCGCAGGCCCGAGACGGCAGCCTGCGATCTTCACAATCGTTCGATGATAGTAAGTACTCTGGCGAGCCTCTGTCAATCAGTCAGTGAAATTTGTCGAAACAACAATCTCGAAACTTCGGCCCTGTTCAAAGCTTCACAAATCATCTTCTGTCACGTGAATGATTGACAAAGCCGCTGCAGTTTCTACAATCCTCAACACGCGCCATGAAGCCATCGGAGCGCCAGGATCAGATCATCGCCCAGTTGCTAGTGCATGGCTCTGTGCACATCATGGAGCTATGCGAGCGCTTCCAGGTCTCCGAAGGGACGATCCGCAACGACCTGCGGGCGCTGCAGGCACAGGGGAAGCTCATCCGCACCCACGGCGGCGCCGTGCCGGCCGATGTAGCCCACCCCGTGCTCGCCCGCAAGAGCAACGGGCTGCACATCGTCACCGGCAACGACACACCCTGCATCGCCCAGATCCACAGCATCGCCAAGCGCGCCGCCGAACTCGTCAACGAAGGCGATCTGATTGCCCTGTGCGGCAGCCCGATCACCCGCGCGCTGGCGGTGGAGATCGTGGCGATGAAGTCGCTGGTCGTGTTCACCAACAGCTTGGACATCGCCCAGAAGCTGGCCCACAACCCGGCGCACACCGTGATCTTGATCGGCGGGCAGGTGCGCACCGGGCGCGACGCGCTGGACGGTCCGATTGCCGCCGGCGTGCTCGAACGCATCCGCGTCAACAAGGCTTTCATCCCGTGCGACAGCGTGAACACAGCGCAGGGCTTCGCCAGCAATGACCTCGCCGATGCACAAATCAAGGCCGGCCTGGTCGCCTGCGCAGACAACGTGATCATGCTGGCGACGGAGGACGCGCTCGGCAAACCCGGGCTGATGAGCTTTGCCAGCTTGAACCAGGCGCAGCAACTCATCACCACGAACGGCGCGCCGGCCGAGATGGTGAACGCGTTGGTCGCTGCCGGCGTGCGCGTGTCGTTGTGCGGCGAACGCATCACCGAGGTGTGCAGCGATAGCTCGCCGGAGCGCACCTGGCGCATCGGCTTCGCCAACCTCACCGAGCAGCAGGACTTCGCCGTCACCGTGCGCGAGAGCATCGAGCGCGCCGCAGCCGCAGCCGGCAACATCGAGTTGATCTTGGCCGACAACGAAGCCGACGTCGAGGTGGCCATCGAGAACGCGCGTCGGATGTTGGAAGCCAAGGTAGACCTCGTGATCGAATACCAACAGGACGAGCGCACCAACTATGCGTTGATGGACATGTTCCGCACCGCCGGCATCCCGGTCATCGCCATAGACATCCCCATGCCCGGAGCGGTCTATTTTGGCGCGGACAATTACCGCGCCGGCCGGATCGCCGGCGAAGCGGCCACCGCTTGGATCCGCAAGTATTGGAACGGCCAACTGGACAAAGTGGTCTGCCTGGAACAGTCCGAGTCCGGCGCCATCCCTGCGGCGCGCATCCAGGGTGCGCTGGCGACCTTGCGCAGCCAGTTCCCGCTAAAAGACAGCGATATCCTGCACTTCGAGACGCGCGGCATGCTCGACGAATCGCGCTCGGCAGCCACACAGGCCCTGCGTAACATTCCATGGGGCCGGCACGTGCTGTTCATCGGTATCAACGCCAATTCGGCCCTCGGCGCGCTGGAGGCAGCCGAGGTGCTGGGCCGCCAGGCGACCACTGCCGTCGTCAGCCAGAACGTGAGCAAATCTATCCGTCGTGAGCTGCGCCGCAACAACCCGATGCTGATCGGCGGTGTGGATTATTTCCCGCAGATCTATGGCGAGCGTGTCATCCCGCTCGCGTTGCAAATCCTGGCCGGCCAATCGGCGCCGCCGGCCGCCTACACCGACCATGTGCTGGTGACGGCGGAGAACGTCCACCGCCTCTACCCCGAAGATGCGACCAGCGCGCCGGTCAGCGGGCTGGCGACCCGCCAAAAACCCGCGCCGCCGACAACCATCGCGCGCCGTAAACCACACATCGTTTCGATGAGGACATCATGACCCTAAAAGTCGCGGTCGTGGGCGTGGGCAACATCGGCTCGATCCACGCTCAGGTTTACAAAGACAATCCCAAAGTCGAGTTGGTCGCCGTGTGCGACATTATTCCCGAGAAGGCCGACGCTGCCGCGCGCAAGTTCGGCGCGCGGGCGTTCTACAGCGTGCAGCAGATGCTCGACAGCGGCATTGCGCTGGATGCATGCAGCGTGTGCACGCGCGGCGAGGAGAACGGCAGCGAGCACTATCAGCCCACGATCGAGCTGTTGCGCGCCGGCATCCCCGTGCTGGGCGAGAAGCCCATCTCTAATGTGGTCGAGGAGGGCGAGGAGATGGTGGCCCTGGCCAAGGCCAAGCGCATCCCTTACGCCATCAACCTCAACCATCGCTTCACACCGGCCGCCCGGCGCGCCAAGGAGTGGGTGGAGAGCGGCCGGCTGGGCAAGCTCCACCTCATCAACATGCGTATGTGGATCAACAACCCGGTCGAGACCTCGCCGTGGTTTCACATGCGCGCGCTGCACCCGCATTCGTTCGACGTGATGCGCTATTTCTGCGGCGACGTGAAGCGCGTGGCGGCTTTCATGAACAAAGGGGAGACGCTGGCCGGCAAGCCGCGGATCACTTACTCCAACGCCCAGGTGCTGCTGGAGTTCGAGAACGGCGTGGTGGGCAACCTGACCGGTTCGTATGATGCCGGTGGCGGCTACGGGCTGGAGTTCTGCGACGTAGCCGGATCGAAGGGCCGCTTCTTGCTCGAGGAGGCTTGCGAGCGGCTGACCTTCTTCCGCCGCGACAGCATCGAGACGGAGAGCTACCAGTACCTCGGCGGCATGCGCGCCTTCCCCGAAACGTTCAAGAGCCGCATCAACGCCTGGATTGACCAGCTCGAAGCCAAGACCCCCTGCGACCAGATTGACGGCTCGGGTGAAGACGCGCTGAAGGCGCAGAAGATCATCGAAGCAGCCATTCGCTCCTTCGAGACCCGCACCGTCGTTGATCTTTAATAACCTTGTATTGGCACCTCTGTCATGCTTCGTCCATTGCCAGGCGAACGACGCTGGGCGAACCAAGGCCGCAAGACGCAATACGCACAACGCGAAACCCTAGACGGTTGACGCAAATGGAAGGATGACCGACGACTAATGATCCACTTGGGCGTGAACTCCGTGTTGTTCGGCGGCTTCGACTTTGCTACCGCCGTCCGGCACATCCGGCTTGCCGGCTACGATGGCGTCGAGCTCTCCGCCATCAAGGGCATGTGCGAGCACCTCGAACTCGACCGCTGGCGCGAACAGGCCGGCGAGCTGAAACAGATCGTTGCCGACCACGGGCTGCGCTTTCTCTCGATGGAAGTAGCGGCATTGGACGAGGGACGCCTGATGAAGGCGTTCGAGGCTGGCGCGGAGATCGGCATCCCTATTGTCAACGTTGGTCCAGGCGGCAAGAGCGACGTAGAAGAGGACTTCGTCCGGCAAACCGACGTGATGGCGCGCATGGCCGAGCGCGCCGCGAGCTTCGGCGTGACGCTGTGCTGCAAGGCGCACGTGGGCGGCGCGATCTACAACACGCCTACGACGCTGCGCGCCATGGAGAAGATCACTTCACCGGCCTTCGGCATAGATATGGATCCCAGCCACATCTACCGCGCCGGCGAAGATCCGGCTGCCGCGCTGCGCGCCGTGCTTCCGCGGGTGCGACACATCCACATCCGCGATTGCAAAGGGCGCGGGCCGGCGCCCGGCGAGCCGCCCCTACAAGCTTGCGGCCGGGGCGACATTGATCTATTCGCCTACTGCGAGGCGATGGTGCAGGGCGGTTACAGCGGGCCGGTCGTGCTCGAAGTCATCGGCGCCAACAAGCTCGAACTCGCTCATGTGGCCATCATCGCCGCCGAAAGCTATGGTTACCTCAATGCAATTTTGAAGCGGCTGGGGGCAAGGTGAGGTCACACGTCCCACGTCTTGCGTCTTACACCAGCCTGCTACCTAGGCCTCAGCACATCGCCTCGACATGCCTAAACGAAAACCCAATCTCATCCTGTTCGGCATAGATAGCCTGCGGCGCGACCACATGAGCCTATACGGCTATCACCGTCTGACCACGCCGCACATTGCCGAATACGCCAAAGGCGGCGTCGTCTTCGAGAACCTGTTCAGCCCGTCCATTCCCACCACGCCGGCCTATGCATCCATGTTCACCGGCATGGACTGCTTCGGCACGGACGTCGTAGCCTTGCGCCACCAAGGCGGCCTGGGCACGCACGTCAAGACGCTGGCCGAAGTGTTGGGCGAACACGGCTATAACACGACATGCATCGGCTTCAGCGGCAACCCGGCAGCGCGGGGCTTCCAGAAGTATTTGGACTTCGCCGGCTGGGGATCATGGGAGGAAGGCCGCAGCCCCAAGGCCGAGAACCTCAACGCCGTCGCCATCCCGGAGCTGAAGCGGCTGGCGAAGGAAGATGCGCCGTTCTTCCTGTTCCTGCGGCATATGGACCCACACTCGCCGTACCTGCCGCCGCGCCCCTTCGAGCGCATGTTCTACGCCGGCGATGAGTTCGATCCAAACAACACCTCGCTCGCACCGGTCTATGCCTTCAAGCCGTTCGCCGACTACTTCCGAAGCTGGTTCCCGCCCGGCTGCACCGACAAGGACTACATCATCGCGCAGTACGACGGCGCCATCGCCTATATGGATGCAGCGATCGCCAACCTATTCACGGCCATCGCGGCGCTGGGCATCGAAGACGAGACGCTGGTGGTGATCAACGCCGACCACGGCGAGACGCTGCACGACCACGACTGCTACTACGACCACCATGGCCTATACGAGTGCACGCTGATCGTGCCGCTGATCTTTCGGTTTCCGGGGCGTGTGCCGGCCGGCAAGCGCATCGCCGACATCTGCCACATGAAGGACGTGATGCCGACCATCCTCGAGCTGCTCGGTATCCGTGCCCGAATCAAGTTCGACGGCCGCAGTCTAATGCCGTTGATGCACGGGCAACCGCGCGTGATGGAGCCGGAGATGTATCTGACCGAAGCGACCTGGATGCGCAAACACGGCTGGCGCACGCCGGAATGGAAGCTCATCCGTGCGCTGGAGCCCGACTTCCACTTCAAGCCGGAGGTCGAGCTATACAACCTGCTGAAGGACCCCGACGAGCAACACAACTTGGCCGATGAAGAACCGGAGATCGTCGCCATGCTCACCGAGCGCATGAACGCCCACATTGCGCGGCGCGAAAGACAAACTGGCCGGCGCAACCCAGTCTTTACGAACCTGAACTGGCATGGTCACGGGAGCGGCCCGTTCACGTCATCCCAGCAGGCCTATGACACGCTCTATATCGGCTCGCCGCGGACAGCGCAGCAACTGCAAGCCAAGGACGCCCAATCTCGGCGGACGTTGAAAGAGCTGCAAACCCAACGCGGCGCCAAGAAGCTGTGAAGCGTGGAATGTGGATCGTGAGTCGTGAGTCGTGAGTCGTAATCGTAAATCGAGAGCACAGCTTTCTCAATTTTCAATTTTCAATTTCATGATCATCGTCATCGGACGCGGACATTCCGGCACGCGCGCAATCTCTCACACACTGATCGCCAGCGGTGTGTTCATGGGGCGGGTGATCAATGAATCCGGCGACATGCTTCCGCCAGAGGATTTGTACGACGCCTGCCGGGTGATGGCGAAATACGTCGTTCACCTCGGCCACAACGAATGGGACTTCTCCGCGTTGCACAGCATGCCGATTGATTCGGCTTTCGAGTTCCTGGTGAGGCGCTACCTACGCCATGTGCTGATGCGCGGTGAGCCACGCGGCTGGAAGCTGCCGGAGACCACTTTGATCTACCCTTGGATCGTGCGAATGTTTCCCGATGCGCACTACATCATCTGGGTGCGCGACCCGCGCGATTGCATCCTCGGCGCACATCTCACCGACGACTTGGCCGACTTCGGCGTGCCCTACGCGCGTCCTCCGGATGGCGACGTGTTGATGATGCGGGCGATCAGTTGGAAGTATCAACGCGACATCCTACGGGCCACACCGCCGCCCGCGCGCAAGATCGAGGTGCGTTTCGAGGACTTCGTGCTCAAGCAAGAAGAGACATTGGCCCGGCTAGAAGCCTTCCTCGGCATCCCGCTGGGTCGCATCATCGTGCGGCCGGAGGCGGTCGGCCGTTGGAAGACGAGCGATGTGAACTTCAGCCGCTTCGATCCCCTCTTCCGGCAAGACATGATCGAGCAAAGATATGTTGTGTAGTCGCGTCCTGCGTAAAACGTAAAGCAAAAAGCGAGACGCAAGACGCAAAACGGAATACGGAACACCCGACACCTGAAACCTGAAACCTGAAACCTGACACCCGACACCCGACACACCACATGCTCCGCGTCTGCGTCATCGGCATGGGGAACATCGGCAACCTCCACGCCGACATCTACAAAACCGATCCACTGGCCGAGCTGGTCGGCGTGTGCGATCGCATCCCCGAACGCGCTGCCCAAGCCGGCGCGCGCCTCGGCGTGCCCTACTTCACCGACGCCCGCCAAATGTTGGCCGCGCTTCAACCCGACGTGTGCAGCGTGACCACCGGCGGATTCGAATACGGCAGCGATCACTACGAGCCGACCCTACAAGCGCTGGACGCCGGCTGTCACGTCCTCGGCGAGAAGCCCATCAGCAACGACATCGCTCAGGCCGAAGCGATGGTTGCCTTTGCACGCCAGAAGCGCCGTTGCTACGCCATCAACCTCAACCATCGCTTTACGCCGGCGGCGCGGATCGCCAAGCAGTGGCAAAACGAAGGCCGGCTCGGCGCGCTCCTCTTCTGTAACATGGCGCTGTGGATCGGCCGGCCCGAAGACCTCGACTCGCCCTACTACCACCTCAAGGCGCTCAATCCGCATTCGGTAGACATCATGCGCTACTTCTGTGGTGACGTGGCACGCGTGCAGTGCTTCGCCACCAAAGCTCCTGGCCGATGGATGTGGAGCACGGCTTCGATCAATGTGCAGTTCACCAACGGCGCAGTCGGCCACCTCACCAGCAGCTACGACATCAAGCGCGCGCACGCCGTGGAGCGCTGCGAAGTCGCCGGCGTGAACGGCCGATTCGTCATCGAAGATATGTGGATGCGGGCGACGCTCTACCCTGCCGATAGCATGGTGCAGCAGGTCTATCAGAACCCGATCTTCGGCGGCTTCAGCGGCTTCCACGATACCTTCCGCGACCGCATCCACACCTTTCTGCAACAGGTCAGCGACGGCGCGACGCCGGAACAAATTGACGGCAGTGGCGCAGACGGTCTGGCGGCGCAAAAAGTCATCCAGGCAGCGATCGAGTCCCTGGACACCGGGCGCATCGTCACGTTGAGCTAGCGAATCTGCAAATTGGCGCGCGGCCATTGCGCACCGGCGCATCGTCCATACTATTGAACGAGATGCGCCATGCTGCATGATCCATCTCCCTTTGCACAGATCCGCGCGCGCTTCGCCTCTCCGCCGCGCGACTATTCGCCTGCCCCCATCTGGTGGTGGAGCGGGGATAAGTTGGAACGGGAACGCCTGAAGTGGCAGCTCGACCGGTTCGTCGCCGGCGGCGTGTATAACGTGGTGCTGCTCAACCTTGCGCCCACCGGCCCGCTCTACGGCGCCGAGGCCGACGACCCTGAATTCTTCTCCGAGGCGTGGTGGACGATCTTCCGCGAGGTGTGCGCGCATGCCCGCCAAGTCGGTATGCGCATCTGGGTGTATGACCAGATCGGCTTCTCCGGCGCGAACCTTCAGGCCGGCCTGGTGCGCGATCATCCTGAATGGGCCGGACAATGGCTGAGCTGCGCCAGCGTTACGGGAAGCGGCGAGCTGAGCATAGATTGCCCGGCCGAGGGCGAGCCACTCGCTGCCTCACTGACGCCGATTGACGACGCCGGTGCAGCCATCGGCCCAACGACACGCGTTCCCCTACAAGGACGGCGTGCCGCGTGCGTCACAGCACAGCCGGCGCGCCTGCGCTTGATCTACGCCGTGAAGCGCGGCTTCGACTACACCAACGCCGCCGCCTGCTCCCGTTTGATTGACATCGTGCACGGCGAATATGAGCGACGCGCCGCCGACTTCTTCGGCGATGTCATCGTCGGGTCGTTCCAAGACGAGCTACCCACCATGCCGACGTGGGGGCCGACGTTCGCGGCGGCCTTCCGGCAGCGCATGGGCTACGACCTGCGCGACCACCTCGAATGGCTCTACGACGGCAACGATCCCCATGCACAGCGCGTGCGCATGGATGCCGAAGCCGTTCGCGCATCATTGGTGGAAGAGGCCTTCTTCAAGCCGCTGTTCGATTGGCACGAGCGTCATGGGTTGATCTGCGGCTTCGACCAGCAGCACCCGGCGCGGCAGGGCCATCCCATCGCGGCCGTCGGCCTGTATGCCGACTATTTGCGCACGCACCGTTGGTACGGCGCGCCCGGCAGCGACCACCACGGCGAGGCCAAAGTGCACAGTTCTCTGGCGCACCTGTATGACCGGCCGCGCGTGTGGATCGAAGCTTTCCACAGCAGCGGCTGGGGCGGCACACTCGAAGAGACGTTCGACTGGCTGCTGCCTTGGCTGCGCGCCGGCGCCAACCTATACGACCCGCACGCCGCCTACTACAGCACGCGCGGCGGCTGGTGGGAATGGGCGCCACCCTCCACCTGCTGGCGGCAGCCTTATTGGCAGCACTACCCGAGCTTCGCGGCAGCCGTCAGTCGGCTGTGCTACATGCTCAGCCAGGGGCACCACGTCTGCGATGTCGGCGTGCTGTTTCCCACGACAACCATCCAAGCCAACCTGACGCCTGAAGGTCCACTACCGCGCGCGCAGGCCGCCCACGACGCCTACACCGCGCTGGTTGGGCTGATGACCTGGTACGACGTCAAACCCGGCGCGCTCGATCGCGACCGGCGCGACTTCGACGTGCTGGACGACGATTCGGTGCAACGCGCCAGCATCGAAGACGGCGCATTGGTGATCGGTCACGAGCGTTACCGCGCCATCGTGCTGCCGGCATGCACCGTTCTGCACCCCGCTACTGCCGCGAAGCTGTTGCAGTTCGTTGAGGGCGGGGGGCGATTGATCGCCATCGGCGCACTGCCCGAGCTGGTCAACGATGACGATCAGACGCTGATACATGCGCTGCGGGCGCGCTTCGACAACGGCCAGGCATCGCTCATTCCGAGCGCCGATCACATCGGCGAGGCGCTGGCCGTCTTGCCGCGCGCCTTCGATGCGCCCATGCCCACGCTGCACCGGCGCATCGAAGGGCACGACGTGCTGTTCGTCCCAGCCGCTTTCCCACGCGCGACCGAGATACACAGCCGGCACTGGCTCACCAACATCGCGTACGACTTCGATCCGGCACGTTACCGGCGCAACATGACCGTGCGCGCCTACGGCAAAACGACTGCGCCACAGCTGTGGGATCCGGTGATCGGCGAGATCATCGCTGCGCCTGCAACCATCGGCGAAGGCTACGTGGACGTCACGATTCCTTTCAGCAACGGCCCGGCAGCGCTGCTGGTCTGGGACGATGTGTCCGCCGCCGACTCGAACACCGAAAGCCGGCTCGAAGCGATTGCTCAGCTCGGCGGCCCATGGCGCGCATCTCTCGTGCCAACGATGGACAATCGCTATGGCGACTTTGCGCTACCGGCATTCACCGGCGCCCCGCCACTGCAAACCTGGCGCGTAGAACACCGTCACGACGACGAGACAGCCTGGCGCGAAGCGATGCTAACGTTCGGCGTGTATGGATGGTTCATCGGGCCGGATGCCCCCGAGGCGATGCCTGCACCCCTGATCCAGCCGATGGACGGCGACGATCCGTTGCAGGTGAGCGGATGGCAACCGGCCGTCTACTCGCTCTCGCGCGGCATCGCGCACGACCGACTACACATCGCGTCGCTCGGGCCGAAGGGTCGTGTGCCTCAGGAGTTTCTCGACTTCGGGCCGGTGCGGGCCGGCCAGGCCGTGCGCTTCCGAACGGGCGTGTGGATGGATGCGCCGTCATCTGTGCACCTTGTCATCGGCGCACCCGCAGGCAAGCGCGCATGGCTGAACGGCATACCGATCGGAGAAGACGCTCCTGGCTATCACTGGCGCGCACCGGTTGCGCTTCCGGCGGGCTACAGCATCCTCGAATTCGAACTTCGGGCGGAGCAGCCCGTGCAGATGCGCGCCTTTTGGGCGTTGGTGACGGACCTGGCGCGCTTCGAGCGGCCAGAGTGGCTCACCCTCCACGACCGGCCGGTCAAAGACTCGCGCGTGCGATTCACACGCGCGGTAGATGTGCCCTTCGATCCGGTTGAGGCGCGCCTGCACATCGGCACGGCCGGCGCTTGCCGCGTCCTGGTGAACGGCGCCGAGATCGGCCGGCAGGGCGGCTTCGACCCGTACGACGGCTCGCCGCGCGTGCAGCGTTACACCAGCCATGCCTTCAGGCGCGGCTCGAATCAACTCGTTGTCGAGATCCAGGATCAGGGCGCACCGATCGCCCTGCTGGTAGACGCAGAGGTCGCCGGCGCACAGGGTGAGCGCATCGCCGTCATCGGCGATGCAGGTTGGACGGCACAGCGCGACGATGGGCCGGTACAACCGGCCGCACTGCGCCGCCGGCAGTGGGTGGATTACGCCTACGCTTCAGAGGCCGATTTCGCTTCCGGCGTGGATCCGGCCTGGCCGATGGTGCGCCGTCGTCCGCACCCTCTCCCCGGCGCGCACTGGCTGGAAGACGCGCCACCTGACGGCAGCGTGCTGAGCGTCATTCAGGATGCCCACGGCGGCGCGCCGGCCGTCGAATGGTTCCGCTGGATGGCGCCGGCGCTGGCAACGGCAGTTCACGTGCCGGTCCGCGGCCAGGCAACGCTGTACGCGGACGGCGTCGCGTTGGCGCTTCATGAAGGGCGCGCTGCGCTACCGCCGAGCGATTCGCCGACACGTGTGATCACGCTGCGGGTGGCATGTGAGCGCGGGCGGCGCGGCGGCGCCGCCTTCGACGGCCCGATCACTTACGAGGTCGCCGAAGGGTTGATCGGCCTGGGCGCATGGGCCGACTACGGCTTAGGCGCATACTCGGGTGGCGTGCGATACAGCACGTCATTTCACTTGGCCAAGCAACCGGAGAAACTCATCCTCGACCTGGGACGAGTGCGCGGCACGGCCGAGGTGTGGCTCAACGGCCAATACGTCGGCGCGAAGTTCTGCGCACCGTGGCACTTTGACCTATCGCCAACGACCCGGGCCGGCGAAAATGCGCTGGAAGTGCGCGTGTTCAACACGCTTGGGCCATACCTTCAATCGGTCAGCCCAACTCACTACATCTTCGCCGGCCAAGACGTATCGGGGCTATTCGGGCCGGTACGCCTGCTGGCCGATGATCGCTAGCGCTAGCTAGCGCAGGCGTAAAGCCTGCGCCTACCACCGCAAGGGTGCATTCGCTAACGATGGTGCGCAACGCGCCCAGAGCGCTGTTCTCCAGAGCAAATTTCTGATTGGATGTAGGGCGCGGACTCCGTTCCGCGCCGCGAATTCGGGGATCGCTGCGGAGAGCGATCCCTGCATCTACATTAATGAATGTGGAATCTGCTCTAATACGGATGCAAGGTCAAGCCGCCGTCCACGGCGAGCACCTGGCCGGTGACGAAGCGCGCCAAGTTGCTGGCTAGGAATAACGTCGCGTCGGCGATCTCGGCCGGGTTGGCGTAGCGGTCGAGCGAGGGCTGCGTCTCATCCATCTTGGCCGGATCTACCACGCGCGTCGCCAGGAAGCGTGCCGTCTTGGTCGGGCCGGGCGCGATCACGTTGGCGCGCACCCCCGCGCGGCGGCACTCGATGGCCAGGCAGCGCGTGTAGTGCGTGATGCCGGCCTTGGCCACGGCATACGCCACCTCGCGCTCTACCCCGAACAACGCGGCCACCGACGCAATGTTGATGATCGCGCCGTGCTTGCGGGCGATCATGCCCGGCACGACCAACTTGCACACCTGGATCGTGCCGATCAGGTTGCGATTGAAGATGGCCTGCAAATCCTCGGGCGAAATGCCAAGCGCATCGTTCGGATCGGGCTTTCCTTTGCCGCCCGCACCGATATCGCCGCCGGCGCAGTTGACCAGAATGGTGATCGGTCCAAGCGCATCTTCGCCGGTTTGCACTGCGCGCTTCATCTCCTCGTAATCGGCCACGTCAGCCGTTACGCCGATAACCTTCGCGCCCCGCTCGCGGAACTGGGCAACCACGGCATCGAGATTGGGCGCTTCGCCGAACACCGAAGGCGACTCGGGACGATGATCGTGCAGGATGACGGCCGCGCCGGCATCGGCCAGCTTTTCGGCAATGGTGCGGCCCAGGCCACGACCCGAGCCGGTGACGAGGGCAACGCTGTTGGAAGGGAGAAGTTGCATGGATTGATTTACTCCGAGTTGATGTTGGGTTGCTGGGTTGTCGAGTTTAACGTGTTGTCGTATGCGCGCTGTATTTTGACGAAGACGCTCGATTTAGCAAACGGCAAATCGAATGACTTACCGACGATGCTGCAACAGGCTCGCGCGGCGCACGATGCGCTCCCCGTATTGCGCCCGCAGCTCGTCGAGCGTGCGCGCCAAAGCCAGCCGCGCCTCGCGCCGCGGATCGTCGAACAAGGCCATCTGCCAGCCCTCGCTCAGGCCACTCACGCCGACGCCGATCAAGCGAATCGGGGCGCCGCGCTGACGATCGTGACCGCTCCCCCGGCCGCCAAGCCAGGCCCGCCACCACAGCGGCTCGACGGCAGCGAAGATCTCCTCGCCCAGTTGCGTCGGCGCGGGAAGCGCGGCCTGGCGAGTGACCGTGTAGAAGTCGTGCCAGCGCAGTTTGAGGTGGACGGTGCGGGCGAAGCGGTTGTGCATCCGCAATCGCACGGCCACTTCATCGCTCAGCGCGAGCAGCGTCCGGCGCAGTGCCTCCGGATCGCGCACGTCGCGGGCGAAGGTGCGCTCCTCGCTGATGGATTTGACCACGCGCTCCGCATGCACCGGCGCGTGATCTACGCCATGCGCTCGCGCGATCACGGCCTCGGCATGGTCGTGAAAGATAGGCCGCAGCGACTGCGGCGAAGCATGCTGCAAATCGCCAATCGTCACAATGCCGATCTGCTCCAGGCGCGCAGCCGTCGTCGCGCCGATGCCCCACAACTCGCCCACCGGCATGGGCGCGAGAAAATCGGCCTCTTTGCCCGGAGCGACGACCAGCACGCCGTTCGGCTTGGCGCGCCCACTGGCCATCTTCGCCACCAGCTTGCTCGTCGCAACACCGATCGAGGCCGGCAGGCCGACTTCGTCGCGGATGCGGGATTGAATCTCCAACGCCAGCGCTCGTGGGTCGCGCGTCAACCCAGTCGCGTCCAGGAAGGCTTCGTCAATCGAGATTTGTTGCAACGCCCCGCCGTACTCGCGCAGCACATCCATCACGCGCTTCGAGTATTCGGTGTAGCGCGCGCGAGAGCCGGGCAAGACGATCAGGCCCGGACACAAGCGGATCGCCTGCGCCGTGGGCATGGCATTGCGCACCCCGAACCGGCGCGCAGGATACGACGCCGATGACACCACGCCGCGTTGGTCAGGGCGACCGCCGACGACGAACGGCTTGCTGCGCAGCGAGGGATCGCGCAGCTCCTCGACGGCGCAGAAGAACGCGTCGAGGTCGAGATGAAGGATGACGCGCTCGGCTATGGGTAGCTCAGGTTTTGCTCCGCACGGACTTCGCCGTAGCTATCGGCCAGGTCGTTCAGCCGGCGGTTGGTCTCGCTCAGCTCGGCGATGATGCGATCGAGGTTGCGCTCACCACGAGCGACATCCACTTTCATCAGCACCACCGGCACGGTGAGTAGCGTCTCGTGCGTGCGGCGCAGTTCATCCACGATACAGCGCTCCATGGCCTTGATGTCGTCGAGCACGCCGGCGGCATGGGCCGCTTCCTCCGAGCGTTTGGCGATCTTTGCGATGCGACGCAGGCGATTCAGCTTGCACAATGCGCGTGTCACGTTGTTAGGCACGTCGCGCACCTGGCGCAGCAGCGCGGTCTTCTGCTCGTAGGGAAGCGGGCAGGTCTTGAGGGCGGCTTTGATCTCATCCACCAACCGGCGAGCGTCGTCGGCATACTGTGCCTCCGGCATCTTCGCCGGTGGTCGCTCGGATTGGAAGCGGCGCGCAATCGCGACAAACGGGACGATCAGCCTGACCAAAATGGCCATCGCGATCAGCGCCAACACTAGCAACAGAAGCAACGGAATGAACACGCGAACCTCCGATGGGCGCCTATCCGGCGCCCGAACATTCACCGCGGACGTACGCCCGCGTCATTGTAGCAACGCTCGCTGAGGAAGTCGGCGCGGGGTGCATTTCAAAACGGGTGAATGCGGACCGACCGGCGATGATATTCGCCTCGGTCTGCCAGATTCGCGCCTGAGCACGCGCGTCACCTGGTCGAAACGCGCCGATACGTCAACCAGGCCGATGGCCGCCCGCGCGCCGAGTCCTGGCCATCCGCACGGGCGACCGGCGCCAGCTCCGGCGCGAAGCACGCCAAGTCCGCTTCGAAAATGCCGCTGCGCTTCGACCGCGCATCATCCTTGAACATGACGTAGAGCAGGAAGGTCCCGTCGGGTGCAAGCAGGCGCTTCACGTTGCGCGCGTAGGCCGGCCGGCTACCCACCGGCAGGCCGTGAAAGCAGCCGATGTCGAGGATCAGGTCGAATGGGCCGGTGAGGTCGTTCAAGCGAGTCACGTCGCCGAGGCGCAGATCGGCCTGCACGCCGGCTGCGCGCGCTTTACGCCTGGCCGCGAGGATGGCCTGGACGGCGAAATCAACGCCGGTCACGCGCCAGCCATGGCGCGCCAGCGTGACGACGTTCGTGCCTGTGCCGCAGCCCAAGTCGAGCGCGCGTCCAGGTGGATGCGCCTCGATGAACGCAAGCAATTCCGGCGGCGAGACGCCTGTATCCCAAGGCGGCCGTTCGCGGCGCAGATACCAGCGGTTGAATTCGAACCAGCGCTTGAGACGATCCATCGCTCATCAGCCTCTCAGATGACTCCCCTACACTCACCCAACTTGCGGAGCAGATTCCTAACATGTACCGCGCAGTCGTTTGTCGTAGATTCCAAGGATCATCACGGCTTTTGGCCGTCATTCCCGCGAAAGCGGGAATCCAGCCTCGTGTTGCCCCTGGATGCCCACTCTCTGCCGCCGCAGGGACAAGCCACGCGGGCATGACGGTTCAGTGATTCGAGAAGCCCGCATCAATTCGGAACATACGCTAGACTTCCAAAGACAACACACTCGCATGAACCAAGCCAGCAACTCCCTCGCCTCGAACGAAGCCTGCTTCAACATCGGCCCCAAGGAGCGGCAAAAGCGACTCATCATCGGAATCGCCGGGATTACCGTCGGTGTGATTGCATTCGTGCTGATGCGCGCGGTGACTGCGCCGTGGTGGGCGAACTTGGCACTGCTGCCGATCTTCTTTGCCGGCGCCAGCGGCTTGATCCAGTGGCGCGAGAAGACCTGTGTGGCCTTCGCCAGCCGGGGGGTGCGTAACCTAGACAAGGGTATCGAGCCGATCAACGACGAGGCCGAGAAGCAGGCGCTGCGCGAACGCGCCGCAAAGATACGCCTGAAGTCGTTCGCCTTCGGCGCGCTCGCGACGGCCTTCGCCATCGTCCTGTCCGTGATTTGATGAACTGGCTTGCCCATCTCTTTCTGTCCGATGACGACGTCGAGCATCGCATCGGCAACGTCATCGCAGATTGGGTGAAGGGCGAGGCACGCGCGCAGTTCAGCCCCGGCATCCAGCGCGGGTTCGCCAGCCATCGCTTGATTGACGTTTATACCGACGTACACCCGATTGTCGCACGCAGCAAGGCGCGTATCGAAGCGCCGTTCAAGCGCTACGCCGCCGTGTTGGTGGACGTGTTTTACGATCACTTCCTCGCAGTGGACTGGGATCGCTACTGCGCGACGCCGCTGCGCGAATGGACTGCCGGCGTATATGCGCAATTCGCGGCATACTGGCATCGGCTTCCAGATCAGGCGCGTATGGGCTTGCAGCGGATGGCGCATGACGACTGGCTGGGGTCATATGTCACCCTCGACGGCATCGAAGCCATCCTGCGCCGCATGTCACGCCGGCTGAGCCGGCCCAACCTGCTTGGCGAGGCCGCATGGCAACTGAGCGCACACTACGCCGACCTGCGCGCCGACTTTCACGCGTTCTTCCCCGAATTGCAGGCTTACGCGCGAGCGGTCCAAGCTGAAAGGGACGATCGGACTGCATAGGCAGATCCAAAATTTTCAAAGCGCCCTTAAGGTTTTAGCGCAGCCATCATCGCAGCCATCTCTGCCGTGATCACAGCTACGATTTCCCCTGCCCCACCCCGCGCGAGCAGGTCCTCGCCGCGCAGCGGACGGCCGAACGTTACCGATGGCGCCACCGGCGTGCGCTCGCGTTGGCGCATATGAACGTTTAACTGAATCGCAGCTGCCGCGCGCTCGCGATCTTTCGGGTTTCGCCGCAGCCGCGCCAGAGGGTTACGCAGCGTCCAAGGCAAGATTACCCCATGCACCAGCGTCGGCACAACGTGCACTGCAGGCACGCGCCGGACGAACAGGCCGAGGCTCGGCGACCACGTGCGCAGCGACTCGATCGCTCCCGGCATGCAAGCCGGATCGGGTTCGATGCGCCCGGCAGGGTTGATGAACAGCGCGCCGCCGTGCTCCAGGTGACGCGCAACCTGTCGAACGACGGCGAAGCGGTCACCTTCCGCCGCCGGAACGGTGATCAGGTGGGCGAACACGTTGGGCAATGCACGCACAAACGGGCGGTCGTTTGCGACAACTTTGAGATCGCGGCGGGGGATGGCGCTGAAGCAGGCGAGCGACTCCGACATGCCGGCGTGGTTGGCTGCGAAGATCACCGGGCCTTGCATCGGCACATGCTCCGAGCCGGCGACGTGTAAGCCGCGCGTGTGCCGCAAGAGAAATTCGCGCGATGCGGTTTGCAGCCCGGCCTCGCCGACGCGCCGGTCGAAGTCCATCACCAGGCGGGTGAAGCGCTCCGCTTGTGGCCACAGCAACCGCTCCAGAGTCGGCCGAATCCAGCGCACCTGCGCCAGTCCGAAGTTGTCGAGTAAATCCTGCAAGTTGATGCGCGTCAGCGCCTGATCGCGCGCAGCATCGTCGCATAGGCGGCCGGCCAAGGTGGCTTGAGCGGTTGGCATATAGCGGTGATTCTAGGTCGAATGACTGAGGCGCGGCTGATAGAGCAAACGGATGGCATATCATGCGCCCATGACCGAGGAAAAAGCTCTGCAAGTGCGCCCCAACACAGACCGGCTGTGGCGCCCCAGCCTGATCGTGTTCATCAGCAATGCATGCATCATGACAATCGAACTCGTCGCCGGGCGCCTGATCGCGCCGTTCGTCGGCGTATCGATCTACACATGGACCAGCGTGATCGGCGTGATCCTGGCCGGTATCAGCATCGGCAACTACATCGGCGGCAAGCTGGCCGACCGCTTCGCCTCGCGGCGGCTGCTGGGTGCGGCGTTCATCCTGGCCGGCCTCGCCAGCGTGAGCGTGCTGGCCACGGTTGGCGCGATCGGCGAGCGTGGCCTGCCCGCGCTGGCGTGGATGCCGCTCGTGGGACGCATGCTGCTCTTCGTTACGGCGATCTTCCTGCTGCCCAGCATCCTGCTTGGCGTGATCTCGCCGATCGTCGTCAAGCTCTCGCTGCAAGACCTGGATAGCAGCGGCAGCACGGTCGGGCGCATCTACGCCGCATCGGCGCTGGGCAGCATCGTCGGCACTTTCGCCACCGGCTATGTGCTGATCTCGCTCTTCGGCACGCGCGCCATCCTGCTGGGCATCGGCGCCGTGTTAATCGCGATGGGGCTGCTGTTCGGGCGATGGTTGCGTGGCGCAGCGAAGCCGGCCCTGGCGAGCGCCGTGCCGTTGATCGCCGCAAGCGCACTGGCCGCCGGACCGCTGCAAGCGACGCTGCGCGGCCCCTGCTTGCGCGAAACCGACTATTTCTGCATCCGCGTGCGCGACGAAACGCGCGACGACGGCGAGACCTATCGCGTGCTGACGCTCGACCGGCTGGTGCACAGCTACGTCTCGCTCGGTGACCCGCGTCGGCTGGTGTATGGCTACGAGCAGGTCGGTGCGGAAGTGCTCGGATACATGGAACGGGAGTATGACCGGATTGATGCGTTCTTCATCGGCGGCGGGGGATACACCCTGCCGCGCTACCTTGAGGTTGCACATCCCCGCTCGATCATCGAGGTGGCCGAAATTGACCCCGGCGTCACTGAAGTCGCGCACCAGATGCTCGGTCTGCCGAGGAGCACGAAGATCAAGACGACCAACCAGGATGCGCGCTTGTTTCTGTTGGGACTCAATCCGGCGCGGCGCTACAACTTGATCGTCGGCGACGCGTTCAACGACTTCTCGGTGCCCTACCACCTGACCACCCACGAGTTCAACCAGCTCGTACGCCGGCATCTGACCGACGACGGCATCTACATGCTCAACTTGATTGACGGTGGCGAGCTACCGTTCGTTTCGGCCATGCTGCGCACGCTCAGCCTGACGTTCGACTGGATCTATTTCGTGCCGGTCGGCCGGCGCTGGACCGACGTGACGCGCAACACGTTCATCGTGCTGGCTTCGCCTCAACCGATCAACGTCGAGCGACTGCGCAGCTTCGATGGCGGCGACGGCGTGCGCAACATCAACCAGTGGATCGTCACACCGGAGGAGCGCGAGCGCATCATGGCGATGGGCGACGGCACGATTCTGACCGACGACTACGTGCCGACCGACAACCTGCTCGCGCCGATGTTCGAGACGGCGGCGCGCTAGTCAGAGCGTGATCAGCCCGAGCTTCGCGGCCCGGCTCACCGCCTCGGTGCGGCTGGCGACGCCGAGCTTGGCGTAGATGGAGGAGAGGTGGAATTTGATCGTGGACTCGCTCACCCCCAACTCGTGCGCGATGAGTTTGCTCGGCAGGCCACGGCTCACCCACTCCAGCACCTCGACTTCGCGCGGCGTGAGCGGATGTTTCGGTTCGGCTTCCTCCGTTTGGCCGACCTGCAGCGTGGTCGGTGAGATGAGTTGATCGGCCAGGTGCGTCGGCAGTGCGATCATCCCATGTATAGCAGCCAGCACGGCGGCATGGAGTTCTTCCGCCGAGGCGTCGGCCGGCGCGACGCCCCACCCGCGCAACGGCAACGCGCGCAGTGTTTCGGGTGCCGCGGCGTCGTCGGTCAGCACCACGATGCTCTGCGCGCGCCCACCGGACAACGCACCGGCCAGTGGCAAAAGCTGATCAGGATCGGTCAACAAGAACAGGTCGGCATCCAGAGGCGCCCGATCATGCGCAATTGCGGGCACCTCACCGATGATCTCCCATGCCGGCTCGACCTGCGCAAGCAGCGCCCGCAGGCCGGCCCGCAGCGCAGGCGTGGGGGCAACGATGAAGACGCGCGGCATGGACGGTGACAAGCAAACTCCCGAAGTCCTTGAGACTTCGGCAGTCTACTTCACAGCAGGCTGCCGGCAGCAACCCATTCGGCGACGATGTGGCTGGGGATGGCCACGCTGAGGTCGCCGCCAAAGATCATCGCGTTGATGCCGATGACGGCGCCGGTCGCATTCAGCAACGGACCGCCGCTGTTGCCCGGCGCCAGCAACACATCCGAGCGGATATACGGCGCCGTGCGCCCCATCCCACGCACCGGCAGGCTACCCAAGCCGCTGATGATGCCGGAGGTGACAACGCCGGTCTGTCCCCACGGGTTGCCGATGGCGAAGACGAGTTCGCCCACCCGCAGCCGGGTGGAGTCGCCGATGCGCGCCGCCGGCAATCCGCCCATGTTCACGCCGAGCAACGCCAGGTCGAGCTGAGCGTCGCCGGCCAGCACCTGGGCTGTGAAACTGCGGTCGTCCGCGGTGACCACGCGCAGGCCGGCGCCGTTGCGGCGCGCTACGCCGGCCACGACGTGCGCATTGGTGATGATCTCGCTATGAGCAGCCTCGCTCCGCCAGATCACGCCCGCGCCGATGCCCCGCCCGCCACTGTGGATCTGCACGACGCAGGCTTTGGCAACCTCGATAGCATCGGCAAACGCGCGAGCCATCGCCGATGAAAATGGCTTCATCGCTCCGCTCAACTCTTTTGACCGACGACCACGGTGAGCGTCTGTGCGACGCCGCCGCGACTCACGCGAACGGCAACCGGCTTGCCCACGCGGTCGCCGTGCAGGGCTGCCATCAGATCGTCGGCGTCGTTGATGGGCTGGCCCTCGACCGCGAGCAGGATGTCGCCGATGAGCAGGCCTCCCTTCTCCGCGGGGCTGTTCTCTTCCACGCGCACGACGAGCAGACCATACTCCTGCGCCTCGCTGCGCTGGGCCGGCGGCAGCTTGACCTGCTGGCTGACGATGCCGAGATAGCCGCGTTTGACGTAGCCTTGCTTCGTAAGCGTGTTGGCCACTTTCAGGGCGATGTCCATGGGAATGACGAGCGCGGCGCCTCGCCCGAATACGCCGCCCGGTCCTCGGCTGAAGCCGGTGGTCAGCAGCCCGAATGCCGCGCCTGTGACATCCACCAGAGCGCCGCCGCTGAAGCCGGGATAGGGTGTGGCGTCGGTTTGGATGTATCGCTCTAGAGTCGCGCCGATGCGTCCCGTGCGCATCGGCCCGCCGATCTTGCTCACCACACCTAGGCTGGCCATTACGCCATCGGAGGACGGCCGGCCGACGGCCAGCGCGAGCTGTCCTATGCGCGCCGTGGCAGCTGCGGTGGCGGCCGGCACGCCCAGCGCCTGCACGCGCAGTACGGCCAGGTCAGTCGAAGCGTCGCGCCCGACGATTTGCGCGCCCAGGACGCGGTTGTCGTGCGTTTGCACGGTCAGGTTATCTTCGCGCTCCAGCACGTGATCGGCGGTCAGCACCAGGTCGGCGGCGTAGGCGATGCCGGTCGCGGGTTGGCGTGGCCGGCCGTTCACCATGACGAGCGACTGAGCGATGCGCTCGACGGCGTCGGCCATTTGGCCGGAGAGCGCGTTGAGTAGATTGGCGTCCATAAGTGTGACATTCCTCCTGCCATCCGTCAGAACTTTGCTTGGATCGGATAGCAATCTGCTACGGAGGATAGACCATCACACTCATCGCAGCTACTCGACGTAAGTATAGTTGGGGCTAATCGTTCGGCGAGAGACTGGACGCCACTCATTCGTTCAGCGCGCGTGGATAGTCGCCACGATCTTCTGAATTGAGTATAGGTCGCCTACAGTCCAGGGGCGATCGAGCCATTTGCGCAGATTTGCCTGAGTATCTCCTGCAATGTAGGCCCGCGCGAGAAAGTGAGACCAGCCGGTCCAAGGCAATAGGAACGAGGTCTCGCCGTGCTCGGCGTGCACGCCAGCGCGCGTGAGATACCACCACAATACGCCGTTGCCCGTTTGTTTGCCATTCAGGTAATTCAGCGCTGCACCGCCGGTCTGCTCACGCAAGAACCGGCCGACCTCCGGCGTCATCCCGAAGAATACAGGGAGAGAGTATCCGGTGGGGAGGTCACGCGGATCGAGATAATCGCGCTCTGCTCGCTTGGCGTACGCATCGAAGTTCGTCGGCCCCATGCCGGCGCTCATCGCGCTCACGGCGGTTGACACGCCGGCTGACACATCGGCCTCCATCACGCCAGCGCAGGCGCGTTCGCGCAGCGCCCTGGCTAGGCGCGCATAGCCAATTGCCCCGGCGATGTCGGAGTAGAAGCGCATCGTCCCCCTGCGCGCGTTGAATAGCGCTTTCGCCTGCGGCCAGCTCGCGCATGCATAGGCCCAGTCGCCGCTATTCTTGGCCCACAGCCACACAGCGTAGATCGCGCTGATATTCGCGCCCACAGGTGGCCAGTTATTCAACTGACTACGGAACGGCACCTCGTATCTTTCTCGCGCTACGCCCTGAGTCAGCCACGCACCCCCGTATGGCAAATCGAGAAGCGGTGGATAACGCTTCATTTCCGCAGCGACGTAGGCTCGCACATCGGCTTGTAACTGCGCATCCAGATAAGGGTAGGCCTGCGCCATAGTAAGCAGCAACTCGCCAGGGTCGTGCCAGAAGAGGTTGCCGTACGCGCCGACACCAATCTGAGCTACGCAAAAATGCTCACCACCGCAGTTCGAAGCGTTATAGGGCCACACGCGCGTGCTACTGAAGCCCCGCTCGAGGTAAAAAGGAAGCAAGTGCTGGCCGTTCGCCAGTTGCAGCATAGCGCGAACCTCAGCGCGTAGACGCTCGACCAAGTCGTCCGGCGGATTGCCTACCGGGGTCGTTAGATCAGCGTCAACGTAATGGGTGAGAGGAACACTGGTGTTCACCATAGGGATCATCACGCGCTGACCTGCATTGACGACGTTCGATAAGTCGGTCGAGCTAGGCGCAGGGGGCACAGCCTCGGCAGTCGCCGGCGGAGCCGGTGATTGCCACACTCTAGGTGCGCCGCACTCACCTGACTTGACCCCGGCTAATCCGCCTTCAATCACACGCCAATACAGCATGTTGTTGGCAATCACTACGCGCTGCGCGACATGCCATCGGTAACACGGGGCCAGGGAAAAGGATAGGCCGGTCCCGATCCGCTCAACGGGAAGAACGGATTAGGCCCGCCGGGGCCACAGATATTGCCATCGTAGCACTCTGGCCACACGTTAGATACATTACCTACGTGTACGAGTTGTCCTGTGCGCACATTCAATCCACCCAAACGCTCCCAGTTATCTACGAACAGAATGTCTCCCCCCATGGTCAGCATGGCGGGTTCATCTGAGGTCATGCGGAACTCTGCGTTGTATGAGGGGTAATTCAACTGGCGCAAACCGACGATATCGAGTGTCGCCAGACTCATTCGTCCCAGCTCAGCATCATATTTGCTGCTCACATGCACCGCGCCACCATCCGTTTGGATGCCGTGACGAGCGCGATACGTGACGTAGACTTCTTGCCCACGAATCACCGGAACATTGGGAAGATCATTGTTTCCGTAGGTATACAGCACAGGAGCTATACCGAGCAGCTCACCGGTCGTCTCGTTGAGCACAAAGAACGTCTGCTTGCTCGGCTGCACGGCCAGATAGTTGACGATCTTGGGACGCACTTTGGCCCAGTCTGCCGTCCAGTCGGTTTCACGCGGGCCGGCGGAGTCCATCACGGCATCACCCTCTCGCAGCAACTGGTGGAAGAAATACAAGGGTTGTGAGCGATAGATCACCGCCCCACCCGCAACCACAGGGTAACGCTCCGCGAGGCTCTGTCCCTGCAGCCGCCTGCGCCAAGCCGGTGTACCCGTTTGGGCGTTGACGGCAATCGCCTCGATGGCCTCGCTGCCCAATTACACCCGCGACCCGTCGCTGCTCAGCGCGGGCGTGGTGAGTACGGGCGCACCGGCGTCGAAGACCCATTGGATCACACCATCGCTAGCGCGCAGCGCCGTCAACTTGCCAGAGGTCGAAGCGACGTAGGCCCATCCACGTGCCGCGTCAATCAACGGTGCAGTAGCGCTCGGACCGGTTGCAGTCTTCCACAACTGAGCCCCGTTGGCAGCATTCAACGCATATGTGAAGCCGTCGTGTGAGGAGAAAATCACGGCATCGGCCAACACGCCGGCGGAATGACGGATCGGGCCGCCAGTTTGCACCCTCCACAACTCTACGCCGGTCGTTGCATCCCGCGCATACATCGCACCATCCATGCCGCCGATGAATAACCGGCCGGCAGAGACGACCGGCTGGGCGCGAGAGGCCATGGGCACGCCGTACCACTTCCACGCGTAGCAGTAGGGCGGATTAATCTGCTGCGGCGAATAATTCGTGCGTTGGGCATCGCGACCTAACTGTGGCCAGTCAGCCGGAGAAAAGGTGTTGACTTCGCGCACCTGCACGGTGTGAACTGCTGGAAGACGAACCGACGGATGTGCATTGCGATGTTGTGTTGTTTGCAGCGCGAGCATCGCAGACGACAACAAAATAGTTGTCACCACCGCGCGTGCTCTGTGCCAGGAAGGCTGAGTATGCGTCCAAGAATCCCTTACTTTTGTGTAAAGCTCATTCATACGAGCGATCCCCGGTTGAACCGAGCGTAGCACCAACCAGGCGCATAGATCTGCCGGGTGGGAAGGCCAAGTACAAGATAAACGACCATCTGCCAAGCAGCACGACGCCGCGCCTACAATCCGCTGCGTAGGCGAAGCGGTTACAAATCTCCTCACGAGAGACCATGCCTCCTATCAAAGACCCATCCAGGTGTAAACGCCTGGGCTGCGCCGACGGGGGATGCGTGCGGCTTGCCCATATGCTCAACAAGGTGCTGCTCGCCTGGGGAGAAGATTACGTGGCAAATATCCCATCGCCTATCATTCTAGGAACTAGAGGATGACGAATATGAAACCCAGCCACCGAGACATCGCCGAAGGCATTCTGTTCACCGACCAGTACCAGTTGACCATGGCGCAGTTGTATTACCGCGCCGGCATCCATGAACGACGCGCGCAGTTCGACCATTTCTTCCGCAGCTATCCCGACTACGGCAAACACCAGGCCGGCTATTGCGTGAACGCCGGCCTGGGCACGCTGATCGAATGGATGCAGCACGCGCGATTCCGCGACGAAGACCTGGCTTACCTGAAGGCGCAGAAGACGCGCGCGGGCAATCCGCTTTTCGGCGCCGACTTTCTGGATTGGCTGAAACGCTACGGCAACTTCGATGGCATCACCCTGCGCGCGATCCCCGAAGGCCACGTGGTGCACCCACACGCGCCGCTCACTGTCGTCGAAGGGCCGATGGCCGCCGCTCAACTGCTCGAGAGCGCCTTGCTCAACCAGCTCAACTTTCAGACGCTGATCGCGACCAAAGCCGCGCGCATCCGCGAGAGCAGCCAGGGCCGGACAGTGCTGGAGTTCGGCATGCGCCGTGCGCAGGATCGAGGCGCGAACGCCGGCACGCGCGCCGCGCTGATCGGCGGCGCCGATTTCTCGTCGAACGCCGGCATGTCGCACGTGCTGGGCTTCCCGCCGAAGGGCACCCACGCCCACAGCATGGTGCAGGCGTTCATCGCGATGGGCGGCAGCGAGCTGGATGCCTTTCGTGCCTATGCCGAGGTCTATCCAGACGACTGCTTGTTGCTGGTGGACACGATCAACACGCTGGAGAGCGGCGTGCCGAACGCCATCAAGGTGTTCGAGGAGCTGCGACGCAAAGGGCACAAGCCGGTCGGTGTTCGCCTCGACTCCGGCGACCTGGCCTACTTAAGCATCCAGGCGGCAAAGATGCTGGACGAAGCCGGCTTCGCCGACACATCCATCGTGTTGTCGAACCAACTCGACGAACTGGTGATCTGGCAGATCACGGCACAAATCCGCGACGAGGCGCGACGCTACGGCGTGGATGCGGAGCACGTAATTTCGCGCTTGGTCTACGGCGTCGGCACGAACCTGATCACATCACACGGCGATCCAGCCCTCGACGGCGTCTACAAGTTAGTCTCGATCGAGCGCGACGGCACGTGGGTGCCGGCAATCAAAATCTCCGAGACGCCGGTGAAGACGTTGAACCCCGGCAACAAGACCGTGTGGCGGCTGTACGATCAGCGCGGGCTGGCTACAGCCGATCTGCTGTGCTTGTACGACGAAGACCCGCGCCAGCTCGAATGGATCATCCTGCGTCATCCGACCGACCATACCAAGTTCCGCAGCTTGCGCAGCAATGAAATTTCGAGCTTCGAGCCGCTCCTGGTCGAAGTGCTACGAGAGGGCCGATTGGTCTACGCTCTACCCACGATCGAGGAGATACGTGCGATCCGACAGCACGACATCGAGCGACTGGACGCCGGCGTACGTCGCCTGATCAATCCTCACACCTATCACGTCTCGCTCAGCCAAAAGTTGTGGGATCTCAAGCAGGCATTGATCGAAGAAGCAAGGGCGCACCACGCACTGCACTAGTGCAACGTAGCTGGCGGCGCCTGTCCGTCCGCGCTCATCGCATGCGCGCTCGTGTGGGACCGCCGCAGGTAAGCCATAACTTCAGCATCGGACAATTGGCTAAAGTCCTGATACCATGCGCCGATGCCCATCAGCACTTCGGGAGAAAGCAGGCAGATCAGCTCATCGGCCTCATCCTGGAGCGATTCCAACGCCTGCGGCGCACCGACCGGCACAGCGACACTCACCCACGCTGGCCGATGCGCCCGCACGGCGCGGATGGCGGCGCGCATCGTTGCGCCGGTAGCAATGCCGTCATCCACCAGGATTACGGTCTTCCCTTCTAAGCTGGGGAAGGGATGATCACCGCGAAAGACGCGCTCGCGTCGCTGTAGCTCGGCCAACTCGCGGGCCGCGACGCGCTCGACATCCTCATCGGTCAGCCCCAACTCCTCGATCAGCTCTCGCGAGAGCACACGCACACCACCCGAAGCGATGGCTCCCATCGCCAGCTCCTCTTCACCTGGCACGCCCAGCTTGCGCACCACGAAGACATCAAGCGGCGCGTTCAACGCGCTAGCGATCGCGTAGGCCACGGGCACACCACCACGCGGCAGCGCCAACACGACAACATCGTCGCGCCCGGCGTAGCGCCGCAACCGCTGCGCCAGCAACTGGCCGGCTTGGGAACGATCTCGAAAGCGATGCATAAATCTACAGTGCTACCCGAACATCATCGAATGACCAAGCAGGCCATTCTCTTTCGTTAGACTTAGATGATGGCACAACAAGGTTAAATCATCATAAGACTGAGACGCCTTTCTTAGAGATGCACTGCAACAACAGGAAGTAGGAAGCCCGGAAGCACACAACTGATTGACTAGTAGAGAGATTTCTAGTATTATCGAGCAAAGGCTTGCGCAAACGATTGCCTCAATGGTAACCATAAAGGATGTCGCCGAGTTGGCTCGGGTTTCCGCTACAACTGTCTCACACGTGATCAACCAAACACGCTACGTTGACCCGGCTACGCGGCAACGGGTGACGGTAGCAATCGCCGAACTCGGTTACCGGCCCAACACCCTTGCGCGCAGTCTGAGGCGTCGGGAGACACGAACGATCGGCCTGATCGTACCGGATAACTCCAATCCCTACTTTGCAGAACTCGCCCGGGCAGTGGAAGACGCCGGCTTCGCTGAAGGCTATAGCGTGATCCTCTGCAACTCCGACATGTCGGAGGCAAAGGAAGCTGCCTACATCGAGGTGTTGCTCTCTAAACGCGTGGACGGCATCATCCTAATCTCGGCCGCCAACCGGCGCGACAAGTTCAATGCTATTCTGCAGGCCGGCGTCCCTGTAGTCACAGTTGCACGCGAGTTGAGCGATCTACCTATTGACCAAATCGTGACCGACAACGAGCAAGGAGGGTATCTCATCGGCCGTCACTTGATCGAGCTAGGTCACCGGAATATCGGATGCATCGCCGGGCCGCGCGATGAGACTCCAAGCGCAGACCGCATCGTAGGACTGCGCAGGGCACTGCAAGAGTCAGGTATCCATCTCCCCGCAGAGCTTGTCATTCGAGGCGACTTCACCTACGAAAGCGGCAGGCAGGTCATGACTGAGTTGCTGCTCCGCTGCCCGCATCTCACGGCCGTGTTTGCGGCTAACGACCGGATGGCAATCGGTGCGATGAATCACCTATGGCGCACAGGCCGACGTATTCCAGATGATGTTTCGATCGTTGGATTCGACGATATTCCAGTTGCGGCGATGACTTGTCCACCACTTACCACAGTCGCTCCACCGAAAGCAGACTTCGCACGCATTAGCGTCTCGCTCCTGATCGAGCGCATCACGACAGGTCGCACCACGCCACTCCGTGTCGTTCTGCCCACGCGGCTGATGATACGCGAAAGCTGCCGAGCAATCGTCTAGCAAGTTAGGTAACTCACGTTACGCAGTCGCGAACTGACTGCGCGACCATAGAATGGCGACATGACACAAGACTTGCTTGACCTGTATAGCGATTATCTGTTGTGCACGTTTGGACAGGCCACGGCAACCGGGTTGGGTCAAGTGGTCGAAGGGAGCGTCAGCCATGACCAAATCACCCGCTGGCTGAGCGGCCAACAGCGCGGCGGGGCGGCGTTGTGGCAGGTGACCAAGCGATTTGTGCGGCAGATTCAAAGTGAGGATGGGGTGCTGATCGTGGACGACACGATCAGCGAGAAACCCTACAGCGACGAGAACGACATCGTGTGCTGGCACTATGATCACACCAGCGGCGAGGTGATCAAAGGCATCAACCTGATGACGGCGCTGTATCACGTGCCCAGTCGGGGGCTGTCGTTGCCAGTGGAGTTTCGCTTGATCGCCAAGACCGAGCAGTATGTGGACAAGAAGAGTGGCAAGACCAAGCGCCGAAGTCCGATCACCAAGAATGAGTATTACCGCATGATGCTGCAACAAGCGGTGATCAACCAGATTCCCTTCAAATACGTGCTCAACGATGTGTGGTTTGCCGCGGCCGACAACATGAATTTCGTCAAACACAAGCTGAAGAAGGAGTTTGTCATGCCGCTCAAGGCCAATCGCAAGGTGGCGCTCAGCGCGGACGACAAGCGGCACGGCATCTACGTGCGTGTGGATGAAGTCGTGATCGAACCAAACACGGTGCGGCCAGTGTATCTGGAAGATGTGAGCTTCCCGCTGCTTTTGGCCAAGCAAGTCTTTACAAACAAAGATGGCTCTACCGGCGTATTGTTTCTGGTCACCAGCGACACCACGCTCACCTACGATGGGATCACCTCGCTCTATCAAAAACGATGGACGATCGAACCCTTCCACAAGTCGCTCAAGCAGAATGCCGCGCTCGAACGCTCGCCTGCCCACACGGTCACGACGCAGACCAATCACATCTTTGCCAGTTTGTGTGCGTTCATCAAGCTCGAGATGCTCAAGCGTAAATCCAAGTCGAATCATTTTGCCTTGAAATCGCATTTGTATCTGCACGCCGTTCAATCAGCTTTTGACGCCCTGCGCCAGCTGCAGCCCGTCACACTGGCTGCGTAACGTGAGGTAAGAGGTTCAAACCGTTTGAGTCGTGGCGCGTTTGCCACGAAAGTTTAAACAAGCTAGGAGGCAAGAAGTGAAAGATCAACCTACTGTGACCCGAGTCTCAAGGCGTAAGTTTCTCAAGGCCGCCACCCTAGCCGCAGGAAGCCTGGGCATTGGCGCAGGTCTAAGCGCCTGCGCCACGCCACCCACACGCGCCCCCCAACAACCGGCACAGCCTGCAGAGCTATCTCCAACCCAAGCCCCGGCCACCGATGCGGGCCGTAAGACCCTCGTGCTGGCAATTCAGGGATTCGCGCATGACGCGATGAAACCTGTGTTAGCGAAATGGGAGGAACGAACCGGCCACAAGGTCACGCTCGAAAGCGGGCCGGTGAGCGGCAATGAGATGATCACTAAATACGCGCCCGCATTTCAATCCGGTGTCAGTCCGGTGGACGTGATGAGCGACGCAGACGATTCTGGCCCGACGTTCTACCGCGCTGGCTGGATGGAACCACTCGACGCAGTCATCCCTCAAGAAACATGGGACGACTTCCCCGAATCATTCAAGCAGCAGATCGAAGTGTGGCATAGCTTCAACGGCAAGCGCTATCGTGTCCCGCACGAGTTTGCCATTGGCTACACCTTCTACCGCAAGGATTGGTTCGATGAGAGAAAGATCGAACCACCCAAGACGTGGGAAGAGGTCGTGGCAATCGGCAAGGAGTTCACCAATCCACCGGTGTTTGGCACGATGGAGGCAATGATCAAGCCCGCGCTGGCGTTCGTTTACATGGCCTATCTGGCTGCACAGAGCGGAGGCAACCTCTTTGAGTTCGACGACGCTACAGCACAGGCCTTCCAATTTGCCTACGATCTCATCCACACCCACAAGATCATGCCAGAAACTGCGCTCTCGATGGACTACACGCAGCAGAATGAAGAATACATGAAGGATCACGTCGCCTTCATGCGCCAATGGCCATTCTTCTGGGACGTGGCGCGTGGAAACAAGAATTGGTATCAGGAAGGCAAAGCCGAGATTGCGCTGCCGCCCGCCGGCCCTGCCGGCGCCAAGTCATGGTGGGGTGGATGGGGCTTCTCCGTGCCCAAGTTCGCACCCAATAAGACCGAGGCACTGGACCTGATCGCCTTTATCACTAACAACGAGAACGCGCCGATCCTCGCCAAGGGACAGAGTTGGTTCGTCATGCCGCGCAAGTCCATCATGGCAGTGATGGGCAACGAAGGTCTAGCCGTTCATATGCAGCGATATGCTGAGGCCAACGTTCCTTCACCACGTCCTTTCCATCCCAAAGTTGCCGAAGCTCAATCAATCGTGGACGACGTAGCTTCGCTGTATCTGACAAAGCAAATATCGTTGGCCGAAGCCCTGCAACAGGGCAAGGAACGCATTGCCGCGTTGGGTTAACTCCTCTTCTTTCCAAAGATTGGGGCGTTGGGCCTGAGTTCAGGTCTCGATGCCCCACCCTGCATCTTATGACACAATCGCCCACGACTTTCGCGCCCACGCCTGCGCGAGCTGCGCGGTTTCGCCTAACGCGACGCATGAGGCGCACTGCGATCCTTATCTGTCTACTCTTGTTACCCGCAGTTGCAACGCGGCTATTCACTGCGATCTATCCCTTCTTTAATACGGTCTGGCTGAGTTTCCACGACTGGAATCCTGCCTTTCCTCCTCAGCAGTTCGTTGGTTTAAAAAATTTCCAGGCGTTGACGCGGGATATCGCCGTCACCAGCAGCATCAGCTTTACTGTGCTGTTTGTCACGGTCTCGACATTACTGGAAATTGTGCTAGGGATGGCAATTGCACTCATGCTGAATCGCGCTTTCTTCGGGCGCGGCGCTGTACGAGCTGTCAACCTCATCCCTTGGGCCATCCCGATGGTGGTTGCTGCGATCGGCTTCCGGTGGATGTACGATACCCAATACGGCGTCATCAACGACTTGCTCCACCGAACGATCGGGGTGAAAGTACCATGGTTAGTAGACTTTTGGGGAGCGCGCGCAGCAGTCATCGCTACAAATGTCTGGAAATCCACACCGTTCGTTGGACTGGTACTTCTAGCCGCCTTACAAGGCGTGCCCCAAGACCTCTATGAAGCCGGCAGGGTAGATGGCACAAACCGCGTCTCTGCTTTCTTCTACATCACGCTGCCGTTGATCATGCCGCAGATCGTCACCATTGGTCTATTCATGGTAGTGTGGCAATTAGCCGCCTTCGACCTGGTCTTCGCGATGACGGGCGGCGGGCCAGGATTTGCAACTCAGTTGCTGGCCTATCGCATTTATCAAGTCGCGTTCACCGCACTCAACTTCGGCTATGCCTCAGCAATCAGCATGGTGCTATTCATCGTTGTTGGCATCGCCAGCATTATCGGCTTGTTACTGTTTCGCAAAGTGGAGGTGTCATTGTGAACATGCGCTTGGCACGTGCAGTCGACAGTGCACTGCTGGCGATTGCGGTTTTTATCTTTCTGTTTATCGTGCTCTTCCCATTCTACTGGATTGTGCTGTCATCGTTCACGCCGAAGTACGAGCTGTTTACCATTCCACCACGCTACTGGTTCAGCACTTTTACCCTCGAAAACTACCAAGCGCTCGCGAACAGCATTCCGCTGGTTCGCTACTTCGTTAATTCACTGTTATTTGCTGCAGGTTCAAGCCTAGTTTCCGTTGCTGCGGCCTTTCTCGCCAGCTATGCGCTGGCCCGCATCCAATTCCACGGCGCGAACCTCATTTTTATCGCCTTCGTCATTTCAATTGCGCTACCCCAGATTGGCGGCCTTGTGCCTTTGTTCGAGTTGTTCAAGAGCACCAATTTGATTAATACCTATCACGGATTGGTTATTCTTATGTCTTCGCTCGTCCTCCCGTTCACAATTTGGATTCTGGTTCCTTTTCTGCGCCAAATCCCTTACGAGATCGAAGAAGCGGCAATCATGGATGGCGCGCGTTTACCTCAGCTCTTCTGGTTCATCACATTGCCGATTATGCGCCCAGCACTTGTCACAATGTTCATCATCAACTTCATCATTGCCTGGAACGAGCTGATCTATCCGTTGGTGTTCGCTACTAGTGGATCAAACAAAACGCTCAGCGTTGGCTTGGTTGAGCTTGCGGTACAGCCCACAGCTGGCGGTGGACGCCCCTGGGATCTTCTGAGTGCTATGAGCGTGGTGATGATTGTGCCGATACTTGTCCTGGTCTTACTCTTCCAAAGGCTGATCGTGAGTGGACTGACGCGCGGCGCGATCAAGTAACTGATCTATCATCACTCGTTTATTGCGGTATCCCAATATGCGTATTCCGATTTATTACACTTTTGGCAATCACATGCATTGGGTAGACATGGAGTGGTTATGGGGCTACAATGTCCTCCCCAGCTCTATCCATGACATGTTGCGCTTGTGTCGCGAAGCCGGCGTCAAAGGCAATGTCAACTTCGACGCGATTGGCTATGAGAAGCTGGCCGCTGAGTCGCCTGAAGCACTCGCCGAGTTGCGCTGCGCTGTTCAGCAAGGGCAAATCGAAGTGGTGGGCGCATCATATGGCCAGCCTTACGGATTGTTCCATGGTGGAGAATCCAATATCCGTCAGCGCATCTTTGGGGTGCGCGCGGCGATGCGCCTATTAGGTGTGCGCCCGCGCACGTTCTGGGAAGAAGAATTCGATTTTTTCCCTCAACTTCCGCAAATTCTGAGAGGCGTGGGCTATGAATACGCCGCTCTCTTCTTTCAGTGGACATGGCATACGCCGGTAATGCCAATCGAGCACGCGCCAGCAGTCTGGTGGGAAGGTCTGGATGGCAGCCGGCTGCTCACCGCCCCGCGGAATGCGCTCAATCTCCATCAATGGCCCGAGGACTTCGAAGGCTTGCTCGAAAGCCCACAACTACGCGAGATGAAGTGGCCGCTCATCCTGCAATGGCTGGAACTCATGCCTTCCCCCGACTGGATGTGCCGATCAGAAGTAATCCTGCCGCCGCTACGCGCGCTGTTGGCCGACCCTCGCTTCGATATGCGGCCGGTCACGCTCTCTGAATTTCTTGAGTTGGCAAGAGAAGTTGCCGCGCCTCGGCAATATGCACTCGACGATGTCTTCCATGGCATGAGCCTCGGAAAAAATGGCGACCGCATGCGTCGCTTCAGCCGCACAAGTGAGCACCAGCTACTCGCAGCAGAGTCTATTTCAGCCATGTCCGCTTTCTTCGGGCGTCCCTATCCTAGCTGGGACGTTTATCCGGTCTGGGAGCTGGAAGAAGCCTGGCGCGAGCTGCTTGCTGCACAGCATCACGACAATGACGAATGCGAAGGGCTGTGCGGATTCATCGGTGTGTATTCTTACGAGCGCAGCCTCAGTCTGAGCCGCCATGTAATCAATCGCACGATGCAATTGCTCGCCCGCCGTGTAGGGTGTCCGGTCGCCTACAACCCGCTTGGATGGCCGCGCAGCGCCGTCATCGTTGATCCGGAAACGGGTCAGAAATTTCACCTTCGCAACATTCCCCCATTCGGCTACTGCGCCATCACTGATCACATGCGCGACGATGATCTGCCGTCTATCGAGCAGATCAAAGACAATGGAATGATCACCCTGAGGCGCGGCGCACTCTCTGTCACCGTCAACTGTAATCTCGGCAAGATCGTACAAATCACCGGTGAAGCCTTTCCCGATGGGGCGTTGGATGCGACACGGCCACTTGCTGATTTGTCCATGGTGCGCAACGGGATAGCAGACTGTTTCGAGCGGGCCGATGTGGTCCTGACAGGCGACGCGATTCGCATCAACCGATTCGGGCGTGACGGGGCGCTTGTCACCATTACGATTACTTTAGCCCTGGATCAGGATGCTGTAGATTTGCACTACACAGCCCGCAACCTGCCCAGACCAGATGGTGGTGTGAACGCCGCATTGTGCACGCCGATCGCTGTTCGGTTCCCCTATACCCTCATTCACGATCACCCTTATGGCGTAAGCCAGGTCAATCCACACGGCACATACCTCAAAAAGTATCCAATCGGGGACTGGATGACTTCGAAGCAGTGGTTTGAGGAAGTGCACAACCCGTTCACAGCGCTACAGCTCGTTGACTTGGTTGAGGCCGACCCGGCCAGCGGTGAACGCGGGGTACTTATGCTGCACGACGGAAGTCAGGCATTTCTGCGCGATGGCGATCGTTTACTCCATGTCCTAACGATGTATGACCCATGGGATGAAGATTTCTTCTACGACCAGCTCGACGTGCGCGTTCGTTTTATATCCCACGGTCGCATCAACCACGCAGAGCGCTGGAAGCTGGCACAGGAATTTGCGCGCCCGGTGCTTTGTTCTTTCCAGAAGACAAACGGAGCACACCCGAAGCAAGCGTCCGACGTGCTCCCGCCAGCTTTCGGATGCGTGTGGTGCG
Organism: Candidatus Roseilinea sp.; assembly: GCA_025998955.1. Lineage (NCBI taxonomy): Bacteria > Bacillati > Chloroflexota > Candidatus Thermofontia > Candidatus Roseilinea > Candidatus Roseilinea sp. The sequence goes on from AP024676.1 coordinate 1,480,169, forward strand.
ACGCCGACAACGTCGCCGTCACAGCGTTTTACCGAGAGTCCCAACTTGAGGACGTGCAATATCCGTATGTTCTGCGTCTCGTCGAGTTCAACGGTCAAGCCACAAGCGTGCGACTGCGCCTGCCAGGCCGCATCGCCGACGCGCGCAAGACTAATTTGCTCGGCGAAACCATCAACCGGCTGGCGCCAACACCCGCAGAGCCACCGCTGGAGGTTTTAAGCACTTGGAGCGCTGTTACCTTTGAGATGCGTCCATATGAGATTGCAACGCTCTACCTAGACTTAGAGCTTGGACGCAAAGTCACGCGCGATCTCGACGCATGTCGCGATGTGTGGGCAACAGTTCACCGTGTCTGATTCTCATGGGTTCTATACGTCATGAATCATCGGCTTGGAATCGGCGTGCTTGGTCTGCATGAAGGGCGCACGATGCTCGTGGCGCTGACCCATCCTGTGCCACGCGATCCAGCGACCGACCCCAGGGACATCGGTCGGCTTCGCACCACCCACGTCCGCGCTGTGGCAGGATGCGACTTAAACGAAGAAAAGATCGCTTCAACACGTGCCATTTGTCCCAATCTGTTCTACACCACGCGTTACGAGGAAATGCTAGCGCGCAGCGATGTGGACATTGTTTGTATTTACACGCCGGATCACCTGCATGGCCAGCATGTCGTGCAGGCTTTCGAGGCAGGCAAACATGTGATCTGCACGAAGCCACTGGTGAACTCCCTCGACGACGCGAAACGTGTGCTAGAAGCAGGCCGGCGCACCGGTCGCAAGTTGATGGTGGGACAAAGCACGCGTTTCTTTGAACCCTTCCAGCGACAACGGCGAGCGTTTGAGCGGCGTGAGATTGGCTCGCTAGAACTCGTTGACGCGCACTATGTGCATCGCATGGATTGGTTCTACGAGAAGAGTCCTTGGGCAGCCACAACTACGGATTGGGCCTTCTTGTGCCTGAGCCATCCAGTGGACCTAGTGCGCTGGTATCTCGGCCGTATCATCGAGGTGCACGCTTTTGGATATCGCTCGTCACTGGCCCAGAAGTATGGCGCTGGATTTGATATCTACGCCGCCAACTTGCGCAGCAGCGATGGACGCATCGGCCGAGCGATGGGTCATTACGGTCTCCATGATCTGCCATCCGCTCGCAATGCGATCGAGCTGATGCTATATGGCTCAGAGGGAACCAGCCTGGCCCAGTATCATGACATGCGCTACATCCACACCTCGCCCGACGGCGACATCGTTGAGGATCCGCTCTACGGCAAGCGCGCCTATTACTTCAACAACGAAGTGCATGGCATGCATTACGGCGAATTCGCCAACTACGCCGAATATTTTGCCGAGGCGCTGCTCGAGAATCGCCCCTACTCCCCTGACCTTGAAGAAGGCATTGAGACGATTTGTGTGTTAGAAGCAATCCGGCGCTCGGCACACTCTGGCCGGCCAGTGCAGCTTGCGCCGCTGATGGCAGAGGTAGGCCTGCAAGTGTGAACGATGCGTGATCGGAGTGCTTACCTAGTTTGTCCCGGAGCTGGTGTCCACCGCATCATGATGACCTCGATGAGACATAAGGCCGGATCCCGCTCGTGCAGCTCGATGGTCAACTAATCAGTTCTAACCTCCTCGCCGCCTCCACTGCAACCCGGATCGCGTTCTCGACGGCGATCGCTTTGGCCTCCAGCACAACGCGCTCGTCCTCGGAGCGCTGGGCGATCACGCCGCACACGCAACCCGCGGCGAAGCCATACACGCCGCCCATCTTGAACAGCGTGCCGCTCTCCATCTCATAGTTCAGCACATTCAGGCGACGATACTCCTCGGTGACGCCGCGCAAGGCGCGCAGCAGATGCGGATTGGCCGACCCGGTGCGCTCTTGTCCTTCATAGAAGGTGTCCACGCTGGCAGTGATGCCCACATGGTGCTCCACCCCCAGCTCACGCGCCGCTTCGGCCAGCGCCACCGTCAGGAAGGGGTCGGCCGCTGCCGGATATTCAATCGGCGCGATGTCGTTGGCTGCGCCCTGTCGGCACAGCGCGGCGCTTGTAATTACGATGCTGCCGGGCTTGACATGAGGTTGAATAGATCCACATGTGCCTATGCGAATAATCACGCGCACGCCGACCTGAACCAGCTCGTTCACCACGATGCTCAGCGACGGCGCGCCCATGCCGCTGGTCGCCGAAAGCACCGGCTGCCCGTTCGGCAACGCGCCCAGATAGCTGTTCAGCCCGCGATTCTCCGACAGCTTCTTGACGCCCGTGAGGTAGCGCTCGGCAATGGCACGCGCCCGATCCGGGTCGCCGCTCAAGAACGCCAACGTAGGCGGCTGCGCCCCCAGATCGCCCCGCCCAAATCCGATGTGATACAGTGCCTCGCTCGATGTCATCGTCCACCTATTTGGAAGTATCTTTTCAGCAGGCTACATTATCATCGCGCCCATGGCAAGCATTCACGTCGTCAACGTGAGCAAGCGTTTCGGCGAAGCCCTCGCGCCCTCCCTGCGCGAAGAGCAGCGCCAGGCGCGCATGACCGGCCGGCAACCCCACGAGCGCACCGCCGAGGATGCGCCGCCGGCGGGCAGCGTGCTGGCGCTGGATCGCGTGAGCCTCGACGTGCGCGACGGCGAGAGCATGGTCATCCTCGGCCCATCGGGCTGCGGCAAATCCACCCTGCTGCGCGTGATCGCCGGCCTGGAGAGCTACGACGGCGAGGTGTTCTACGGCGACCAAAACATGCGCGATGTGCCGCCGAAAGATCGCGGTATCGGCATCGTCTTCCAGAACTACGCGCTCTACCCACAATTCGAGAGCAAGGGCAATCTGGCCTTCTTCTTCAAGATGCACAAGCGCGAGGCGGAGATTGACGAGCGCGTGCGCCAAACGGCGCAGATCATGGGGCTGGGCTTCGAGGCACTGCTGGGGCGCATGCCGAGCACGCTCTCCGGCGGACAAAAGCAGCGCGTGGCCATCGCGCGCGCCATCTGCCGCAACCCCAAGCTGTTGTTGTTCGACGAGCCGCTGTCCAACCTGGACGCGCAACTGCGATCGTCCACGCGCATCGAGATCCGCCGGCTGATCAACCGCTTCGCCATCACCACGCTCTACGTCACGCACGACCAGACCGAGGCGACGATCATGGGCGATCGGCTGGCGATCATGGATCGCGGACGAGTGCTGCAAGTCGGCACGTATCGCGACGTGTATGCCCGACCGGCCAGCGCCTTCGTGGCCGGCTTTCTCGGCATCCCACCGATGAACCTGCTCGACGGCGTGGTGGAGGGCGGCCAGGTAATCGCACTGGGGACGCGCTTAACGCTGCCGCCGCGCGTGCTGAGCTTCGTCGTGCGCAGCCAGCCGATCCTCGTCGGCATCCGGCCGGAGGATATCCTGATCGAGGCCGACGACGCATCGGCGACCGGCGAGCGCAGCAACGCGGTGCGCCTCGCCTTTGAATTCGTCGAGCGCCTGCCCTCCGATCGCGCGCAGTTGCTGCATGCGACCGTGAACGGCGCACGCCTGATCGTCCGCGCGCCGTTGGAGCACGACATTCCCCTGCACAGGCCGGTCAGGTTAGTCTTGCCGCCGGATCGCCTGCACTTCTTTCACGCCCAGACCGGCATGCGCATCTAGCGACATCAGCAGCCGGACGACACGCGCCCGGTCTCCGGATCCACGCCGCCTCACGTCGAGCTGGCGATGATCCACAGCTCCAGCTCGTCGTCGAAGGGCGTATGCGCGTCATCGGCCTGCGCTTCGGGGCGTGCCGGCTGCTCGCCCGGCTCGCCGGCGGATGGTCGTTCGTGTTGCTGTGCCATGAGCGTCACTCTCTCTGCGCTAACGACTCTACCGAGTAAGCCGCCAAGAGTTCCGGTCGTGGCGGCGTCAGACTACCAAAACGGCGTTACGGCATTGCGCTGCCAGTAGCGCGGGTCACGGGTGTCGTGCACCGGTTCAGACTCCAAGGGTCTGGCGAATTGCTGTTGCGTTGCGCGACGGAAAGACCCCTGGGGTCTCGATCCCGCCGCCCCAAACGGATCGTGCTGCTCGATTCGCGCGCGCGGGGCGGGCCCTTTGTCGCGGAACAGCGCCGATGTTGGCACGCCGAAGCGATCGGCGCGGAACAGCGAAATATCCCAGCGCGAATAGCCCAGATCGGCCAGCTCGGCCATGATCTCGCCGATGACGCTGGCGAATTTGTAGCCGTGTCCCGAACAGGGAGAGGCATATGAAATCTGCGGAAATTGGGGATGCTGGTCAATGATGAAATGGCCGTCGGGCGTGTTGGTGAACATGCACGCGGCCAGCGTCATGGTTGGGCCGGCGGCATCAGGGAAGTAACGGCTGGCGAAATCGCGCAACATGGCCTCGTCGTCGGGCCGCGGCTCGCCATCATCGCCGTGGATCAGCCGGTCGGGGTCGCCACGCTCTTCGAAGTGGTGATACTTGCCGAACTTGAAGCCGGGCACGCCGTGGATCGGAAAGCCGTAGAAGCGGCCCTCCGGCACGAGGCAGTTGAACACCGGAAAGTTGCTCGGTTGGAACAGCTCCGGCCGGCGCGGCTGTAGCCAGGCGAGCACTTGCCGCTCCGGCACGGCCAGCCCGCGCAGGAACGGCATCAGTTGCGCGTCCCACGCGCCGGCGGTGACGACGAGCGAATCGGCGAAGTACTCGTCGCGGTCGGTGCGCACGCGCACGCCGCCGGTCGCCGTCGGTTCGAAGCCGAGCACTTTCTCGCGCCCGTGAATCTCCGCGCCCAGCGCCATGGCCGCGTTGGCGTAGGCCACGATGCAGCGCTCCGGGGTGAGGAAGCCGCCCTGCGGCTGATATAGCGCCAGGATGTCGTGCGGGAAGCGATAGCCGGGGAAGCGCTGCGCCAGCTCGACGCCGGTCAACACTTCGTGCGGCAGGTCGTATTGCATAGCGCTCTGCAGCGCGCCTTTGAACACCCAGCTGTCGGCCGGGCCGGCGTCGATGCTGCCGGTGATGTGCAACAGCTTTTCGCCGGCGGTCTTCTCGATCTCGTGCCACAGCTCGTAACTGCGCTTGAGCAGCATGACGTACGACGGGTGCTCGTAGTAGGCCAGGCGGATGATGCGGGTGTAGCCGTGCGAGCTGCCGCGCGTGTGCGGGATGTCGAACTGCTCCAGCCCGAGCACGCGCTTGCCGCGCCGCGCCAGGTAGTAGCACGTCGCGCTGCCCATGCCGCCCACGCCGGCGACGATGGTGTGGAAGTGGTTAGGTAGTGTCATGGGTGTCGTTGGTGTCAGTGGTGTCGGGGGTGTCAATGGTGTCAATGGTGTCAGGGGTGTCTATGGTGGCGTAGGTGGCTGGGGATTCGGCGATGCGTTTGGTGTTCATGTTGAGCGAACGGCGAAGATTGTGAATGATGGATTTCGTTCGACCGGCCATATTGTAATGATGCCGGAAGGTCGATTCGTCAATCAGGCCGTCGTCCAGCGCCGTGTAGAGCAGCGACTGGACTTCGACGACGGAGCGCCGGGCGATGGTGAGGAAGCGGCCGAATTCGGCCCGCGATTCGTTGTCGAATCCCTCGGCGATGTTGGTCATGGCCGAGGCAGACGCGCGCCGCAGTTGATCGCACAGCGCATAGTCCTTGGCGAGAGCGCCTTGGCGACACAGCGCCCGAATCGCCTGCGATAGCTTTCTGGCTTCCTGCCAAGCCACCAGATCCTCGAATCGCTTGATCACACCCATCAAGCACCTCCGACGCTAATGACACCAACAACACTATCCTACTATCTCCTCAAACCTCGCATCCTCCCGAATCCACTCGAAGTCCGGGTCTTGCCGCGCCCAGTCACGGTCGCAGGCGGGATCGGCTGCCGCCAGGCGCAGGTGATCGAAGGCGGCGTCGGCGTCCCCGCACACCGATTCCAGGCAGACCAGGTTGTAGTGGTCGTCCGGCGGGATGCGCGCCCGCGCCTGTGCGGCGAAGCGCGCGCTGGCTGCTGCGTCCCCCAGATGCCGATGCATGGACGCCAGGGCGAGTAACACGTTGAAGTTCTCCGGGTCGAGCTTCAGTCGCTGCCCGGCCAGCGCCAGCGCCTCGGGCAAATCAACGAATCCAAACCCACGCTGGAGATCGCGCCGATGCACGGCCTGCACGCGCGTGAGGTGCTCTTGCAGCGGCGCAACCAGCGCGGCCGGCAGCATGGTGACGCGATCCTGATCGCCTTTGGCGTCGCGCACGATGATCTGCCTGCGCTGGAAGTCGATGTCTTGCACGCGCAGGCCGACGCACTCGTTCAGCCGCAAGCCACAGCCATAGAGCAGTTTGGCCATGAGGGCGAATTCGCTGTGCAGGCAAGCGATGACGCGCAGGGCTTCGTCACGGGTGAGCACGGTGGGCAGACGGGCCGGCTTCTGCGCCCACACGCCGTCCTCGATGGTGAGGTCGAGCGGGCGCTGAAGGACGTGGCGATACAAAAACAACACCGCGCTGAGGGCCTGGTTCTGGATTGACGCGGCGACGTCGCGTTCCTTGGCCAGGTGGGTGAGCCAAGCGATCACCTCGGGCTCGCCCATGTCTTTGGGGTGGCGTTTGTGGTGAAAGAGGATGAAGCGGGTGACCCACTGGACTTAGGACTTCTCGGTGCTGTAGGCATAATGGAGGCGGCGTGTGGCGTTGCGGAGCTGATCGAGCAGGCGAGAGGGCTTGGAAGATGTGGCGCGTCTTGTTTTGTCTCCGCAGGGTTTCCCATGGTGCCCGACTGTCAGTAGTGTTAGTGTTGCGCACATTTGCAAGATAAGCCGCAGCTTTGCGAGAATACGTCGTGCTGAGGTCGTTTGATGGAGTGCGGGGTTAGCTCGCAGAATTGCAGCAGAATACTAAGTTGGGCGGCTTCAATGAGGGTTCATGAAGAGACGGCGTCAATTGTACTGGATCATCGGCAGGTTGTTATTGTGTCACGGCCTAGCGGTGGTGGCAAACATGATTGTCGCCTTGCTGGGTCTACTGGTTCTTGGCTTTAGTTTGGGCGAGATTCAAACTGTGCTCGCGAATCCTCCCCAGGGATTGCTCCTGTTCACTGCTCTGTTGTCTGCTATCGTAATAACCGCGATTGTATTTGTACTCGCACGTTCGGTGGATCGACGTACTTTGGCAGAAGTGGGGTGGAATGCCCCTGAACGTCCAGGGCGGGAACTGCTCCTGGGGTTACTTCTGGGAATATCTGCCCCTGCTCTAAAGGTGCTGATACTGTGGGGTGTAGGGGGATACGCCATTCAAGGATTGAGAGCTAGTCAGGGTGCAGCAGCATATGTGCTGTTGGCAGTGCTGACCGTTGCATCTGCGTGGCGTGAGGAGGTCTTTTTCGTGGTTACACCCTGGCTAATCTCAATGACCGTTTCCAACCCGTTCTGTCTGGGCTATTCAGCGCCTTGATCTTTGCAGCTTTTCATTTTGGAGCGGAGTTGACTTGGGCGGGAGCGTTCTCCTACTTGCTAATGGGGTTGCTCTTTGCATTGTCGTTCTATTACTCAAGAAGCCTGTGGTTGCCTCTTTGGATTCATGCAATCTACAACTTCATTTACAAGCTGCTTTTCGACGAAACATATAGGGTTGTTGTCTTCACCTTACTAAGAACTAAGAAACAGCAATAGCAGCGGGGAGGGGCGTAAGGGACAAGCCAAAGTGGGCGGCTTTGCGTTGGAGGTGTTGGATTTCTCGTTCTCGATAGGTACGCTCGTATTCCTGGGCGGTGAAGGCTTGATACTCCACCTTGAACTTTAACAGGTGATAGACGATGCGGGCCAGCTTGTGGGCTGTCGCCACCTGGGCCTGGGCGGGGCCGATGCGTGCCCGCAAGCGGCGGTAGAAGGCTCCCAGGGCGGTGTGACTGCGCGCCAGCGAGGCGGCCGCCTGCAAGAAGGCCTGGCGGGCGCGGTTGTGGCTCTTGCCGGTCGAGGAGCGGATGATTTTGCCGCCGGTGATTTCGTTGTTGGGGGCCAACTTCAACCAGGAAGCAAAGTGTTTCGCGGAGGGGAACTTGCTCATATCGGTGCCGATTTCGCAGATGATCTTCTGCGCCAGGTCGAGGCTGAGGCCATCCACAGCCGTGATGTCGATGCCGCTGATACGGCGCAGGTGCTGACGGATGCGGACAGGTGTCTCTTTGGGCAGGTTCTTGCTGTGCGATTTGCGCTTGTTGGGCGGGAGGGGGTCGGTATCGTCTGGGTCGGGATCGGGCCAGTTGGGACGGGTGAGGGAATAGGTGCGCTCGATCTCGGCGTCGCAGGCTTCGATCTGGCGGGTGTAGAAGTCATACATCTCCAGCGACTGCTTGAGTACGAAGAGATGCTCTTTGCGCCAGGTTCCAGTCAGGGCTTTGGCAATCTCTTCTTCGTCCTTCTTGCAACGGTAGTTGCGCAAGGCGGCGAGTTTGTGCGGGTCGCGCTCCCCGGCAACGATGGCGCGGAGGATGGCCAGGCCGGTCTGGCCGGTGATGTCGCTCACGACCTGCGGCAGGCGGATGTTCATCTGCACCAGCGCCTTCTGCATGTGCAGGATGTGCGGGGCGCGGTGTTCGATAAGTTGGGTGCGATGGCGCAGCAGGGCGCGCAGGGCGATCAGGTCGGCTTCGGGACGGAAGGACTCGGCCAGCAGGCCGTAAGAGTGGAGGGTCTGGATCCACTGACAGTCGAGCACGTCGCTCTTGTGACGGCCGGGGATGCGGCGGGTGACTGCCCCGCTGATCAGGCAACAGTGGATGCCTGCCTGTTCGAGCATCTCAAAGAAGGGAATCCAGTAGATGCCGGTGGATTCCATGGCGATGGTCTGGATGCCGTTCTCGAGCAACCACTGGGCGGCTGCCTGCAAGTCGGCAGTGTAGACACCGAAGGTACGCACGATTTGGGTGTTGTCGGGGCCGGGGATGCAGATTTGGATCGCCTGTGCGCCGATATCCGCCCCGGCCGCATGGGGCTGGATGAGCGGCAATCCTTGCGGGGTGCGCACTTCGAGTTGGGATGGAGAAGGATGGGACGAGAGCTTGCTCATGGAGGACCTCCGGGCAGATGATGTGTCAGGCCCGGTCACCAGGAGAGAGGATAGCTTACTAATCGGGGTCGCAGAGCGCCACCAGAGAACAAATCATCGTGACCGGAAACCAGGTTGCACCTCGGGGCGGGAGAAACCCGACCACCAGCGCGAAATGTATGGCTTGCGTGCCTGACGATTTTGAGTATACCGGAATTGCGCGGCTGTTTCATCCGGATTGAAGGCAGGCCCCGCCTGCCAGGAAGGTTGCATCTGACGCCGCTCCGCTGCTCTTCGCGGCGCGGCTAAAGCGCAAACCGTTGGGCCGTCTCGTCAGCCGGTAGGCAGCGGGGATGTTGAAGCCTGCTCGTGATGTTGTGACTCAGCCGTAACGCAATCGCCCTGTGATGCGACGGCGGTCAGCGGCGTAGGCACTAGAAATCGGAGCGCGTTAGGCGCTTAATCATCAGGCGCCAGCCGCGCGACGGCATCATCGTCCACAAACTGTGCATGGAAGGCGCGATCGCGCTCGGCCCCGCCGAACCACGCCAACACCTGCTCGCGCGCTACATGCGTATGTTTAGACGAAAGCATCGTCGCACGACGAATACTTCCACCTGCAAAAGTCATCGCAGAATCTATGCCGGCTTGGATTGCGATGGATGTAGGCGTTAGCCCGCCAGGTGAAAAGATGCAAAAGGCAAAAGCAGTCATCGAAGTGGTAATTGTCTTCGGCCTTACCTTGTTGCTCATAGCCCTGGTGAGTCTATCGCCCGTTGGCAGGTGGGAAAGGCAAGTAACCAATCGGTTCTTCGTCGAGTATGGTGTAATGATCATCATCCCCTTGCTGCTGCTGGTAGCGACTCACAGGAACCTGGAAGCCTATGGCCTATCTGTGCGTAACGCTTCCTACCATCTGGATATAGCGGCAACCGCGTTCGTACCTGTGGCCATAGCCAGCGTTGTCTTCGCATTGGTTGACTATAGAGAATGGCGCGGCTCGCTTATCCTGGCTGCTCTCCAAATTGCTGTTCTTTTCGCAACGGGCTGGCTGTTACAGCGCAAGCCAACGGCGAGCGCAAATGGAGTCTCACTGGGCGCGATCTCGCCAATAGCCTGCTCGGAACTCGCTACCGGAGCCAGGGCGGGGAATGCCCTATCTGCTTTTGTTTTCTATGTCTTTTTTCTTGGGCTGGGGGAAGAGCTGTTGTTTCGGGGGTATATCCAATCCAGATTAAATATTGCTTTCGGGAAGCCGTTCCGGTTTTTCGGCGTGAATTATGGTTGGGGTATTGCGATAACTGCTGCCCTCTTTGGGTTGATGCACGTACTCAACCTCGGCAGTTTGGTTGGCGGTCGTTGGCAACCGGCCTGGTGGTGGGGTTTTTGGACGTTCTTTAGCGGCCTGGTCTTGGGGTTTGTCAGGGAGAAGAGTGGCAGTATCATCGCGCCCACCATCTTGCATGGGTTACCACAGGCAATTGCGTATGCCGTGCTTGGTCTTTAGAAAGCTGTGGCGGGCTAACCTGCGCATCAGCCGACGCCGCCTGCGGCGGCGCGGCTGATGCGCGAGTCGATCAACCGCGTGAAGTACATGTCGTTGTCTACCACGATGCGATGGAAGGGATGCTCGAACAGGCTGCCGGTGCGGCCATGGCACTTGTTGAAAGCCAGGGTGCAGGTGGAGAACAAGTCGGTGAAGGCTTGTGAGGCCCGTTGAGCGCCTGACGCGCTCGGAGCGCGTCAGGCGCTGACTCTTGCGCGCATACGAATCCCTTGGGGATCGAAGAACGGAATCGGCACGACCTTGGCCGGGCGCGGCTCGCCCTCCACGTCCACCATCAATTGGCAGCCGGGGAAGGCATGCGTGGTCTGCACGAACGCCAGCGCCAGCATCTTGCCCACGCTGTGCCCGCGCGCGGCGCTGGTGACGACGCCCACCTGCCCACCGGCGACGAGCGGCTCGATGGCCTCGCCGGCGCGCGCCCCGCTCTTGCGCGTGCGGCGCTGCGGTGCGATTTCGCTCACGGCCATCACGGCGGCGCCGGCGCGTGGCGCGATCTCGCTCTCCACATGCAGCCCAACCCATCGCTCGGTCATGCCCATCTCCTGCTGGCGCAGCAGCGCCTCACGTCCTACGAAGTCCGGCTTGTCGAAGCGAATCCAACGGTCGAGGCCGAGATGGAATGGCGTGCGGCTCTCGTCGTCGGGGATATCGGGGCCGGCCAGTGGGAAGGCCTTCTCGATGCGCAAGCTCTGCATGGCCGCCGTGCCATACGGCCGCAGGCCGAAGTCACGCCCGCGCTGCAACAGGAACTCCCACATGCCCAGCGCTTCTTCGCTCGGCACGTAGAGCTCGTAGCCCAGCTCGCCCGTGTAGCCGCTGCGCGAGATGAGCAATTGCGTGTCGTTGATCGCGGCGCTGGTGAAGTGGAAGAACTTCAAAGCGTCGAGGGTCGAGGGTTGAGGGTTGAGGGATTGGAGCAGCTCGCGGCTGCGGGGGCCTTGCACGCTGATCAGAGCGATGGCGCCGGTGAGGTCGGTGACGTAGGCGCTCATGCCGACGGCGTGTTCGGCGATCCACCGCGCGCTCTTCTTGCGCGGCGCGCTGCTGGTGACGATCATGAAGTGCTCGTCGTGGAACTTGTAGACGGTGATGTCGTCCACGATGCCGCCATCCGGGTTACACATGGTGCTGTAGCGCATCTGGCCGGGCAGCATGTCGCGCACCTCGTTCACCAGCAGCCGGTTGATCAGGCGTTCGGCGCCGGGGCCTTTGACATCCACCTCGCCCATCGTAGACAGGTCTTGCATGCCGACGTTGCGGCGGGTGTTCAGGTGCTCTTCGACCGGATTGGTGTAGGCGAGCGGGAAGAGGAAGTCGCCGCCGCCGCGCACCAGCTCGGCGTGGCGAACGTGATAGTCGAACAGGGGAGTGCGTCGTTCGGGCATGATGGCTCCTTCGTTGTAACGGGGATTCAATCACAAGCCGGCGCATCTTGGCAAGCGCAGGCGATGTTACAGGTCAGACCACTTCGAGCGGTCTGACCTGTTTTGGAATCTGTGGCGTTGCGCGAGGCTTCACTCGTCCGCGATCAGCCAGCGCTTGTCCTCGATGCCCTTCAGCCTGCGCCACACGCGCTCCGGCGTAAGCGGAATTTGGTAAAAGCGCACACCGGTAGCATGGTATACCGCGTTGGCCACTGCCGGGGCGACGCCATCCATGGGTATCTCGGCCACAGCCTTGGCGCCGTAAGGGCCGGACGGCTCATAGGTCTGAATGAGGATCGATTGCAACTCCGGCGCCTCATCGGCGCTGTAGATGCGATAGAGGCCGAAGCGGGGGTTATGCAGCCGGCCCTGGGCGTCATACACCATCTCCTCGCAGTGGGCATAGCCGCAGGCCTGCAGGTTGCCGCCCTCGATCTGGCCGCTGGCAGTGGCCGGGTTGATCGCCACGCCGCAATCCACCGCCATCACCAGCTTTGTCACGGTCACCTCGCCGGTCTCCGTATCCACCTCCACCTCGGCCATCTGGCAGCCGAACGGCGGCGGCGATTCATAGCTCATGTGCGAGGCGACGGCGATGATCTGGTGTTGCTCCTCGGTATGCGTGGCGAACAGGGCGACCTGCTGCAAGGTAATCGCACGACCATCCGGCGCCCAGGCGCAGCGATTGCGCAGCCGCACCTCTTCCGGCTTCACCTCGCCGCGCGCCGCCGACGGATCCGGCGCGGCTGGGCGGTGCTTGAGATACTCCACGGTGTCTATCTGCTCCGGCGGCACGACGACGCCATAACCCTTATTGAACATCTTGGCGGCGACTTCCTGAATTTGCGCGCGCACCTGTTCAGCGGCCTTCTTGGCCGCACCGCCGGTAATAAACGTGGTCGAGGACGCATACGCGCCGGTGTCGAACGGCGTCATGTCGGTGTCGCTGGAATACATGATCACGTCTTCCAGCGGCACGCCCAGCGTCTCGGCCACGATCTGGCCAACCACGGTATCGCTGCCGGTGCCGATATCGGTGCCGCCCACCAGGCAGTTGAACGAGCCATCGTCGTTCATCTTGACCGAGGCGGCGCCCATGTCCAGGCCGGCGATGGCCGTGCCGTGCATGCAGGCCGCCACGCCAATCCCGCGGCGCACGCTGGGCCGCTGCGGGTCAATCACCAGGTCTTTGCCGGCGAATTCGCTGCGTCGCTCCCAGCCGATGGCCGCCATCGCTTGCTGGAAGCACTCCTCCAGGCCGCTGGTCTTCACCACCTGCTCGAAGCCCTCGCGCGCCTCGCCCAGCGCCGCGGCCAGCGGCAGCGGGTCGCCCACGCGCACCCAGTTCTTGCGGCGCAGCTCGATCGTGTCCACGCCCATCAACTGCGCGGCCTCGTCCATCAGGCACTCCAGGCCGAACTCAGCTTGCGGCGCGCCGTAGCCACGAAATGCGCCTGGCGTAGGGATGTTGGTATAGACGATGTGACAGTGGAACTTGAGGTTGGGGCAGCGATAGGTGCTCAGCCCGCGCATGCCGCTCACCGTCTGCACGGTGATGCCGTGCGTGCCGTAGGCGCCGGTGTTGCCGATGACGTAGTGGCTGAGCGCGTGAAGGATCGGCGCCCCGCCGTTCGGGTCCTTCTTGAAGCCGGCCTTGAACACCATGCGCTGAGGATGGCGCGAGCGCGCGCTGGTGAACTCCTGCGCGCGGGTGTATTCAAAGCGCACCGGCCGGCCGGTGGCGATCGTCAAATGCGCGCACAAGTCCTCGATCAGCATCTCTTGCTTGCCGCCGAAGCCGCCACCCACGCGTGGCTTGATCACGCGAATCTTCTTCACCGGCAGGCCGATCAACGGCGCGATCATCCGGCGCACGTGAAATGGCACCTGGGTGCTGGTGCGGATAACGAGACGGTCATCCTCATCCCACCACGTCATGCAAACGTGCGGCTCGATGCTGGCCTGCTGCACCTGCGGGACGCGATATTCGCGCTCGATCACAAAGTCGCTCTCGGCAAAGCCTTGTTCGACGTTGCCATGTTCGGCGACGATCTCGGCGACCAGGTTGCGCTTGGCGTCTTTGATGCCGATGGCGTCCGGCTCGTCGTGAATGACCGGCGCGCCCTCGCGCATGGCTTCGTCGGGGTCGAAGACCGCCGGCAGCACTTCATACTCCACTTCGATCAGCTCTAGCGCGCGCTGGGCGATCTCCGGCGTCTCCGCAGCAACCACGGCCACGCGATCGCCGACGTGGCGCACCTTGCTATCCAAGCTGACCTGATCGTAGGGGAAGGGGTTGGGATACGACTGGCCGCCGGAGGCGTAGACCACCCGCGGCACATCCTTGTAGGTGAGCACGGCGTGCACGCCGGGCAGCGCCTTGGCCTTGCTCGTATCAATGTGTTTGATGCGCGCATGCGCATGGGGGCTGGTGAGCATGGCCGCATAGAGCATGCCGGGCAACGGCGCATCGTCCACGAAGGCCGGCTTGCCCTGCACCAGCTTAGCCGCGTCCACCTTCTTTTCGGCCTTGCCGACGACGGACGTCTGCGGTTCGGGCGCGACCATGAACGGCGCAAGGGTGGCAGTGAGCGTCTGTGTCTGAGTTTGCACCTGAGCCTGCGCCATCCTACCGCCGGCGCTCGGTCCCTCGCCGCCCCAGCGCACATCACCGATGTCCTGGCGGAACGCGCCCGGGCTGCCTATGCCTGTGCCCTCCGGCGCAATCACGCGTCGGAAAGGCGGGGGCAGGTCATCGCGCGCCTCGCCGCGCAACATGGCCGCCGCGTTCAGCACGGCCTGCACCGGTTTGAGATAGCCGGTGCAACGGCACAGCACGCCGCCGATCGCGTCGCGCACCTCGGCCTCACTGGGGGCAGGCTTGCGGTCGAGCAGCGCCTTGGCCGCCAGAATTTGGGCCGGCGTGCAATAGCCGCACTGGATCGCGCCGTTCTCGGTGAAGCACTGCTGAATCACGCTCAACCCGCGCCGGTCGCCCAGCGACTCGACGGTGATGATCTCCGTATCTTGCGCCTGGGCCGCCAGCATGACGCAGGTGTTGACGATGGCCGGCGCGTCGCCCTCTCGCGCGCGCATGATCACGCCGCATGCGCCGCACTCGCCGGTCTCGCAGCCATGCTTGACGCTGAAGTAGCCCTCGCGCCTGAGCGCAGTCAACAGCGTCTCATAAGGCTGAACGGCGATGTCTTTGAACTGGCCGTTGATTTTTAGGTGGACAATCATGGGCTTTGCCTCGCACGGTGGGTGCGCGGATTATACGAAGACAACCCGGCGCCTCAATGTCGCGAGCCACGCGGAGCACCGTCGGCCTTCGTCGAATGAGCTACGGCCGAAAGGCAACTTTACGGGCGCAGAAATTCCTCGATGCTCCGCAACGTGCGCCTATTGCAGAGAGCGCGCCTGGCCAGCATCGTGCACGTTCAGGTCGCCGGTGATGTCGCCGGTCACGACGAAGATCACGCGCTCGGCGACGTTGGTTGCGCGGTCGCCGATGCGTTCGAGGCTGTGCCCAGCATGCAACAGCCACATGCCGCTCTCGATATGCTGGGGGTGATTCGCCATGGCCTCCATTGTTTGCGTCAGCAGCGCGTTGTACATCTGATCAAGGCGATCGTCGTCTTCGAGCACCTGTTGCGCCGATTGCACATCCCCTTCCAGGAAGGCGCGCGTGCTGCGCTCCAGCATGGAACGCGCCAGACGATCCATATCCGACAGGTTGAAGGTGGGGATGCCGCTATCGCAGCGAGCAATCCGGCGCGCCGCTTTGGCAACGCCCTTGGCGTAGTCGCCGCAGCGCTCCAGCTCGACGGCGACGATGCTCGCAGCGATCAACTCGCGCAGGTCGCGCGCGACCGGCTGCTGGGTTGCCAGAGCGGCCAGGCAGTCACGCTCGATGTCGTAGCGCAGGGCGTCCGTCGCTTTGTCGTCTCGCTTCACCTCGCGCGCTTGATCGAAGTTGCGATGGATCAGCGCATCCACCGCCCGCGCAGTGGCGTCCACGGCTTGCGCGCCGAGCGCAGCGATGCCATCGCGAACGCCTTGCAGTTCTCCTTCCAGTACGCTCCTCATACCTCAATCATCCCACAAATGAATCAGCCAAACGAGCGCATCGTTTGGCTGATCGGAGTCGAACGGATTCGGCAAGCAAGCCGTCACATGTTGCGCGCGGCGTAACCGGGGCCTTCCTGATAGAAGGCGTAGTTGTATTGGATGTCCTCGCGCAGGTTGATCACCTCGCCGCCGGCGGCTGTGTAGCGCTCACCCCGGAACGGCTGCACCTCCTGACCGGGCTTCAGCTCGTAGGCCTCGGGGACTTCATCCTCCGGGAAGATCGCTTCGTACGGGCACTCGGGCACGCATGCCCCGCAGTCAATGCACGTTGCCGGGTCAATGAAGAACCACGGCCATTCGTCCTCGGGCTTGCCGCCGACGATGCACTCCACCGGGCATACATCCACGCATGCGCCGTCGCGCAAGCACAAGCTGGTGATGATGTGCGTCATTTGGAACTACTCCTTCTCGGTCATCTGGAATTTCATTCGATTCAACGTTGTAGTTAACCGCGGTTAACTTTCCAACGACACCGGTTATACACGAAGTCGCATGCGTTGTCTAGCGTTATTCCTCGCAGGATTACGCGTCGTTCCGCACGAACCGACCTCTGGATCGGCTACGCGGCGAAGCGCTTCGCCACATCCTCCCAGTTCACCACATTCCAGAATGCCTTCAGGTAGTCCGGCCGACGGTTCTGATACTTCAGGTAATAGGCATGCTCCCACACATCCACGCCGAGGATCGCCTTCAAGCCGCCGTACTCGGCCATCATGGGATTGTCCTGGTTGGGGGTGGACATCACTTCCAGCTTGCCATCCTTGTTGATCACCAGCCAGGCCCAGCCCGACCCGAAGCGGCCGATGCCGGCTTTCTCGAACGCCTCTTTGAAGGCGGCCATCGAACCGAACGCGGCGTTGATCGCGTCGGCCAGCGGGCCGCTCGTCGGCTCCGGCACGCCCACCTTGAGCTGCTCCCAGAACATGGTGTGGTTGACGTGGCCGCCGCCGTTGTTGCGCACTGCCGTGCGGATGCTTTCCGGAAGCGCGCTCAGGTTCTGGATCAACTCCTCGACCGTCTTGCTCTGTAGGTCGGGGTAGTCCTTGATCGCATTGTTGAGGTTGTTCACGTAAGCCGCATGGTGCTTGTCGTGATGGATCTGCATCGTCAGGGTGTCAATGTATGGCTCAAGCGACTCGTATGGATAGGGAAGCGGGGGAAGTTCAAAGGCCATGTGTGTCTCCTCTGCAAGCGTTGATTTTCGCGACCGGTTCGATCGCGCGCCCATTATAAAACCCAACCATCGGCGTTTTGTGATAATTGCTGCCGTGACCACTCCAACGACGGCGCTGGATCGGCCGTCCCTCCCACCCGCGTTAGGCATCGTCATCGGCGTGATGGCCGTCTCGACCGCCTCGATCTTCGTTCGATTCGCGCAGCAGGCCGGCGCAAGCTCGCTGGCCATCGCTGCGTTGCGATTGACGATCGCGACGCTCGTGCTGTTGCCATTCGCCTTCGTCCGCTGCGGCGACGAATTACGAGCGCTGTCCCGGCGCGACCTGCTCACCGCTGCCGTCAGCGGCGTCTTCCTGGGCGGGCACTTCGCAACATGGATTCTGTCGCTGGAGTTCACCAGCGTGGTGAGCTCTGTCGTGCTGGTATCACTCTCGCCGCTGTTCATCGCCGCGGCATCGGCGCTGCTCCTAAAGGAGCCACTCACGACGCGCATCATCGCCGGCATGGTCATTGCCATCACCGGCGGTGTGCTGATCGGCCTCTCCGACAGCGGCGGGACGGCGCCCGGCCAGAACCCGATGCTGGGCAATGCCCTGGCGCTCATCGGCGCGCTGTGCATGACGCCGTATCTCATCATCGCGCGCGCCCTGCGCAGCAAGTTCTCGCTACTGGCCTACATCACCCTGGTGTACGGCGCAGCGGCGATCGTGCTACTGCTCGTCGTGTTGCTCACTCGAACGCCCCTCACAGCCGGCGACCCTCTGGCCTACGTCTGGATCGTGCTGCTGGCGCTGATGCCACAACTCATCGGCCACACATCGTTCAACTGGTCGGTGCGGCGGCTGCCGGCGGTGTACGGCACGATCCCCGTGCTGGGCGAGCCGGTCGGCTCGACCATCCTGGCGATGCTGGTGCTGGGCGAAACGGTAAAGCTGCTCACGCTGCTCGGCGCGGCACTGGCGCTCGCCGGCATCGCGTTCATGAGCGTGAAGCGCAACGGCGAGTGACGCGTATGCACACGCATCAGTGCACAACATGACGTTTCTCCTTCGCGCCTCGACGCTGGTCGCGCTGGCCACGCTGCTGGGCTTCGCGCTGCGCCTACCGCTCAACGACGCGATCCCCCCGCGCTGGGACGAGGGCTGGTCCATCGCCCATGCGTCGCTGTCCCTCGGCGAGTTGCTCACCATTACCGCCGCCGACGTGCACCCGCCGCTGTATTACCTGCTGCTAAGCGCATGGCAACGCGCTGTCGGCTACGATCTGTTCGCTGCGCGCTACCTCTCGGTGCTGATGAGCACGACGGCGATTCCGCTGACGTATGTCGTGGCCAAGGTGTGGTCGCGCTCCCAGCGCATCGCCATCCTGGCCGCATGCTTCATGGCCTGGATGCCGCTGGCCGTGTATTACGGCGCCGTCGTGCGCATGTATGCGCTCGCGCCGTCGTTCGTGTTACTGGCAGCGTATGGCGCACATCGGAGATTGGAGATTGGAGATCGGAGATTGAGGCGCGGCGCAATCTCTGATCTCCAATCCCTAATCATCCTTGCAGTCGGCCTCGCCGGCGCGATGTTGACGCTCTACCACGCCGTTTGGGCCCTGGTGGCGATCGTGATCTACGCGTTGGGCCACGCCGGCCTGTGGCGCGACCGGCGGGCCGCGTGCGACATCGCGTTATCCGTTGGTGCTGCGGTGCTCATCTTCGCGCCGTGGGGCTTGTTCGCCGTGCCACAATTCCTGGGCCGCGCCGCCGCCGAGGCAACGACCAACATCGGCCAACAGATTCCGATGAGCTACTTCGTGCGCCAGGGCGTGTTCGACCTGACCATGGCGCAACAGATCGGCATCGCCGGCCCGCTCGTGATCGGGCTGATCGTCGTCGCCGGCGTCGCCACCGCTTCGATACGACGACAAGCGCTCGGGTTACTGGTACTACCGCTCGCGATGATCGTGTTCACGCTGTTGGGCGTAGCGTTCGCCGCGCGGCAGTGGGCGTTCAACGCGCGGATGCTGATCTGCGCGACGCCGGCGCTGGCCATGCTGCTGGGCTGGTCGTTCGACCAAATCCTGGCAGCCGGTGCGCGCAACGCAGGCCGCAGGCCGCAGGCTGCAAAACGTAAAACGCACGATGCAATACGCTATGCCCCCTCCATCCTGCTCAGCCTGGCACTGCTCGCCGTTTATTGGCCGACGAGTACATCGTTCGTCTACGCCAAGACGCTCGAGGTATTCGACCCTTACAACCCGCACATCTATCACGCGCACATCGCCCCACTCGCGCGGTCCGATGATCTGGTCTTCTTCAACGTGCTCAGCCCGGCCGGGTTCTACGCGCTCGACCGGCGCGCCGGCGACCCGGGCTGGTCTTACGCGCTGACGTGGGATCCGGTGATCGAGCCACGTGCACGATGGGAAGCGCGCATCGCGCACGCTGCACAGCGATATGACCGGCTGTGGATCGTGCTGTATCGCGGGCTGGCCGGCAAGAACGGCGACCTGCGCGGCTGGATGGACTCGAACTTTTATCCGGCGCACGCGCAATGGGGCGAGGAGGAGGTGTTCTACGGCCTGTACGGTGTCGCGCGCGACGACCTGCTGACCAGCAACACAGCCGGTGCGCGCTGGGGCGAGATCGTCCTGGAAACGGCGCGCCTGCCGGAGGCGGTTTCACCCGGCGCCATCTTGCCCGTGGCGCTCACCTGGCGCGCTGCTGCGCCGATCGGTAGAAACTACAAAGTATTCGTGCATGCCCTCCGGCCCGACGGCAGCGTCATCGCCCAACACGACGCGCAGCCGCTCAACGACCTGCGTCCGATGACGACGTGGCCGTTAGGCGAGGCCGTGCGCGACAATCATGGGCTGGCATTGCCGGCGGACTACCGCGGACCGTTGCGCATCGTCGTCGGCCTCTATGATCCCGATAGCGGCAAGCGACGGCGCACAACCGATGGAACTGAGGCCGTAATGCTCGCGACTGTTGTCGTGCGGTGACTTGGTGCATACTGTGCCGCGAGTGTGAACAGCGAGGAACTTGGGTACTACCTTTATCCCGCCGCACGCGCCGGCGATCCTGGCTATCCGCGTCTGGACGTCAACATCTTCGCCGCGCCGACGCACCGTCACTACGACACGCGCGTGCTTCACCTGCCGGTGGCTCATTTCGGCAGCGTGCGGCAGATGGACATTCGTCATCCCTGGCATGTGGCGCACTATCGCGTTTGCGCCGGGCGCATCACGTTGCGCGACTTCGTGGACAAGCCGGTGGTGTTCTTCAGCTTCGGCGGGAATGCCGCGGTCGAAGTGCGACCCGATCGCACGCATTGCACCATCACATCCGACGCGCCTATCCTGCACCTGATCGAAGAGGAAGATGCGGCCACGCTGCTGGGCGAGGAGTTCGAAGCCTTGTTGGCGCGCCGGCGCGGCGCCTGGGCCGGTAGGCAAGATCAATACGAGTCACGGCTGGTGAAGGTCGAGCCCGTCGCGCTCTACCTGGCCTGCCTGAACGCGCTTCGCCACGCGCTCGACGAGCACGCACATTCGGCCGACGATGGACGCACCGCCGTACGACACATCCTTCACGACGCGATCCACGCGATGGAGGAAAGCGGACGCCGGACAGAGCTTGCGCCTACGCTCGAACAGTTGTTGTAGGACGCCCTCCCCGCATCACCCATCGGGCGGGCGCCAGATCGTCGCGCCGATGTAGCGCTCGCCGTCGGGCCGGTCGTTGAAATAGTAGACTGTGACCAGCGCGCCATCAGCCCGTTGCGCAGTGCGCGGGTAACCCAGGTCCGGGTCGCCACCGTCGTCGCGCAAGACGATCTCTGCGCCCCACGTCGCGCCGCCATCTGCGCTCAACCGCGCGCGGATGCCGAACGGCGCTTCGCGGCGACCGTAGGTCAGGCACAGCCGGCCGTCGGTGAGCAACGTCATAGCCGGTGGGTTGCCATACGCGCCGACACTGCGCACGGGTGTGCTCAGCCGGCGCCAGCTTGCGCCCTCGTCGTCTGACGCATACACATCAATCCAATACAGCCTTACCCGCTCGTGCAGTCCGGCACCGCGCACCGCAGTCACCAGCCGGCCTGAGGCCAGCCGCACCGTCGCAGGCATGATGGTGTAACCCTCCGGCTCCGGCGTGACCCACGCTACGAACCGGAACCTGCGACCGCCGTCGTCGGTGCGCGCGACGAAGACGCGTCCCTCATCGCCGTTGGGCTTGGCCGCCGTCAGCAACAGCAGCAATGATCGTGGTCCCAACACGACGACATCGGTGCGAGCGGCGACGCCGGACTGCCCGAACATCGGCAACGCATAGGGGCCGCGCCATGAGCGGCAGCGATCGGCCGAAAGATAGAACCACGATACAGCGCCTGCTGCCAGCCCGGAGCGCGCGCATAGCAGCGCGAAGTCCGGGTGTGTGAAGTTCACATCACCTGGGCAAGGTCGAGGCGCGTCGTCGCCTTGCAATACCTCGGCGATCTTCAGGCCGTCCATGATGTGCTCGTCGGCCGAGAGGGCGCGGCCACCGGGTGCGCGACACGGCATCGGTTGCGCATGCCAGGTCGCGCCGCCATCCAGTGAGCGGGCTTGCATCGTCACGAAGGGCTGCGCAGCGTCTTTGGCGTGAAACCCAGCGCCAGCCTTGAAGGCGCCGGCGGTAAAACCAACGACCAGCTCATCACCCCACGACCACATGCCGTAGTTGGCAGGCCAGCCGGCGAAGCGACCGCGTTCACGATATACGACGACGTGCTCCATCCTCCAGCCGATTCAAGTGGCGAAGACGTCCGTAGGCGGCGCCGTGGCTTGCAGGTTCGCGCGAACCTCCGGCGTGATGGCGACGCTAATGTGCTCCAGGGCCAGCATGACTGCACCGATGGCCGGTTCGAGCGCGGCTTGGATCACGTTCACATCGGGTGCATCTTCACGCACGCGCGTCACGACCGCCTCGCGCAAGACCGGCGACGGATGCCGAAAGACGCCGCCGATCAGCACTAAATGGAACGGCTCATGAACGAGGCCGACCCGGCGCGCCGCAGCGAGCGCCACGTCACCCAATGCGCGGCCATGCGCCGCAACCACACCGACGGCCAAAGAATCCCCCGTTGCAGCCACATCCAACAGCAGCTTGGCAAGTGATTTCACGTCCGGTCGCGACGGTAGGCTGCGTGCCGTCAAGGCATGTAACGCCGCTTCGATGGTCGGCGCGTTCAGATGATGCAAGAGCGCCGATGCCAGCGCCGTGGGCGGAGCAATGCCCAGCTCGGCCTGAATGACGGCCTGAAGCGCCAGATGACCCAGCTGTTGTGCGCCCTGAGGAACCTGCCAGAAGCTGCTATGCCAGATACGCCCATCGCGCGAACGGGCGCCGGTCGCTGCGCCCGTGCCACACACTACGCTCACGCCCGTGCCATCGGGTGAACCGGCGCGCAGCCCACCGATGGCATCGTTGTAAACGATGGGATTCGGCCCCAGGCCGCGCGCGATCGCGCCCGTACGGATCGTGTCGAAGTCTTCGGGCCAATCGGCGCCTGCCGCGCTCAAGACGACAGCCGACAGCGCGCCGGCACCGATCGCCGCTTCACGCAGCGCAGCATGCGAGGCCTCGGCGAGGCGTCCAGCGCACTATGTTCGCCTGCACCGTAGATGTCGCCGCAGCCACTGCGTCCCCAACCCACGATGCGACCATCGCTGCGCGCAACGATGGCGATAGTTTTGGAATTGCCGGCATCTACGCCAAGGACGAGGGCACAACGATCAGCAGTTAGCATCGCCACGTCGGATCATCTCGGCCACAGGCCGCAGCGTCGGCAATCACCGTGACCTTGCCGTCCAGCCGCAACAACGACGCGGGCACGTCGGGCGTGACCGGCCCATACACCGTCGCGCGTAGAATCTCGCGCTTGTGTGCGCCGGAGACCAGCAACAGCGTCTCGCGCGCGGCAAGCAAATGGCGCATGCCGCAAGTGATCGCCTCGCGTGGCACACGGTCGCGCCCGCCCCAGTATGGCCCATTGCTGTTCAGGCTGGCTTCCGTCAAGATCACGCGACGAGTGGGTGCATCAGCGGGCGAGGGCGGCTCGTTGAAGCCGAGGTGACCGTTCGGTCCCAAGCCCAAGACGGCCAGGTCGAAACCACCCGCAGCCTCCACAGCCGCGTCGTAGGCGCGGCAGGCAGCTTCTGGGTCGGGCGCGCCGTCCGGCAACATCACCACACGCTCGCGCGCGATGCCGAGCGGTTTGAGGAAAGCGCGCTCCAACCAACCATACAACGAACGTTCGTCATCGAAGGCGATACCGAGGTATGCATCCAGTTGAAAGGGTCGGATGCGTGCGGCATCGAACGCCCCGGCGCGCTGCATCTGCGCCAGTTGAGCGTAGGCGCCCATGGGCGTGTTGCCGGTCGCCAGCACTACGGCGGCATCCGGTTTGCGAGCGACTGCCGCGGCAATATGCGCTGCGGCGATTCGGCTGAGATCGGCGTAATCGTTTGCAACGATGAGGTTCATCGAGTCACTCGCGAGAGTGTGCCGTTACGAATACGAATGACGCATCGCGTGGTTCACCTGAGCAACCGCTCCGGCAGATATCGTGCGTGAGCCGCCGCCATCTCGTCGTAGAGCGTTTGCGCCTTATGCAGAGAGAACACCAGCGGATTGCTAGCCAGCGCGCGCACGGCATCGCGCTTTCTACCACTCCACGCCGCCTGCGCGGTGAGCGATTGATACTCCGAGAGCATCTCCACTAGCCCGAGCACCTGCTGCGGAAGCGACCCCATCGCCAGCGGCGTGATGCCGTGACGGTCCAGGAAGCCCTGAGTCTCGACGACGCGGTCGTCGGGCAAGTTGCTGATAGAACCGCAATTCAGCACGTTTACCGGCAGCACTTCGCCGCGGTCGTTGAAGATGGCGTCCATCGCGTCAATGGCCAACTCCAACTCATGGATGCCGCCGCGCGAGCGCCTCGGATCGAGTTGTGGGTCATCGCACTCGGCCTGCTCGTTGTAATGCTGCCAGTAATCCGGCACGTTCGCCATGATGTCCTGAGCGCGCGTCGTCGGTTTGGCCTGTAGCTCGGCCAGGATTTCCTCCTTGAAGTAGTAATACTGAAAGTAGTGCGCCGGAAGCGCGCCCATCGTCACGGCCAAGTTCATCAGCCGCAACTTCCACTTCGGCAGGCGGTTGTCTCTGCATCGCTCGGCATAGGCGCTTTCCAGCAGCGGCATGAAATCTTGCCCATCGTAGGTGTGGCGCACGCTCCAACTGCCGTGGTTGAGGCCGATCATAGCGACATCCATCCTGGTGCGATCGAGGCCGATCCACTCGGCAAAGTCGTGCCCGAAGAACAGCGGCCCTTCGCAGAACGCAGCAAACCAGACCGGCGAGTTGTGGATCACAGCCTCGGCCACGATGTTGATCGGATTGGTGTAGTTGAACACGCGCGCCTTCGGGCACACGGCCTCTACGTCGGCGATGATCTCCTTCATCACCGCAATGCTGCGCAAGGCCATGAAGAAACCGCCCGGCCCCTGCGTCTCCTGGCCGATTACGCCGTGTTTGAGCGGGATACTTTCGTCCAGGTGACGCGCTTCGAAGCCGCCGGGCCGATAGCTGGTGAGCACGGCGTCGCAGTCGCGCAGGCCATCGCGCCGGCAGGTCGTTGCGCTTACTCGCAGGTCCAGGCCGCGCGCGGCGATCATCTTATCGGCGAGCGTCTTGACCAACGCCAGACGTTCCTCGTCCAGATCAATCAACACGATCTCGGAGCCGAGGAAGTTCTGTCCCTGGTGAATGAACGAAGCCATCGTGCCCGGGGCGCGCGTGCTGCCCCCGCCGATGTAAGCGAGTTTGATGCGTGCCATAGATGATCTTCTGACTCCCCACTTCCGATTCAAAAGGCACAAGGGAGAAGTCGGGAGTCGGGAATTGAGAGTGATGATGTGTCGTCAAAATTTTGTCGTGAGATGTTGCGTCTGGCCGGTAGCGATGGCCTTGTGGGCACACTCGATGATCTCGACCACATGGCGGGCTTGCTCACCGGTGGCGCGCGGTGGGCGATCCTCGACGACGGCATCGGCCAATTCCATGATGTCCACGTACAAGTGGCCTTCTTCGATCTCGAGATGTTCGCCGCGCAGATATTGCTGCGCGGTCAACGCTTGCTCATAGATCCGGTCGCCGACCTCTCTGCCGTATGTGCCCCACCCGCCCCCGCCAAACACGTTGAACTTGAGCGGATAACCCGTCACACCGTCCACTTCGGTGATTTCGAGCGAGCCGTGCGTGCCATACAGCCCCAGGCCGCCCCATGGATTGCGCTTGCTGTGACCGGTGTCGGCGCCTACACCCGTCACGATTGCCCCCGAGGCGAATTCCATCAACAACACCACGTTGTCCTCGACTTCGATCTCGATCGTCTGATCGCGCCACGTCCGCACCGGCGTGAGCTTGTTGCCGAGCGCCGTCACCTTCGCCACCGGCCCCAGGATGCTGGTGGCCAGTTGCAACGAGTAGATGGTCACATCAGGCAACGGCCCGGCACCTTTGCGGTAATACCACATCGGGTTGATGTTGGTCAACGGGTCATCGCCGCTGCGCACGCGCTCGAACTCATGGCCGAAGCCCCAAGCATAGGTGTAGCCGAAGCCGATCTTGCCGATCAACCCGCTGCGGACGACGTCGCGCATCTGGGCCGTGGTCGGGAACAGCTCGAAGCCCGGCGCGGCAACCAGCTTGACGCCGGCAGCGTCGCGCGCGGCGAGCAATTGGTGTGCTTCGTCCAGCGTAGCCGTCATGCTCTTCTGCACGTATACGTGCTTACCGGCGGCGATGGCCGCCATGGCGTGCGCGAAGTGGTATTGGATCGGCGTGATCACCAGCACCAGGTCCACCTCGGTGTGAGCCAGCATGTCGTCCACGTCGGTGAACCAGTGCGGCACACTGAACTTATCAGCGGAGAGCCGGGCGCGCTCGGCCACGGCATCCACCACGGCGACGAGTTGCACGCGCGCCTTGGCATCGGCGCACGAAAGATGCGGCAGCACGCCGCGCTGCGAAACACTGCCGCATCCGATCAACGCTGCTTTGAGGGGATGGGTCATTGGGGTCAAGAATGGGTTGATGATTGCTAAATGTTAAGTGGCAAGTGGTGATTGGCGATTTAGAAAGTCGTCGTCAACGTTTGCGCCGCACCGCTGCGCGACGCCCGGGCTGCCGCGTCAATGATCTCGACCACGTGGGCAGCATGCGCGATGCTGAGCGTCGGGCGCACACCATGCTGCAAACACTCGACCAGGTGGCGCACGCCCAGGATGTGATCCGGCCCGCCGGCGCGTTCGTGTGGCACGGGCACCTCGCGCCACGCGCCCCGGCGGAGCACGCCGACCGGCGCGCTGCCGTCAATCAGATCGAGCGCAATCGTGCCCTTCAAGCCGAATAGCTCCAACTGGGCCGCCTTCGTGCCCTGCACGCTGTTGTTGGCTTCCACACTCGTGATCAGGCGATTGCCGTGGTCGAGCAGTATCAGCCATGTGTCGTCTTCTTCCATCGGCACATGCTTGCCAACGAACGGCCCATCGGTGATGACGAATCCTTCCGGCTGCGCTTCCGTGCTCATCGCCATCACACGGCGCGCCGGGCCTAGCAAGCCGGTGAGCGCATGCAGCGGATACACGCCCATATCGCGCTGAGGTCCGCCGCCGGCAGCGAAGAACGGCGTCGGGTCGGAGGTAAAACCGGGCCACGGCGGCACGCCTCCCAGCCCCAATCCGCGCGCCGAATGCACCTCGCCGATCTCACCGCTCTCCAGAATCTGCCTGGCCAAGGCAATTTGTGGCCAGATCATCACACATGGCGCGCACACGATCGTCAGTCCGCGCGACTCGGCCTCCTGCTTCATGCGCAGCGCGTGATGCAGTCCGCTCGCGACCGGCTTCTCGGTGTAGAGATGCCGGCCACTGCGTAGGACGGCCAGGTTGGTTTCGTCATGCAACTGCATCGGGGTGAGGTTGATCACCGCCTCGGCGTCCGTCTCGGCCAACATCTTCGCGTAGTCGGTGTAGACGACGGGGATGTCGTATCGCTGGGCAGTCATCTGCGCGCGTTCGCGCCCGCGACCGCACACGGCGACGATCTCGGCGTGCGCAGCGACGCGATGGAATTCCGGCAGGTAATCCCGATGCGCCACGTCGCCGCACCCCAGCAGGGCCAGTTTGACTTTCTTGGTCATGCTTGTGTTTCAGCGAAACGTTCATGCGCCGTCGCCGCTGCACCGATGACGCCGGCGTCGTTGCCCAGCATAGCACGCACGATCGGCAACGCGCGCGTCTCGTCGCTCCAGATGTGATCGCGCGTCGCCGCCACCAGCTCATCCCAGAAGACACCACCGGCGCCGCCCAGCCCGCCGCCGATGACGACTGTTTCTGGATCGAGCACATTGCACAGGAAACCGATGCTGTTGCCGATGGCTTGGCCAGCCGTGCGCAGGATGACGATCGCGCGTGGGTTGCCTGCCTCGGCCGCCTCGAACACCGCCTCGGCGCGGTCGGCCCCGAAGCGGCGCGCGATGGCCGGCCCCGAGGCAAACTCCTCCAGCACTTGCTGCGTCCGGCGGCCGGTTTCATCCACCAGTGTCAGCGGCGCGGTAGCCAGCACCAGCGCGTTGCCACGCGCGCCCGGATACGGCACACCGTCGTGAACCAGGCATGCGCTGATGCCGGTGCCGAGGGTGACGAAGACGAAGTCGCGGTAGCCTCGGCCTGCGCCGAAGCGCGCCTCGGCCCGTGCATGGGCGCGCACGTCCGATTCGACGATGGCCGGCGCAATCTCGCTCAATGCAGCTTGCACCGGCAATCCCCGCCACGCAACGGTGTAACCGCTGGTGACGTTGCCGCACAAATCCACCAGCTCACACACGCCCAGGCCGATGCAGGCGATGGGACGATGTGCAGCTCGCACGAGATCGCGCGCCAGCGCCAGTACATCGTCGAGCACCGCCCGGCCGCCGCGCTCCGGATGAGTGGGCCGGACGCGCTTCTCGAGCAGCTCACCCGATGGAAAGGTCACGATACCGGCAGCGATCTTCGTGCCGCCCACGTCTATGCCGACGGAGAATCGCCGATCCATCCGAGCCTGAGCCCGTGCAACGCAATTGGACTACCGCGCGTTCAAGGGAGATAACGCGGCGCGACGCCAAAGACCGCCACGACGGGCTGGCTGCCGATGTTGTAGCAGGCATGCGCCGTGCCTTGCGGCACGTAGCACGCATCGCCGGGTCCGATCTCGAACCAATCCGGTCGCTGGCCGTCGAAGACCCGCACGTGGAGCGTGCCTTCGACGATGTAGATGGCCTTGTCCCCACCGTGCGCCGTCGCCTCAGTATTCTGACCCGGCAGCAAATGCAGCTGTCCGACGGTCAGATACTCGGTAGACACAATCAGACCGACCAGTGCCGGGAAGCCGTTACCCTCCAGTCGCCAGGTGACGTCCTCACGGTGGATGAGATGAATGGTATCGGTCGCGTGCACCGTGGCGCGTTCCATCGGCAACCGGCCCAGCGATCCGTCGCGCTCGTAACGCACCGTGGTCAGCAGCGGTTTTTGTCTGGCATACGCGCCGCTGGTGCCGGTGGAGGGCGGCGGCGCGAAGAACTCCAACACGCGCAACGGCGCGTCGCTGTAGTTGAAGACGTGATGCCAGGTATCGCGGCGGAAGAAGGCCGTTGTGCCCGCCGGGACGCGGTGCACCTCACCTGTCTCAGGGTTGGCGATCACCATCACCCCGCTCAACACGTGATAGGTGACATCGGCGCCGAAGATGGTGCGATAGTTGTCACTGTGGCGGAACCAGCCGCGCGGCGGCAAGCCAAACACTAGGGAATGGATCTTGTCGCTGGAGACGTAGATCCAGTCCGCCACTTCGCCGCTTTCCCTGTCACCCCACAGGTGGCGCACGGCAGAGGCGTAAGGGATCGCCGCGGCGCGTTCGAATGTTGGGCGCGGCGAGGGCGTATATCCCGTGCGCCCATTGCCGGCCGATGAAGCGGCGCGCGTTGTGTCGTGTTGTTCCATGGTTATCAGTTCCGGATCATCGAGTCAACGAACAGATCAGCGCATCACCACGCTCATCAGTGAAGCGTTGAAGGCGTCTTGCCGCGCGTTCGGACGGCTGTCGAGCTGGAACTTAAAGCGGTCACCGCGATAGACGGCTTTGAAAGTCTCCACCGGCCGGTCCGCCTCGTCGTACGTCACGCCTTGCAACAAGATCATGGGCATGCCGGCCTGAATGCCGAACAGCTCGCTCTCATAGTCGTTGGCCATCACGGCTTCTAGCGTGTGCTGCGCGCCGCTCAGCCGCACGCCATACACATCGCGCATGAGCTGATAGAGCGAACAACGCGCCATGTCAGCCTGTTCGAGGCCGGGGAACAAGCCATGCGGCACATGCACGGTTTCGAGCAACACGGGCACGGCGTTCGACAACCGCAGCCGGACGATCTTGATCACCGCCTCGCCCTCGACCAGGCCCAATTGAGCCGCGATTCGTGAGGATGCCGGCACGACGGCCTGCTCGATCACGCGCGACGCCGCCGCTGCACCACGCTGCATCATCGCCTCGGTAAACCCAAGCGCATGCAGCGGATCGTAAGCCAGCTTTGGCTCGGCCACGAACGTGCCCACGCCTTGCTGTGCGACCAGCACATCTTCGCGGATGAGGTATTGCAGTGCCTGACGGACGGTCATCCGGCTGATGCCGTATTGCTCGCTTAGCTCACGCTCGCTCGGCAACTGTTGGCCGGGCCGGTATTCGCCGGCCCGGATACGGTCACGGATTTCTTCGACGAGCTGGTAGTAGAGCGGAATCGGGCTATCCTTGTCGAGCATAGCGCGCCGCGCCTCCTGCAATCAGTCTTCGGTCCGCGTCGGATCGTGGATCGTCGCCCTCGGCGTGTCCACTTCCTCGAGCTGAACCGGCGGGAAGGTGCTTTCGATGGTCTGCGCAATGCCGGTGCGACCGGCTTCTTCGGCCTTCAACATGATTTCGAGCACATGATACCCATGCTCCGGCGTGATGACGTCCGGCGTGCCACAGACGATGGCCTGCACCAAGTGCCGCAGCCCATCCGTCCACGGCCAGTTCGGGTCGAGGTCGGGATGGAGCTCCCAGTAGCCGTTGCAATTGCGATACAACTCGTAGCCCTGCGGATGCCAGTCATCCCCGAGCATCTGGATCGTGCCTTCGCTGCCGTAGATCTCGATGCCGGCCACGCGATAGGCCTGGATGGTAAAGCCGGTGGTGATCACGCCGTATACAGCGTTGCCGAAATCGAGACAGATGTGCGCATTGTCCACGACCTCGACCTTCGTCATCTCGCCATCTACGACGCGCTCGGGGATGGCCGTGCCGGCCAGTGCCGTGACGCGCTTGGCCGGACCGAGCAGCGCCGTGAGGCTGGTCACGTTGTATACGCCGAGGTCGAATAGCGCGCCGCCGCCGGGCTTGTAGAACCACTGGCCCCAGTTCGGCCCGGCCCAGCCGTAGAACGCGCGCGCCAGATACGGCCGGCCGATGTCACCTTGGTCAATGTGTCGCTTGATCGCCTTGAACGTCGAACTCAACACGACGTGCGGCGCGGGGTGCAGGATGCCTTTGCTCTTCTTGGCGATTGCGAGCAACTCTTTGCCCTCGGCCAGCGTCGTCGCCATCGGCTTCTCTACCAGCACGTGCTTGTCGGCCAGCAGCGCTGCCTTGGCGATCTCGGCGTGCACCTGCATCGAAGTCGTCACCAGCACCAAGTCCACCTTGGTGCTCTCGACGACGGCGCGGTAATCGCGCACGAACTCTGACTGCGGCCACAGCCGTTGTGCCGTCCGAGCGCCTTCAGGCGTCACGTCACAGGTCATGGTGACTTCGACCGGCAGGCCGAGGTTCTGGATGCGCCGGATTTGGTTGGTGTACGGCCCGCGCATCACGCTGCCGCAGCCGACGATTCCAATGCGAACGGTCTTGTGGTTGGTCATGATGTTTACCGATGTTCTTTTTGTGCGGCACGAGCGACGCGCTCCTGCCAAGCCGTTTGCTGTTGTCTGAGCCAATAAAAATCACGCGGCACAGCGCGACGGGTTGGTGGCATGCCGTAGGCCAGGATATAAGCCCGGCGCGGCCCATCCGAGAGGTTCGGGCCGGTGTAATGCAGGGTGCGGCAATGGTGAATGGTCGCGCCGCCCGCCGGCAACGGGCACGGCATACCCTGCGCCATCGCCCGCTCGGGTTCATCCACTTCCAGCCCGACCACCTTCGGATCGTGGCCGATCGGATGGTGCGGTAGCACGTCTTGTTTGTGGCTGCCGGGCACGAACCACATGCAGCCGTTCTCGATCGTCGCCTCTTGCAGCGGAATCCAGATGCTGACTTCTTCGTAGCGCATGCCGCCGTCGTTGTAGGCCTCGTCCTGATGCCAGGGCGTGGCCGCGCCGCTGCGCGGTGGCTTGCGGATGGCGTGGTCGAAGCGAAAGGTCGTCTCGGGGCCGAGCAGTTGCCGGGCGACGGCTTCGGCATTGGCGCGCAACAGCGTGTCGGCCAGTTGCGGCGCATACTTGGATGGATTGAGGATCTGCGGCAGTGTGTGCATTGCGCTATCCTCGTCATGGGACGTTAGATCGAGATGGTCGCCCGATTCGCGGCCGGCCCTGACCTCGAACAACCAGTCGTAGATGTCGCACAGGTGCGCCACCTCTTCGGCCGTCGTCAGCGCCGGAAGAGACAGATATCCCTCGCGATGAAAGAACGCAATCTGTTCCTCGGTCAGTTGGATGGTTGGTGATTTCATAGTTCAGTTCACGATGTGAGATGCAGTGTGAGCAAAACGTAAGACGCAGGACGCAAGACGTAGGACGCAAAACGCCTCATCCCTTCAACCCCGTCAACTTGATGCCCTCCAGGAAGTAGCGCTGGGTGAAGAAGAAGACCACGATCAGCGGCAGCGTGGTGATGGTGGACGCTGCCATCATCAGCGCCCATTCGGTCGTGCGTTGGGCGCGAAAGGCGTACAAGCCCAGCGACAACGGATAGAGCGTGTTGTCGCTCAAGTAGATCAGCGGGCCGAGGAAGTCGTTCCACGTGCCCAGGAAGGTGAACACGGCCACCACCATCAACGCCGGCTTCACCAGTGGCAGCATCACCTGCCAAAAGGTCCGAAAGTGGCCGGCGCCGTCCACGCGCGCTGCGTCGGCCAATTCGTTCGGCAACCCCAGGAAGAACTGGCGCATCATGAAGATGAAGAACGCGTTGCCCAGGAAGGCCGGCAGGATCAAGGGCGTGTAGTTGCCGATCAAGCCGAAGTTCTTGAACAGGATATAGGTCGGGATGAACGTGACGATGAACGGGATCATCAGCGTGGCGACCGTGATGTAGAAGAGCGCGTCGCGAAACGGAAAGCGCAACCGCGCGAAGCCGTAGCCCACCGCCGCGCACGAGATGACCGTGCCGATCGTCACGCTGATCGAGTAAAACACGCTGTTGCCAAGAAAGCGCAGGAACGGGAAGTTCGGGTAGGTCAGCGCGTCCGAGTAGTTCTCCCAGCGCGGCGGATCGGGCAGCCACTGGATAGGGATGGTGAAGATCTGCTGGTTGGTCTTCAACGACGACACGATCATCCAGTAGAACGGCACCATGAACGCAATGGAGAAGGCGATGAGCACAGTATGCGCGACGATGTTCTTGATGAGCCGGCGCCTGCTGCGCCGTGCCCTGGCTGCACTCACAGCGGCGATTGGCTGGGCCGCGCGCGGGGGTGCAATCGGTTGAGCCGCTTGATCCATCAACTCATCTCCCTTAGTTCTTCAGCTCGCCCTCGTAGAACACCCAGCGCGTGGCACTGCGGAAGATCAGCAGCGTGATGAGCAGCACGGCGATGAACAGCACCACGGCCAGCGCTGAGGCATAGCCCATGTTGAAGTAACGGAAAGCGCTGCGGTATAGGTGTATGAAGTACATCAGCAGCGATTCTTGCGGTCGGCCGGTTGTCCCGCCGATCACCATCGCGCTGGTGAACACCTGGAACGAGGCGATCACGCCGGTGACCAGGTTGTAGAGGATTACGGGCGAGAGCAACGGGATAGTGATGCGCCAGAAGCGCTGCCAGGTGTTGGCGCCGTCAATCGAGGCGGCCTCCAGCAGCTCGGCCGGGATATCTTTCAGGCCGGCCAGGAAGATCAGCGAGCCGGCGCCCACGCCCCACAGGCTGAGCAGAACCAGGCCGGGCTTCGACCAGTTGGGGTCGGTGAACCAGGCCGGCCCTTGGATGCCGAAGAAGGCCAGGATACCGTTGATCAACCCACCGCGCGGCTGGAACATGATGATGAAGATGATCGTGCCGGCCACCGGCGGCGTGAGCGACGCCAGATAGAACAGCGTGCGATAGCCGCCGATGAATCTCACCCGCATGTTCAGCAACAAGGCCAGACCCAGCGACGAGAGCAGCCCCAGCGGCACCGCCAGGAAGGCGTAGTACGCGCTGTTGTAGACCGACACCTTGAAGGCCGGATCGGCGGTGAACATCGTGGCGTAGTTGTCCAGCCCCACCCACTTCGGCGCCTGAACGATGGAATACTGCGTGAACGAGTAGTAGAACGACGCCAGCACGGGATAGGCGGTGAACACCAGTAAGCTAATCACCCACGGCAGCACGAAAGCGAATCCCGCGATGGCTTCGTGGCGTCGCAGCTTACTCGACCTGGATCCTTTCGGCCTGGGCAAAGCGATCTTGGCCATCGGCAACCTCATTAGGAAGAGGTGCGCGCCGTTCGCAGCAGCGCACCTCCGTCGCGCCTATTCACATCTTCATCACTTTATCGAGCTCGGCCTGGCATGCCTGTTGCGCCTCGGTCAGCGCTTCCTTCGGCGTCGCTTGCTTGGTGTAGACCCGTTCCAGCATGCGCGTGATCTGGTCGTTGGCGAAGTTCTGCACCGGCGACGTCCACATCGGCGCCGCGACGTCGAGCTGTTTATAGAAGAACATCAACACATCCCTGGCGAATTCCTCGCCGCGCATCTCGGCCACTTTCTTCGGGAGGAGCTTGCTGATGTCCACGTTCTTGTTGGTCGGCATATCGGGGATGGCCTCGAACCAGGTAAGGATACCGATCGCAGACATGTAGTCCATGTACTTGAAGGCATCTTCGCGGCGCTTGGCGCCTTTGGGGATGACCATCCAGTTCGGCCAGTAGCCGGACTTCGTGCCGCTGCCGCTGGGTCCAACGGGATACTGGGCCACATTCCAGCGCTCTGCCTCGGGCTTCACTTCCGAACCATACATGTCGCCGGCCACCCAGAAACCGCTAGAAAGCATGGCCATATTGCCGTTCTGGAACTCCGGCGGGCGGCCATTGCTGTCAGGATAAGAACCCCAATTAGCCGAGTTGTTGACGGCGTTGATGTCACCTTTGTACTCCTCGTTCAACCAGTCGAGGAAGTACTCCATCATCTCGACATTTTGCTCGGAGTCTATGGTGAACTTGTTGTTGGCGGCATCGTAGAACTGGCTACCATTCAGCGCCGAGAAGACATTTAGCTCGACTGCGTCAACCGTCGCTGGCAAGAAGCCGACCGACTTGAGCGTATCGCCTTCCCATACCGTGAACTCTTTCGACAGCCGGCGCAGCTCGTCCCACGTCTTGGGGAAGTCCTCGCGCTTGGCCGAGATGCCCTTGGACTCGAAGAGCGCCTCGTTGTAATACACGGCGTAAGTGCCAGCAGCGGTGGGCAAGCCGTAGGTCTTGCCCTGCCATTGGCAACTGGCCAACACGCCGGGTGGCCAAGCGTCGGCCTGAGAGTACTTCGATGCCTGCATCAAGTCGTCCAGCGGCTCTAGCGCACCGCGCACTGCCAGCGACACCGGAGAATCCCAAATGATCGTGGTGTCGGGTGGGTTGCCGGCCGCAATTCGCGCCAACAGCACCTCAAGGAAGTTCTGATCGCCTGCGCCGCACTGCGCATCGGCCACGGTCAACCCGGGATACTCTTCGGCGAAGGCTTTGGAGATGACGTTGAAGTTCTGGCAATACACCGCCGAACCACCAGGCGTCCAAAAGACAATGGGTTCGGCGCCGGCGGTGGGAACGATCTCCTGCGTAGCCGGGGCCGGCGTGGCTTCGCCCGC
Organism: Candidatus Roseilinea sp.; assembly: GCA_025998955.1. Taxonomy (NCBI): domain Bacteria; kingdom Bacillati; phylum Chloroflexota; class Candidatus Thermofontia; genus Candidatus Roseilinea; species Candidatus Roseilinea sp. The sequence goes on from AP024676.1 coordinate 1,515,633, forward strand.
AGGTGCCGGTGCCGGAGCAGCCGGCGCAGCACACGCGCCGATGAACGCAACGCCACTGCCAAGACCGGCGAGCTTGAGGAAACGGCGCCGGCTGATGGCGGATGAACGGACGAGAGAGGTCTTGCTCACAACTGGTCCTCCTTTAAAGTTAGAATAGGTCTAGAGGTATAGACCAGTATGATGGAAAAGCGCGAAATGTCAAATCAATGCACAACTTGGGCAATTCGCCACGCTCCCGCATAGATGTTGAAGCGCTCGCCGCGCACGAAGCCGATCAAGGTCATGTTGAACGCCTGTGCCAGTTCCACGGCCAGCGACGACGGCGCACCCACGGCTGCCACGACCGGCGCGCGCGCCATCAACGCCTTCTGCATGATCTCGAAGCTAGCCCTGCCCGAAACCATCACAAGGTGGCGTGAGATCGGCAATTGGTGGTCGAGAAAGCGTTTGCCGATGAGCTTGTCGAGGGCGCTGTGCCGGCCCACATCCTCGTGCAGCGTAAGTAATTGTCCTTGACTGTCAAATAGCGCAGCAGCGTGCAGCCCGCCGGTCTTAGTGAAAAGCGACTGCCGGCTACGCAGCACTGCGTCCAACCGGCTGATGACACCCGCTTCGATGCAAAACTCATCCCGCGCCAGAGGCGCGCACCCGCGCAGCGCCAGCGCCTCCAGCGAAGCCTTGCCACACACGCCACACGACGAGGTGGCATAGAAGTTGCGCTGGATGCGCGCAGCGTCGAACCTCACGCCCGGGCGCAGATGCACGGTGACGATGTTGTAGCTTTCCATCCCGCCGACCTGCGCCATTCCATCGGCGAAGCGGCCTAGCGGTGAAGCTGCTACGGGGGCGTCATCGCAACAATAGCGGATCTCGCCGATCTCGTCTCGGCTGTGCAGCAATCCCTCATCGAACAGGAAACCGGCTGCCAGCTCGAAATCCTCACCCGGCGTGCGCATGATGACGGCCACCTGAACCTCGCCTGCATCCGACGCCACGCGAATTTCGAGCGGTTCTTCAACGACCAGGACATCTCGCTCACGCACGACCTGACCATTGCACACTTTGTGCACATAGAGCCGGCGGAGGTTGGGTTGGGTGAGCATGGATTCGCAGAGATCAATCGCCGCACTTGCGAACTGTTACGATCGCCTTATAGACCGGCACGCCGGCAGCAGGGTCGGTGCAATTCGGCGCGAGCAGGGCGTTGCCCTCCGGCCAGTGTACCTGCACGTTGCGCGGCTTGATGGGTGCGAATTTCACGCGCACGCGCATCTCGCCGACACTCGACTGCACCATCACCCAATCGCCCTCGGCCAGGCCCAGCGCCCGTGCATCCTCGGCGTTCATCAGCATATCGTCGCGCCGCGCGCCGTTCAAGGGATCGCGCTCCATGTGGATCAAGCTGTTGAACTGCTTGCCGCGTCGGGTCTTGAGGATGAACGCGCCTTCGGGCAGCGTGTGCTCAGGCGGCGTGAGCGCAGTGAAGTTCGCGCGGCGCGTGGGCGTCGGAAAGTCGCCACCGACGCACAATAAGCGCCCACCCCACTGCAGGTGATCCCCTTTCTGCTTCAGGTGCTGAATGCCGTCATAGAACGGCACGGCGCGGGCGATCTCGTCGCGTATGGCCTGTCCGTTCGCGAAGTGAATGAGGTGCTTACGCCCTGGATGGGTGCGCTCGGCAAGCTGCATGAGGATCTCCCATTCGCTGCGCGCCTCCGCTGGCGGATCGGTGATCTTGGGCGAGAAGATCACTTGGCGCTCGGTGCTGGTCTCGGTGCCGCCGTCGCGTTGTTCGTAGCGCGTGGCAGCCGGCAGCAAGATCACCGTATCGGCAGGGTCAACCAGCATCTGTGAGGTGACGACGATGTCCTGATGCACCCGCAACGCCGGCCGCTCCAGCGCCTGGCGGATAAAGTGCGGGTCCGGCAGGGTATCTAGGAAGTTACCGCCGACGACATAGAACACATCCAACTTGCCGGCATGCGCCGCCTCGAGCATATCCATACACGCCAAGCCCTTCCAAGCCGGCACGTCGAAGCCCCACAGCGCGCCGAAGCGGCGCGCATTCGCTTCGTTGATCGGTTCGCCGCCGGGGAAGTTCCATGCCGTGCAGCCCATCTCGCCGCCGCCCTGCACGCCGCTGTGGCCGCGAATCGGCATGACGCCGCAATGCTCTCGCCCGATGAAGCCGCGCGCCAGCGCCAAGTTGAGGATGGCCTTCACGTTCTCCACGCCGTTTTCGTGTTGTGTGATCCCCATGCTCCACACGAACACTGCGCTCTTGGCACGGGCCAGCATCTCGGCGAAGCGCAGCATCTCCTCGCGCGAGGTACCGCTGTAGCGCTCCAGCATCTCCCAGGATTGCTCGGCCAGCTCAGTTTCGACCGAGCCGAAACAATCGGTGTGCGCTGCGATGAACGCGCGGTCGAGCCAATCGTTCTCGATCAGATGCTTGAGCACGCCGTTCAAGAAAGCCAGGTCGCCGCCGGTGTGGATTTGGAAGAATTCATCGGCCAGCCGCGTGCCGAAGAGTGCACTTTCGAACACGCTGGGCACCCAGTAGCGTTCCAGGCCCGGCTCGCGATAGGGATTGATCACCACGATCTTGGAGCCGTGCTTCTTGGCGTGGTAAAGATATTTGGTCGTGACGGGTTGGTTGTTCGGCGTGTCACTGCCGATGAAGATCAAGAGGTCGGCGCCGATCCAATCTTTGTATGAGCAGGTCGAGGCAGCGACGCCCAACACCTGCTTCATTGCCACGGTGCTCGGCGAATGGCAGATGCGCGCGGCGTTGTCCACGTTGTTCGTGCCGAGAAAGCGGGCGACCTTCTGCGCCACGTAGTACACCTCGTTGGTGATGCCGCGCGAAGTCAGGTAGAAGCCAATCCGGTGGGGGTCGGTCTCGCGGATGCGGCCGGCGATCTCGTCAAGCGCTTGATCCCAGGAAATGCGCGTGAAACCCGGCTCGCCGCGCCGCCGAATCATCGGATAAGGCAGGCGCCCCAACCCACGCAGGGCTTTGCCGTCCATGCTGCGCAAGCGTGACAAATCGGCCAATACGCGGACGTCCATCGGCGGCATCGTGTTCAGCCGCAACAGATTCAGCCGCACGGTGCACAGGTGCACGCCATCAATCGTGAAATCCCGTAGACCGGCCGTGCCCAGTGCGCATCCATCGCACACGCCGTCATTGAGAATGCGCCATGCCAGCGGCAGATTGTCTCGGTTCTGCCACACGGCGCGCACCATCTCCCAGTAGTGGTTCGGCTTGACATGGCCCAGACCGTTGGGCATCAAGCTGACCCACTGCGATGTGTCCATTCCGAGGAACTTCATAGCTTATCTTTCCAGTTGACACATTGACACCACCGACACTATCCCTTGATCTTCGCGACCGTCGCCCGCCAGTCAATTTCCGGAAATTGTGCATCCAACTCGGCAGCGACGGCAGCGGCCACACTTTGGGCGTCGCCCTCACGTTCTTGCGGCTCGCTCCAGCGAAATGCAGCAGTGTATTCGTCCGACCCGATCAGCCCGGCCGCCATGGCCGCACTGTCTATCGCTTCCTGGAAGCGTGACAGCAACGGCATGCTGACGCGCTCGCGCCCTTCGCCCTTCGCCCGCACTTGTGCCGGAATATCATGCCAGTAGAGGATTTGATAGGTTGCCATACACATCAATGACCAATCATGAACCATGATGCATGATTGATGACTCATGAGTAACTCACGTTACGCAGTCGCGAACTGACTGCGCGACCATAGAATGGCGACATGACACAAGACTTGCTTGACCTGTATAGCGATTATCTGTTGTGCACGTTTGGACAGGCCACGGCAACCGGGTTGGGTCAAGTGGTCGAAGGGAGCGTCAGCCATGACCAAATCACCCGCTGGCTGAGCGGCCAACAGCGCGGCGGGGCGGCGTTGTGGCAGGTGACCAAGCGATTTGTGCGGCAGATTCAAAGTGAGGATGGGGTGCTGATCGTGGACGACACGATCAGCGAGAAACCCTACAGCGACGAGAACGACATCGTGTGCTGGCACTATGATCACACCAGCGGCGAGGTGATCAAAGGCATCAACCTGATGACGGCGCTGTATCACGTGCCCAGTCGGGGGCTGTCGTTGCCAGTGGAGTTTCGCTTGATCGCCAAGACCGAGCAGTATGTGGACAAGAAGAGTGGCAAGACCAAGCGCCGAAGTCCGATCACCAAGAATGAGTATTACCGCATGATGCTGCAACAAGCGGTGATCAACCAGATTCCCTTCAAATACGTGCTCAACGATGTGTGGTTTGCCGCGGCCGACAACATGAATTTCGTCAAACACAAGCTGAAGAAGGAGTTTGTCATGCCGCTCAAGGCCAATCGCAAGGTGGCGCTCAGCGCGGACGACAAGCGGCACGGCATCTACGTGCGTGTGGATGAAGTCGTGATCGAACCAAACACGGTGCGGCCAGTGTATCTGGAAGATGTGAGCTTCCCGCTGCTTTTGGCCAAGCAAGTCTTTACAAACAAAGATGGCTCTACCGGCGTATTGTTTCTGGTCACCAGCGACACCACGCTCACCTACGATGGGATCACCTCGCTCTATCAAAAACGATGGACGATCGAACCCTTCCACAAGTCGCTCAAGCAGAATGCCGCGCTCGAACGCTCGCCTGCCCACACGGTCACGACGCAGACCAATCACATCTTTGCCAGTTTGTGTGCGTTCATCAAGCTCGAGATGCTCAAGCGTAAATCCAAGTCGAATCATTTTGCTTTGAAATCGCATTTGTATCTGCACGCCGTTCAATCAGCTTTTGACGCCCTGCGCCAGCTGCAGCCCGTCACACTGGCTGCGTAACGTGAGTGAGTAACACGCGGCCTATACCGCTCGTCTGCGAGCTCATCCATGAGCGCAGTCAGCCGCGTCTCTAGTGCGCCATAGCCGGTAGGCCGGATCTCCAGCGGCAAGCCAAGTCGTTCGGCGACCGCATGCGCCTGGGTGACCAGAGCATCATCGTCGCGTTGAACGAGATAGACCACGCGCCGGTAGTTCGCAAAATAGATCTCCTTCAACTCCGGAAAGCGATCTAAGCCGAGGCCCTTCCACACCAGGCCGTCGAACCCTTGGAGCAGGAAATCGGTCAGGAAGAACGTGCCCGGCTCCTCGTTCAGCATAGCTGCGAACGCCACGCCGGCATACATCTCGTAGCAATGCGGCCCGGCGATGCGCGGCACGTTGTAGCGCCGCAGCACTTCGTCGAGCGCGCCGCCCGTGCCACAGTCGCCGTATATGACCACGACGCGATCGAAGCGCGGAATCAACTCGCGCAGTTTGCGCTCGACCAGCGGCGCGATGCGCTCCGGGCGCATGTGCGCCTGCGCATCTACACCATAGAGGCTCACATCCCAGCCATGCTTGCGCACAATCGCTATCACCTCGCGCGCGAGGGCCCCGCATAGCACAAACGCTACGCGCATTTCTCGGACAGAATGGCCGGAACTTACAGAGTCCAACTTGCTCACTTCGCTCATTCTGTTCATTTTGTTCATTCTGTCCGAGCCTCGCGACGCGCCCGGCGTTCGCGCCGCTCGCTGTTTGGCTCCTGACGTCGGGCCAGCGGCACCGTGAGCGTGAGCGTTGTCGGGTCGAGCGGCGGCTGGTCGAACAGCGCGGCTTTCATCGCGCGGATGTGCGCCGGTGTGCTGCCGCAACATGCGCCGATCAACGTTGCACCGAGCGCGCGTAGCCGACGGGCGGCTTCGGCCATGACCTCCGGCGAAGCGTCGTAGGTGGCTTTGCCGTTGACCATCTTGGGCATGCCGGCGTTGCTCTTCGCAACCAGAGGAACGTCCTGCCGCACCATGCGCATGGCATAGATCACCGCTTCCACCTCATCCGGGCCGTTGCCGCAGTTCCCCCCGATTGCCGCAAGGTCGAGTTTGGCCAGCTCGGTGATCGCTTCGGCCGGGCTAACCCCCATCATCGTGAAGCCACGCGTGTCGAACGTCATCGTCGCCACGATAGGCAAATGCGGCGCAGCCAGGCGCGCGCCTTCAACGGCTGCTTGCACCTCTCGCAGGTCGCTCATCGTCTCGATCCAAAATAGATCCACACCGCCGGCGACCAGTCCTTCGGCTTGGGCACGGAAGCCCTCCACCGCCTCGGCGTATGCCAATGCACCCGTTGGCTGCAAAATCTCGCCGCTCGGGCCGATGTCGCCGGCCACAATGCGGTCGCCGGCCTCGTCGCGCGCCAGCTCCGCCCCTGCTCTGTTCAACTCGAACACGCGATCTTGCAGGTTGTGCATCTTCAGGCGAAACGGATTGCCGCCGAACGTGTTGGTTAGGATGACTTCCGAGCCGGCCTCTAAATAGCCGCGGTGCACTGCGCGCACCTTCGCCTGCTTGTCGGCCAACACGTTCCACAGCTCGGGCGGGTCGCCGAAGAGCAAGCCCACTTCCATCAGTTGGGTGCCCATCGCGCCGTCGAGGAGAATCGGCCGACCATCACGCCTGGCGCACTCCACGAGGTCAAGGAAGGATCGTTGGATCAAGGGGGTGGTGAGTGTCATGTGTCATGTGCCACATACCACGTATCACATATTGCATATTCCATCCAAGCCATATGCGATACGCAATACGAGATAGCGCTACGCCTGCTGTTGCTCGATGAACTCTCGGATACTGACAATCTGAGCGAGATGTTCGTTATCGTGCCCGATCAGGATTTCCACTTGTCGGCGCAGCTTGGTCACGCCGAGCGTTTCGTGCATACACGTGCGCAACCACTGCTGATGCGTCAACCCTCGCAGATAGTGGACCGTCGTCGCGCGTTCCGCCGAAAAGATGTCAATCAATTCTTTCACATCTTTGGTGAGGTCATGGGTGGTTGGGTCAGGCCGCATGAGCGGCTCATACGGGTTGTCCTGCTCAACCATGCGCACGAAGCGCGCACGGAACTTGACTTCGACCTCGGCCAAATGCGCGATCACGTCTTTGATGCACCACTCCCTCGGCGCCGGACGGGCCAACGCGGCTACGTCGTCTACGCGCTTCGTCAGGCGCATCAGGTCGCGCGGTGTGCCGTCGAGCGCCTCGAGCAACATTTGATACTTCGCGTGCAGCGTGCGCGGGGTCATGGCGTTTGCTCCTCCGATAGAGCCGGTGGCGACGACGCAGCAACACTCCGCTCTCGTCGTTCACGCCGGCGTCGTGCACGCGCGTCATCACCGTCCGGCGCGTTGCGCTCACCCGGCAGCACACCGATCGCTTCCAAGTGCGGAAATGCATCCACGCGATTCGGCAAATGCATGGCGTTGACGAATTCCTCCTGGAAGTGCGGATCAATGGCCGTCTCGATGTAGTGTACGCGGCGCGCTGCCTGCGCCGACTCCGCTCGGCGCGATTTATTCAGCAGCGCGATGCGCGCGCCATCGCCGGCAGCATTGCCCACCGCGACCACTTTGCTCAGATCGCAATCGGGGAACATGCCCAGCACCATGGCGTGCAGTGGATCAATGTAGCTGCCGAAAGCGCCGGCCAGCACTACCCTATCCACCCGCTCGACGCCGCGCCGCCGCATCAGCAGCTTGCAGCCGGCATAGAGCGCCGCCTTCGCCAGTTGAATGTTACGCACATCATCCTGGGTAATCACGATCTCCCTACCGAAGGCGGTCTGGTCGGCGGTCGCCAGAACATATTCGGCTTTGCGGCCGTTGAAACGCAAGGGGGAAGTCGAAAGTCGGGAGTCGTCATCCAGTCTTGACCTCCCACTCGCAACTCCCGCCGTCCAATCCTCGTCAAACCTGCCATCGGCTCTCAGAATCCCCGCCATGAACAACTCGGCCACGGCCTCGATGATGCCGCTGCCGCAGATACCGGTGGCTTTGATTTGTTCCGGCGGCTGCTCGTCGCTCCACCGATCGTTGCCGATCACCTTGAAGCGCGGCCGGCCGCTGGCGCGATCAATGCGCACGCGTTCGATGGCACCCGGCGCGGCGCGCTGGCCGTGTGTGATCTGCGCACCCTCGAAGGCCGGGCCGGTCGGGCTGCTGCAACTCCACACGCCCGCGCGATTGCCGAGCAAGATTTCGGCGTTGGTGCCCACGTCAATCACCAGCATCATCTCATCCTGCTGGTCAGGCGCTTCGGCGATCAGCACACCGACGTTGTCCGCGCCAACGTGGCCGGCTTCCAAGGCAAGCAGATGCACGTTGGCCGCCGGATGAATGCGTAGGCCGAGATCGCGCGCCTTCACGTCCACCGGCGCGTGCGTGGCCAGCGTGAACGGCGCCGCGCCGAGCTCAGTTGGATCCAAGCCGAGCAGGATGTGGTGCATGACCGTATTTCCAACCAGCACCGCCTCGTAGATGTTATCCACGCGCACGCCGGCGCGTTTCGCCGCTTGGGTCGCCAGATCGTTGAGCGCGCCGATGACGGCAGCGTGCAGCTTGCTCAGGCCGTCGTCATGCATCATGACGTAGCTCACCCGGCTCATCAAATCTTCGCCGAACGTGATTTGCGGGTTCATCAGGCTCTCGGTCGCCAGCACTGCGCCGGTGTGCAAGTCGCACAGGTGCGCTGCGATGGTGGTCGAGCCTACATCTACCGCCAGGCCATACATCGCGTCGTGAAAGCCCGGCCGCACGTCAATCACCTCGCGTTCGTCCCAGACGACAACCGTAATGCGTGGCTTGCTGCCCGGCACGGTGGGTTTGCCTGCGCGCAGCGCCGGCGTCAGTTGACGCAGCGCATAGATGTCAATGCGCAGGTCCTTCAACCCCCACTCGTGGCTCAACGCCTCCTGCAATCGCTCCCAGTCGCCCTTGCGCCCGCCCAGCACGTTGGGCTCGACCTCGACGAACATCTGGCGCAGGATGGGATCTATCGTGATCGGCCGGTCGCCCGCATCTTTGCGCACCACTTGCCTGCGCCGGGCGCTCTCCGGCGGCACGGTCACGAGCACGTCGCCTGCGATACGGGCGGCGCAGGAGAGGCGAAGGGTGAGATGGGAGCTTGGAGATTGGAGATCGGTGGAGGATTGCTTGGCGAAGTAGCGCGCTTCGTCTTCGCCCATCGGCGTGACGTGGTCGGGCGAAGAAGTAAGGCCGTATTTGGGAAACTGGCCACCCTCGACGATGACCTTGCACTTGCCGCAGGTCTGCCGCCCACCGCAGATGCTGTCCACATCCACGCCGAGCTGGCGCGCCGCCTCGAGCAGCGTCGTGCCTTCGGCCACGCGCCCTTGCCGGCCGGAGGGTTGGAAGATGACCCGATGAGTGTTTTGCGACATGAATCAGATGTCAGGAAGCGGGGGATGGGGGCCGAGGAGCGGTATGGCGTCCTGCGTCTTGCGTCCTGAGTCTTGCGTTTGGCGACTTACGCCACGGCCCGCTGCGCATTCTTCCAAGCCATGTAGCGCTTCGCGATGTCCACCGCCGTCGCCGCGTCACGGCCATAGGCATCGGCTTCGATTTCCTCGGCAAACGCTTCGCTCACCGGCGCACCGCCCACCATCACGAACACCTTGTCGCGCAGGCCCTCGTCCTTGAGCGCCTGAATCACCACCTTCATGTAGGGCATGGTCGTGGTCAGCAGCGCGCTCATGCCCAGAATATCGGCGTCGTGTTCCCTGACGGCGGCGACGAATTTGTCGGCGTCATTGTTCACACCCAGGTTGATCACCTCGAAGCCGGCGCCTTCCATCATCATGCTGACCAAGTTCTTGCCGATATCGTGGATGTCACCTTTGACCGTGCCGATCACCATCGTGCCGATGCGCGGCGCGCCGGTCTGCGTGAGTAGCGGGCGCAGGATCTCCATCCCCGCCTTCATCGCATTCGCCGCCATCAACACCTCGGGCACGAACAATACGCCATCGCGGAAGTCCACGCCGACGATGTCCATGCCAGCCACCAACCCTTTGGCCAGCACCTCGGTTGGGCTGTAGCCACGGGCAAGCGCTTCCTTCGTTTCTTCGACCACCTCATCCTTCAGCCCATCGTAGAGGTCGTCTTGCATCTGCAGCCAGAGTTCTTCGTCGGGAAGGTCTTTGAAGTCCATCGTGCTCGACTCCTTTGTCGTTACGTTTTACCCTTGCATTTGCGTCGCTCGTCGCGCTGCGCGGCGGGCTTCCCGCTCGGCGCGCGCTGCTTCGGCGGCGGTCGCCCGCGCTGCACCATCGCCGGTTTGCTGGGATTCGGCCTCGCGCCGCGCTGCGATCCACGCCATGCAATTACTGTCGTTGCCCATGAGCAAGTTCGCAGCCAAGATGGCATTTTTGATCTCCGGCTCGAGCGGATTGGTGATCGCGCATGGCATCCCGGCAGCGATGACCATGCTGATGAATGCAGCGTTCAGAATCGGCCGGCCGGGCAAGCCGAAGGAGATATTGCTCGCGCCGCACACGGTGTTGCAACCCAGCTCTTCGCGGATCATGCGCACCAGGTCGAACAGAAGCTTGCCGGCGCCGTGCACAGCACCGGCAGGCATGGCCAGCGGATCAATGATCACGTCTTCGCGTGGGATGCCGTAGCGCTCGGCGCGCTCGACGATCTTCTTGGCCACCTTGAAGCGCTCGTGGATATCGTATGAAATGCCGGTCTCGTCGTTGCTGATACCGATGACGGCGGCCTTGTGCTCGGCGACCATCGGCAACACCGACTCGAGCCGCTCCTCTTCGCCGGTCACCGAGTTCACAAGCGGCTTCCCTTTCACAACCTCCAGCCCGGCTTTGAGCGCAGCGACGACGGACGAATCTATGCAGATCGGCACATCGGTGACGGATTGCACGACGCGAATCGCCTCGGCCAGCAACGCCGGTTCGTCGGCCAACGGAATCCCGGCGTTCACATCCAGGACGTGCGCGCCGGCAGCCACTTGCGCAATGGCATCCTCACGCACGCGGCTGAAATCACCGGCGGCCATCTCCGCCGCCAACTTTTTGCGGCCGGTCGGGTTGATGCGCTCGCCGATGATGACGAACGGCCGGTTCGGCCCGATCACGACGGTTTTGGTGGGTGAAGAGATGACGGTTTCCATCTTCTTTATCTAGCTAGAGAGAACACAACGCACAGAGTCTGTTCGGGTTGTTTGGATCACTTGGTTTATTCTGTCCCCATGACTGCGCGGGCGGCGCGGCAACAGCCCAGCGCGCTGGATGACTTCGGCCACGGCTTCTTCTTGCCGGTAGGCCATCACATGGATACCGGCTACGCCTTCGATCTCACGCACCTGCTGGATGATCTCGATGCAAATGCGTTTGCCCTCTTCGGCCTGTTGCAGCTTGGGCGTCTTGGCCATGCGCTGCATCACCGCATCGGGAATCCACACCCCTGGCACGCGGTCGCGCATGAACTCGGCGGCTTTGTACGACCGAATCGGGCCAACCCCGACGAGGATGTAGACCCGCTCATGCAGGCCCAGGTCACGCACACGGCGCATGAATTGCTGTAAGCGCGGCACGTCGAAGCAATATTGCGTTTGGATGAACTCGGCACCGGCCTTCACCTTCTTCTCCAGGCGCAGCGGCCGCCAGTCGAACGGCGGCGCAAACGGGTTCTCCACTGCGCCCAGGAAGAACTGCGGCGGTGTGCGCAACTTGCGCCCGCTCAGCAACACACCGCGATCGCGCATCATGCGAGCGACCTGCAACAGTTGAATCGAATCCAGGTCGAACACGCGTTTGGCCTCGGGCTGGTCGCCGGCCGAGACATCGTCGCCGGTGAGGCACAACACGTTCCGCACGCCCATCGCCGCTGCGCCCAGCAAGTCGCCCTGAATAGCGATGCGGTTACGATCGCGGCAACCCATTTGCAGCACGGCCTCATAGCCGGCGCGCGTCAGCAGCGCGCAACATCCCATGCTGCTCATGTGGCAGTTCGCGCCGGCGCCGTCGGTGGCGTTGATCGCGTCGCATACTTCGGCCAACACTAGCGCGTTTTGATACACATCGTTCGGGTCGGCGCTGTCGGGCGCATCCAGTTCAGCAGTGACGGCAAAGCGCCCCGAGCGCAGCACGCGTTCGAGCCGCGAACGAGGAGGCGTCGTCAGGTCACGCATCCCATCCCCACCCCTTCGGCGTCTGCACGTCTCGTCCTTCGATCATCGTCACCCAGGCCGACTCGTTCTGCAGGGTGCGATTGACCGGCGGCTGGATCACTTTGATGTCGTCCGCGAAGATCAGCATCGTCCGACTGCGTTCCCAGGCCTGCACCCACACACATGGCATCTCGGGAATCACCTCGCAGTGACCATTCGGGCGCACGCCACCGCACGGCCCGTTGCGTAGGTTCTTCGGGCAGTTCATCGGACAGGTCATGCCAGTGCTGTGCAAGATACACTGACCGCACATCTGGCAATTGAACACCCAACCCTTCAATACTTCTTCGCTGCGCACCATCAACCAATTTGCAAAACGCGGGTGGATACGCTTCATGACCGGATACGCTTTCATGATGATGCGCTTGGAGAAGAGATAGGCACGCTCCAACCAGCGCGGATGATTCTTCAGCCACTCCGCGCCGGGCATGCGCCGTGCCTCTTTCATATGAGTGACCATCGCTTTTACTCCGTTCTGCGCGACTTCATTCGCGCACCAGCCGGCCGGCGCGTATCTCGGCGCGGCGCTTCTCGGTGAATTCGAGCAGCGCTTCTTTCACGCCTTCATCGAGCGCCGGTGGCTGATACTCCTGTAACATGCGCTTCCAAACGGCGTTCGCACGCTTGTATGTATCCTCAGCGCCTTCGCTCTCCCACTTTTCGTAGTTATCCATGTTAAACACGGCATGCTGGTAGAAGGCCGTCTCGTAGTGGCGCATGGTGTGCTGCGAGCCGAGGAAGTGGCCGCCGGGGCCGACTTCCTCATAAGCATCCCAGGCCAGGTCTTCCTCGTCCAGGCCGATGCCCTGCACGAACTTCGCCATCATGCCGCACATCTCCAGGTCGAGGACGAACTTCTCGTAGCCGGCGATCAAACCGCCCTCCAACCATCCGGCCGCATGCAACACGAAGTTGACGCCCGCCTGCACCGTCGTCACGAACGTGCTGGCGCTCTCGTAGCCGGCCTGCGCATCGGGGATGCGCGATGCAGTGAAATTGCCGCCGCTGCGGTAGGGCAGGTTGTAATGGCGCGCCATCTGTGCGCCGGCGTAGAGCGCGAGGTTGCCCTCCGGCGTACCAAAGCACGGTGCGCCGCTCTTCAGATCAATGTTCGCCAAAAACGAGCCGTAGATGCACGGCGTGCCGGGGTTGAGCATCTGCGCGTAGCAGATACCGAACAGTGCCTCGGCGTTCTGCTGTGCCAGCGTGGCGGCCATGCTCACCGGCGACATTGCGCCGGCGATGAGGAAAGGGGTGATGAGCAACGCTTGCTTCGCCTGCGCATAGACCTCCAGCGCGCCGAACATGCGATCGTCGAAGCGCAGCGGCGATGACGCGTTGATGAGCGAGAGCACGGCGGGACGCTCGCGGATCGCTTCTGCACCGAAGACAATCTCGGCCATCGTCACCGTGTCGCGCGCGTTCTCCTTGTGTGTCACGCTGCCCATGAACGCTTTGTCGCTCAGCGTGATGTGCGCGAGCAACATATCGAGATGGCGTTCTTTCACATCCACGTCATTCGGCTCGCACAACGTGCCGCCGTTGTGATGCAAGTGCTCGCTCATGTAGGTCAAGCGGACGAAATTGCGGAAGTCCTCGATCGTCGCCTGACGCCGGCCACGGTCGAGGTCGAGCACGAACGGTGGGCCATACACCGGCGCGAAGACGGTGTGCCGGCCACCGATGGGCACATCCTTGGCCGGGTTGCGCGCGCGCTGCACGAACGACGCGGGCGCCTGGCGGACGAAATGCAGCAACGTATCCTCGTCTATCCTGACCCGTTGGCCATCGGAGCGCTCCTCGACAATTGCGCCATGCTGGCGGAAGGTCTCGGCAGCGCGAGGATAGTCTACGATCAGGATGCCGATCTCCTTCAGCAAACGCATGGAGGCGCGGTGGATCTTGTCCACGCCTTCATCAGATAGCACCTCGACGAGTGGTAACGTGTTCACCAGCGGCTTGATTGCATCAACGAAGGCAAAGCCGCGCTGGCGGCGGCGGGCGTCGCGCTCACGCCGGGCGCGACGTTCGGTGGTGGGGATCGCGGTTGTCATGTCTCAACATCAACCACGAAGGACGCGTAGGCTATTGAGGCCTACGTCGTGTTTCTTCGCGACCTTCGTGGAGAAATATCCTAGCTTCGCGCTGATCGCGCCGGCGGTGTCTTTTGTCAGTTGGATGAAATGATCGGCATCTTGCTCGCTCGGCCAGCGGAATGCCGGGCCGAACAAGCACACCGATGCCACGATGTGCCCCGCTTCGTCATAGATCGGCGCAGCAACGCCGACGATGTCGGGGTCGAACTCGCCGTTGGTCCAGGCATAGCCCTTGCGGCGAATCGCCCGCAGCTCGCGGCGCAGCGCCGCGGCTGATGCGAGCGTCGTGGGCGTGAAGCGTTGCAACGGGCGCATCAAATAGCGCTCAACCTGGGCGGGGTCGCGATGCGCCAGGTAGAGCTTGCCGTCGGAACAAGCGTGCAGCGGCAGGCGCTGCCCTACCCAATTGCGCACTTGCAGCGCGCGCGCTGTGTCAATCTGGTCCACGTAGCGGGCGTAGTCGCCGTCCGGCACGCACAGCGTGAGCGTCTCGCCGGTGGCCTCGGCCAGCCCTTGCAAAAACGGACGCGCGACGGCGACCAGGCTGCGCGCATACGGCGCGTTCGAGACGAGGGAGATCAACGTTTGGCCGATGCGGAAGCCGTCGCGGTCGCCCTGGCGTTCCACCGCGCCCACCGCCTCCAGCGTCGAGAGCATCCGCGAGACAGTGCTCTTGGGCAGCGCGACGCGCGCGACGATCTCGGACAAGCTGGCGCCCTCCTCGCATGAGAGCGCCGCCAGGATGTCGAACGCGCGCCGGACGGACTGAATCTCGGACATGTTTGATTTTCACGATGCGGAACAGTTCTGCATCGTGAAATCAAATTAAAGCGCAAAATATATGCGGTGTCAAATTCAATCACCAACCTGAATCACAAGGGGTCACTTTTCCACGGAGGTAGCCGCGTGACGTGGCAGCAATACGAGACGCGGCAGTCACACCCTAAATCATCGCGCCAGCAAAAATGCACTCAATCACGATTGATGTTTCACAGATATGGTAGGCTTGTTCGCAATGCGAAAGCGAACGTGCATGATATGCGCCGGCTGGATCGCCGGTGCGCTCGTCCTCAGCGCTTGCGCACAGTCCTCATCCGAGCTACCCACCACAATGCCCGGCGACATCCCGGTGACCGTTTACGCCACATCGCGTCCGGCTTCCAGCCCTGCTCCAACGATTGCGCCAGCCACTCCACAGGCAGCGCAGCCAACCCGGGTACCGCCTGTCACACCGGCGCCGACGCCGACCGAGACGCCCTACCCGCTGCCGAAGATCTCGCTGGCCGGCGAGGGCATCAACGTGGTGGACTACGGCAACGACAACCTCAAGGCGCTGGCGCCGCTGGGCTTCGGGTGGATCCAGGTCTTCAACCCGCCGGAGCACCCGATCCCTAATTACAAGGTGCTCTACCGCGTCTCGTTGGGCGAAGCCATCAGCGGTGACCCAGCAGCAGTCAACGCCTGGGCCGAGCGGTTGGAAAGCCTGGCCCGCGAACGGCGCGGCGTGATCCACGCCTACTCGATCGGCAACGAGGTCAACCTATCGCGCGAGTGGGGCGGCCGGCCGCCGGATCCGTCGCTCTACGCGCGACTCCTCGCCGTTGCCTACGCACGCATCAAGACGGCCGATCCGGACGCGCAGGTGATCTCTGCCGGCATCGCCCCCACGGGCGGCGATGGGAATGGTGCAGTGGACGACTTGGCCTATGCACGCGCGCTGTTCGAAGCCGGCATCGCCGGCTACATTGACGGCTACGGCTTTCACCCCTATGGCTTCGCCTACGAGCCGGAGCACGACCCGAACGACCCACAGGCGCGCGGATTGCTCTTCCGCCGCGCCGAGGCGCATCGCCGGCTGATGGAGGAATATGGCGCCGGCGACAAACCGATGTGGGCAACCGAGTTCGGCTGGCTGATGGATCCGCGCGAGGAGGGATTGACCTGCTCATGGCCGGAGCTGGACTGGCAGCGCGTCTCACGCAAACGCCAGGCAGAATACGTCGTGCGCGCCTTCGACTTCGCACGGAAGCACTGGCCGTGGATGGGGCCGATGTTTCTGTGGAACTACGATTTCAGCCGGTCAGCACAATATCCCGACCCCTGCGAACAGATGAAGTTCTTCTCGCTGCTCGATGCGCAGGGCAACGAACGGCCGGTGATGCAGGCGCTGCGCATGGCGACGAGTCGGTGAGCGGTGAGATTGGAGATTGGAGACTGAGATTACAATGTAGAACACATGTTCTTCCAAGCATCGGTTACACGTTGTGAAAGATGAGCCGGAAAGCCGAAATTCTCAATTCTCAATTCTCAATTCTCAATTCTCAATTCTCAATTCTCAATTCTCATGTGCGGACGTTACACCCTGACCGTTGATCCGGAGCAGCTCATGGCGCGATTCCACCTGACCAGCGCGGATTTCGTCGCGACGCCGCGCTACAACATCGCGCCGACGCAAACGGTGGCCGTCGTCTACGACGAATCGCCACGCACGCTGTCGGCAGCGCGCTGGGGCTTGATCCCATCGTGGGCAAAAGACCCGAGCATCGGTTCACGCATGATCAACGCGCGCGCCGAGACGCTGGCGGAGAAGCCGGCCTTTCGCACCTTGCTCAAAAAGCGCCGCTGCCTGGTGCTGGCCGACAGTTTCTACGAGTGGCGCAAGAATCCCGACGGTTCAAAGACGCCGATGCGCGTGATGCTCACGTCCGGCGAGCCGTTTGCGCTAGCTGGGCTATGGGACGTTTGGAAGACGCCGGAAGGCGACCGGCTGAGGACTTGTACGATCATCACCACAGAACCGAACACCTTGGTCGCCCCGCTTCACAACCGCATGGCCGCCATCCTGCCGCCGGAGCACGAAGCAGACTGGCTCGCGCAGGGCCGCGACGACACGGCCTTCCTACGCGCGCTGCTGCAGCCCTTCCCGGCAGAGCGCATGAAAGCGTATCCGGTCTCGCCACGCGTGAACAACGTCAAGAACGACGATCCCTCGCTGATCGAACCGGTGACCGCGTGACGAGTGGATCACTTAGCCTGGACGAGCGCTAACATGCGATACGGTTCCTCCGCGCCGAAGTCAATGCTCACACGCACACGCCACGGGCCCGGCTTGGGGAAGAGTATGCCGGAGATTGTGTATGCGCCGTTACTCTGCCGTGTCATCGGATATTCGAGGCCCTCTACCTGCGTCAGCGCTGCCACGCTCAACGTCGGCGTAACCATCATCAAGCTCCCCGTCTTGCGATCCAGGGCCACCAGCGTCAAAGTCGCCGGCGCGCCGGCCTGAGGAGGATAGGGGGCGAGCTTGACTCGCAACTCGGCCGGCTCGATCACCTGGGCGCCTATGCCGTCCGCGCTCAGCGGCACCGCGATGCTATCCAGGGGAACTTGTAACTCGACGGCGCGTGCTGCATCCCGTTGCATCTGCAGGCGCGAGAGCGCAATTGCGGCAATGAGCAGCAGTGACGCCGCAATCAGCGCGACGATCACCCAGCGCAGGGCGATGCGGGCCACGTCAACTCATCCGATCAAGTACAGCACGGCGAACACGACCAGCCACACGCCGGTGATGAAATACCAATACATCACTGTTGCCTGCACCAGCAAGCGGCGCTCGCCTGAGAAGTGACCCAGCAACGTGCGCACCAACACTACGCCCATCAAGATCACGCCCACGAACACGCGCAACACGTGAAAGAGAAGCAGGAATGTGAACGTCGAGCCGTAGGCGCTGCCCTGCGCCAAGATCGCGAGGTCGGTGAACTCCGCCGCCTGCACGGCCATGAACACCACGCCCAGCGCGCTGGCAATGGCAATGCCCTTCACCAGACCCTTGCGATCCTCATGCGCAATTGCACGATCGGCCAAAAAAACGGCGACTGTGCTGAGCAACGCAACGACGGTGTTGAAGATGGCCGGCGCCATCGGCGGCGGCGTGACGCCGGCAGGCGGCCATACATCGCTCGTGTTGCGCATGAAGAACCAGGCTAGAAACAGGCCGAGGAAGAACATGGACTCGGAGGCGATGAAGAAACCGACGCCCAACAGCCCAATGTTCTTGGCGCGAGCAGGTTCTGCCGCCCTAGAACGACGCGCCGGGCCGGTGCTGCGATCACGCAGAGTCGCTTGCGCCATCAGATCCACCTCGTTCGTCACTCGTGGTCAGAGGTCGCCGAGCCGGCGTTGACGATTTCGTCGTACAGCCAAGTGCCCAGCCCGACGAGAATGCCGACTACGCCAATGATGAGCATGATCGGGTGCAGCACGATGCCGAATGCCGCCAGCGTCATGCCGGCCCCGAGGATGATGGGAGATAGGCTGGGCGCCGGCATGTGCGGCTCGTGCGCCTCGGCATGTTCATGGCTGGCGGTCACTTCGGCGATATGCTCAGGATGCACCTTCGAATCGCCGGCCGGCGCAGCAGCGATAGGAGTCGCCAGTGCAGTGTGCTTAGTCGTTTCTTCCATGGTGGTCATATTCATCTCGCGATGTCGAGCGGTGTCACCTCACGCTATACACGCTCACCCAGAGCAGGCCGAGGGCAATGCCGATTGCCAACAGCCCAAAGCTGATCAGGGTCATCACGATGGCTTGTCGTTTCGCACGCTTTGGAATCATTGGTTGAGTTGCTGGTTGCTGGTCGCCGGCCGGTTAGAAGGCGATGCGGTCTATCATCATCACGGCGAACAGGGCGAACAGATAGAGCAATGAGTATACGTATAACCTCAGGGCAGCTTGAGGCGTGTGCTCGTGGTTCACGCGCCAAGCCAGCCACAAAAACCATGCCCCCAATGCTATCGCACCTGCCAGGTAGACGCCACCCATCGTCTGCACCGGCACCAACATCAGCGTGAGCGCAAACATGCCGAATGCATAGATGAAAATCTGGCGCGCGGTCTCGTCCTCGCCGGCTACGACCGGCAGCATCGGCACACCCGCCGCAGCGTAGTCTTTGCGCTTGAGCAACGCCAGCGCCCAGAAGTGCGGCGGCGTCCAATAGAACACGATGGCGAACAGCACGAAGGCTGCCAGCGAGAGCTGGCTGCTGGCCGCCACCCAGCCGATCATCGGCGGGATCGCCCCGGCGCCGCCGCCGATCACGATGTTTTGCCATGTGCTGCGCTTCAGCCAGCGCGTGTAGATCACTGTGTAGTAGAAGAAGCCGATCAAGGCGAGCAGCGCCGCCAACCAGTTGACGAACAAGATGAAGATCGCAAACGACAACCCGGCCAAGGTCACGCCGAAGACGAACGCTTGGTGTGGCGCAATCCGGCCGCTGGGCACGGGGCGCTTGCTGGTGCGCCCCATGACCTGGTCAATGTCGCTGTCGTAGGCCATGTTCACCGCGTTCGCTCCGCCGGCCATCAGGTAGCCGCCAACCAGCGTCCAGACGACGAGATACCACGGCGGCGCACCGGCCGGTGTGATGAACATCGCCGCCAGCGTGGTGAACAGCAACAGCGAGATGACGCGTGGCTTCGTCAGCGCCACATAGTCGTTGATCGTCTGGCGCCACGCCGGCAGGGGCTTGCGGGTTGGCTCCGGGATCGCGACCGGCAGGCGCTCGACCAGCGTGGCCAGCGCCACGGCGCTCACCCACAACGCGGCCGCCGTCGCATTGTGCAACGTAGCCAGGATGGCCGGGCGGGTCAGCGCCACCATCAACCAGCCCAGCGCGCCCACGGCCAGAAACGCAGCGATGAACATCCAACTCACGATCCGAATGCGCACATCTAGGCCGGCGCGCGCTTCCCGGCGCAGCAAGTGACTTGCCAGCGAGAGTGCCAAAAGCGCCACCACGAATACTGCGGCGCGATGCAGCCACTGCAAGAACACCAAGATGCCACCGTTCGGCAGCAGGCCGCCGTTGCAGATCGGAAAGGTCTGGCCGCATGCCATCGCCGCGCCGCTGCCGGAGACCAGCGCGCCGGTCGCCAACGCGACGAAGGTGGCACCGGCCAGCGTGCGAACCGAACGGCGGAAGCGTTGTGCTGACGGGGTCGCTTCGAGCAGATCGCGCGCCACTCTCGGGTAGCGCACTTCGACGTGCATCCCGGCGATGCAGCCCAGCGTGACCAGGCCGGCGACCAGGTGAAGCGCCGAGAGCAACGGTTGGCGCGCCGGCCAGGGCTGCAACGCTACCAGCGCGCCTAGCACAATCTGAACGCTCACCAAGGTGAGCGACGCAAGGCCGAGCACGAGCAACCCACGGTCGAGCCGGCGTCGCCAGCGCAGACACACAGCCACAACGGTGAGCGACAAAACGGCGGTCAGCGCCGCCAGCGCGCGGTGGACGACTTCGGCGATCGCCTTCGCGTTATCCACCGGCAACACAGCGCCGAAGCAGAGTGGCCAATCGGGGCAACTCGGCCCTTCGCCCGAAATGCGCACGACATTGCCCACCACGACCAGCAGCGTCGCGGCGACCAGCGCGGCAAGCGTCAAGCGGTGCAAGGTCCGAGCTTCATTCGCCCGCATACGATCCCATCCGGCGCACTACGCCTGCGTTAGCCTCGCGCTGACCATGTCAGCCAACGGTCAGAGCTGAGGCATGCGCATCCGCTCATCGAACAACGGGCGGTCGCTCTCCACAGTCGGAATCTCGCGGAAGTTGTATTCCGGCGGGGGCGACGCCGTGCTCCACTCCAGCGTGTTGCCCTCCCAGGGATCGTTGCCGGCAGGCTCGCCATGGCGCAGTTTGATGGCGTTGATGATGAAGATCAACACCGAAAACGCCAGCAGGAACGCACCGATCGTGGCGATCAGATTGCCCAGTTCCCAGCCGCGACCCGGGTCGTAGGTGGCGATGCGGCGCGGCATCCCCTGGAGGCCCAGGAAATGCATCGGGAAGAAGGTGACGTTGAAGCCGATCATCATGAGCCAGAAGTGCAGCTTGCCCAGCTTCTCGTCGAACATGCGGCCGGTGATCTTCGGCCCCCAGTAATACAGGGCGGCGAAGATGCCGAACACGCTGCCGCCGAACAGGACGTAGTGGAAATGGGCGACGACGAAGTAGGAGTTGTGCACATACTGGTCAATCGGGATCGCGCCCTGCATCACGCCGCTGATGCCGCCGATGACGAACGTGGCCAGGAAACCCAAGCACATCAGCAGCGGCGTCTTGAAGTTCAGCGAGCCGCCCCACAAGGTGGCAAGCCAATTAAACACCTTCACGCCGGTCGGCACGGCGATCACCATGGTGGTGAACATGAAGAAGCGCTCGATGGCCGGATCCACGCCGCTGACGAACATATGGTGCACCCAGGTCGTAAAGCCCAGCAGGCCGATCAGGACAGTGCTGATCACCACGGCGCGCAGACCGAAGAGCGGCTTGCGCGAGAACACCGGGATGACTTCGGAGATGATGCCCATTGCAGGCAGGATCATGATGTAGACCGCCGGATGCGAGTAGAACCAGAACATGTGCTGCCACAACTGCACCCGGTTAGTGGTGAAGAACTGGGTGTTGAAGTTGCGATCGGCCACCAGCATGAGCAACGCAGCGGTGAGCACCGGCGTGGCCAGCAACACCATACCGGCAGTGGTCGCCATGGCCCACACGAACATCGGGATACGCCAAGCCGTCATGCCCGGCGCACGCATGCTATAGACGGTGACCAGGAAGTTCACCGCGCCCAGCGTCGAGCCGATGCCGAGCAAGATCACACCCATCAACCAGATGTCCATGCCGACCGTCGGCGAGAACGATTTGGTCGAATAGGGCACGTAGGCCGTCCAGGCCGCATCGGAGCGCGCACCGAAGAGGAAACCGATCAGCATGACCAGGCCGGCCCCCAGGGTGATCCAGAAGCTGAAGGCGTTCAGGCGTGGGAAGGCGACATCGCGCGCGCCGATCATCAGCGGCACAAAATAGTTACCGAACCCGCCCACCAGCATCGGAATGGTGAACAGGAAGATCATCACCGAGCCGTGCATGGTGAAGAGTTGGTTGTATGTGTTGGGGTCCACGACCTGCAAGTTGGGCGCAGCCAACTGCAGCCGGATGAGCAGCGCCATCAGGCCGGCAGCGATGAAGAACGCGAACGACATCACCATGTACATGATGCCGATCTTCTTGTGATCAACAGTCGCGAGCCAGCCGAGCACACCACTCTTGGCACGCTCGCGCAGCGGAATGGGAATGCTGATGCTTGCCATCGTTCTAGTTCAAGAGCGACCATCCGAATCAGACGGCCGCTCGACTCGGATCATTTCAGGGTCAGAAGATAGGCCACGAGATCTTCGATCTCTTGTGCCTTCAGATTCAGGTTGGGCATGGCGGTGCCGGGTTTGACTGCCTGTGGGTCGCGCAGCCACTTCACCAGGTTCTCTGCGTTGTTCTCGAAACCGTCGAGCTGGGCGATGGTGGGATAGGTGGCGAAGTTGGTCAAGTCGCGCGGGGCAACCTTCCCTTGAGCCTTGGTGCCCTCGATGTAGTGACAGGCGATACACGCACCGTTCATGAAGATGTTTTTACCGGCTTTGGGATCGCCGGGACGCGTCGGAGCCGAGCTGGCGGCGGCCTGCTGGGCATACCATTCGTCGTATTCGGCCTGCGGCAACGCCTTCACCTTAGAGATCATCCGGGCGTGGGCCACGCCGCAGTACACGTTGCATTGGCCGATGTAGTCGCCAGGTGGCACGTTGAACCACACATAGGACATCTCGCCAGGATTGACGTAGATCATCGGGCCAAGTTCGGGCATCCACCAGGCATGAATGACGTCCGCCGCCGTCATGTCGAGGCGAATGTTCTTGTTGGCCGGGACGATCAGCTCTTCACTTGTCGTCACACCATCGCCGCCGGGATACTTGTACTGCCACACCCATTGGCGGCCGGTCACCTCGATCACCAGATCTACCGGCTGGGCGCGTTCGACACGCTGCCGTGCGGCAACATCGTTGATGGCGTGCACGTGAGCGACCGGGTTGGACAGCGTGCCACGTGCCGTCATGCGGCCCATCGTGTCCACAGCCAGTCCGAAGATCACCGCAATCACGATAGCCGGGATGATCGTCCAGGCCAACTCGAGCGTTCGGCTGCCATGGATCTGCTGCGGCATTTCGTCGGCGCTGCGCCGGCGGAATTTGACGACCGAATAGATGAGCAGCCCTTCGACCAGCACGAACACGACCACTGCGAAAATGAGGATGACGTTGTAAAGATCGTTGATGAGTTCCGCGTCGCGCGTTACAGGAGGAACCATTACTACCTCTATACGTTCTAACGAGCGAGGATTCTAGCATAAGCATGATTCTCGTCACGTGATCTTCAACAGTAACGTGAGCATGACGTTCGACCCAGTAGTGACGTTCTTGGCTACGGCTCATGTTGCGCTCACACCGGTTTGATCCACACCGCCAAAATAACTACTCACAAAGGATGGTCGAGGAGATGTTCGAGCGACGAATGAACCACCTGCACCGGCGTGCTTTCCTGCGCATGGTCTTGATCGCTCCGCCAGCCTTCGCGCTTGCGGCATGCGCTCCCGCCGCAGTGTCCCCGTCCACGACAGCTGAATCTGCACCGACCATCCCATCGGCGACCGGCACCGAACTCGCCAGCACGCCCGAAAACGAAGCCTCACCAGTTCAACCAGCCCAAGCCGATCCAGTGCTCTCCGCGCTGCCTCAGACGCCCGCCTGCGGCGACGATGACGAGCCTACGCCACCCCAGACCGCCGGGCCGTTCTACACGCCGAACACCCCACGCCGCAACTCCTTCCTGGAACCCGGAATCACCGGCACGCGGATGATTGTCACCGGCTACGTGCTGGACACAGCATGCCGCCCCATCCCCGGTGCCATGCTCGAATTCTGGCACTGCGACGATGCGGGCGTCTACGATAATGTCGGCTATAGGCTGCGAGGGCACTTCTTCGCCGACGAAGCTGGGCGATATACGCTCGAGACGATTCAACCCGGCATCTATCCTGGCCGCACACGCCACTTTCACGTGCGCGTTCAAGCGCCGAACCAGCCGGTGCTCACGACACAGCTCTATTTCCCCGACGAGCCCCTCAACGCGCGCGACCGCATCTTCCGCCCCGAATGCCTGCTGGACGTGCGCGACAACGCCGACGGCAGCAGGACCGGCTTCTTCAACTTCATCCTCAAGCTGAGCTAAGGTTCGCTACGGCGCACGCCCTAGCCCACGGGTGTTCTTTAACCGCGTCCAGCGCTTCAGGTCGTCAAGCCGTCAGGTCAGTCAGGCCAACAGCCAGTTGACTTTTCACACAAGGCGCGTAGAATTTAATCATCCGAATCATCGGATGAATTATATTGTTTTGATTCATCAACATTCACTATCATGTTGCGAGGCATCGAATCGGACTTGCTCGAATACATCATCGAGAACGAACTGCAGGCAGGCGACCGGCTGCCGCCGCTGGAAGAACTGAGCGCCGAGCTGCAGATCAGCACCGGCAAGCTTCGTGAACAGCTCGAAGTGGCACGGGCGCTCGGCTTCGTCGAAGTCAAGCCGCGCACCGGCATCCGTATCAGCCCCTTCGACTTTCTACCCGCCGTTCGCTTCAGCTTGTTCTATGCGCTGGCGCAAAACCGCAAACTCTTCGACGCTTTCAGCGAACTGCGCAACCACATCGAATTCGCCTTCTTCCACGAAGCAGTTTCGCTGTTGATGGACGAGGACTACGCCCACCTGAAGTCGCTGATCGATCAGGCCTTCGCCAAGCTCGAAGAACATCCGCCACGCATTCCACACGACGAACACCGTGAGCTGCACCTGACGATCTATCGCCGCCTCGATAACCCCTTCGTCAAAGGCCTGCTGGAAGCCTACTGGGACGCCTACGAAGCCGAGGGGCTGAGCGTGTTCTCTGACTACGACTATCTCCATGAAGTATGGACATATCACGAGGGGATCGTCAACGCGATCGTCGCCGGCGACGGGGACGAAGCCTATCGGCTGCTGGTGCAGCACACCAAACTGCTGCAAAAGCGACCGAAAGCGCGCACGTCGCGCGTGCGGATGAACGGCGACGCCGCGATGCCAGAAAGCAAAGCCTTCGCTCAACAGCGCATCGCAGCGAGATGAACTTCAATGCTCGGCTGCGAGTCGCCGGGCGCGAGCATAGCAAACAAATTTAAACGAACCCGAGACGGTTCAGGAGATGAAAATGCTGAGAGATTTGACAGCACCCACCAACATAGCTCCCACAGCGCCTCATCCTGCACAAGATACGAACGTAGCGCTCTCCCAACGCGAACCCATCGTCAACGACTTCGCCATCACCGCCGCCACGAAGAACGGCTCCGGCAGCCAGACATCCAACGCGATTCTGCTGCGCGCGCTGTTCAAGATGGGCATCCCGGTGAGCGGCAAGAACCTCTTCCCGTCCAACATCCAAGGCCGGCCCACCTGGTACACCATCCGACTGAGCAAGGACGGCTACCTGGCGCGCCGCGAAACGACCGAAATCATGATCGTGTTGAACCCGGACACGATCCTGGAAGATCATCAGAACACCGCACCGGGCGGCGTGTTCATGTATGCCGATGACATCAAGCTGCCGGTGCGACGCAGCGACCTGCACTACTACGCCATTCCGGTCAAGGAAATGGCGCGCCAGCACGAGTCCGACCCTAAGCTGCGCATTTACGTGGCCAACATGGTGTACGTCGGCGCGATCGCGCAGTTGCTTGGCATTGATCTGGACGAGATCGAAGCTGCGCTGATGTTCCACTTCAAAGGCAAAGCCAAGCCAGTGGAGAGCAACATGAAGGTGGTGCGCGCCGCTGCCGCTTGGGCCGCCGAGAATCTGATCAAGACCGACCCCTATCGCGTGGAGCGCATGGACAAGACCAAGGGTCAAATCATGATTGACGGCAACACCGCCGCTGCGCTGGGCGCGATCTACGGCGGCGTCGGTTTCGCCGCCTGGTATCCGATCACGCCGGCTACCAGCCTGGCCGACGCTCTGAACGAGTATCTGCCCAAGCTGCGTATAGATCCGGAGACCAAAGCGCCGACTTACGCCGTCGTGCAAGCCGAAGACGAACTGGCAGCGCTGGGCATGGTCATGGGCGCCGGATGGGCCGGCGCACGGGCGATGACTTCCACCAGCGGCCCCGGTATCTCGCTCATGGCCGAATTCACCGGCCTGGGTTACTTTGCCGAGATTCCGGCGGTGATCTGGGATGTGCAACGCATGGGACCGGCCACCGGCCTGCCTACGCGCGTCTCCCAGGGCGACATCATCGCCGCCTATTGGCTGGGCCACGGCGACACCAAGCACCCGGTGCTGCTGCCCGGCTCGGTCTACGAGTGCTTCGAGTTCGGCTGGCGCGCCTTCGATCTGGCCGAGCGCCTGCAGACGCCGGTCTTCGTGCTGAGCGACCTCGATCTGGGCATGAACCAGTGGATGAGCAAGCCGTTCGACTATCCGGAGGAGCCGATGGACCGCGGCAAAGTGCTCACCGAGGCGCAGGTCAACGCCGCGCGAGGCTTCGCACGCTACAAGGACGTGGACGGCGATGGGATCGGCTGGCGCACGCTGCCGGGTAACGAAAGCCCCTTCGCCGCCTACTTCACACGCGGCTCCGGCCACAATGAGCGCGCGATGCTCTCGGAGCGCGCCGACGACTGGGAGAACAACATGGATCGCCTGGCGCGCAAGTTCGAGACGGCCCGCAAACTGATGCCACCGCCGGTGATTGACATGGTCACAGGCGCAGAGATCGGCATCATCGGCTTCGGTTCGACCGATCCGGCGATCCAGGAAGCGCGCGCCTTGCTGGAGGCCAAAGGCATCCGCGCCTCGTACCTGCGCCTACGCGCGCTGCCGATGAACGAGGACATGACGATGTTCCTGGCGTCGCACAAACGCATCTATGTGGTCGAGCTGAACAGCGACGCGCAGTTGTGCCAGTTGATCCGGCTGCACTCACCGAAGGACGCCGAGAAGGTGCATCCCGCCAACCACAACGACGGCCTGCCACTCACGGCGCACTGGATCACCGAGGAAATTCTGTATCAGGAGACGCGACACTGAGCCTGGCTCGCGCGCTGCGCCGCAGCACAGCGCAATCGCGCCAGCAGGAGAAACGACTATGACGACTGTCAAAAATGGAAGCACCGCCGGCAACGGCGCACCAACGACTGCGGCTCATGTCACGCCGCCACGGATGCCGGCGCCGGCCGCAAGCGCAGCCGGCGTGAACATCATCGGTTTGGTCAAGGCCGACTACAAAGGACTCGAATCCACGTTGTGCAACGGCTGTGGCCACGACTCGATCTCGTCACAGATCATCACCGCGTGCTACGAGCTGGGCGTGAAGCCGGAGCATATTGTCAAGTTCAGCGGCATCGGATGCAGCAGCAAATCACCGGCTTACTTCATGAGCCGGTCGTTCGGCTTCAACGCGCTACACGGCCGCATGCCGTCGGTGGCGCAAGGCGCGCTGATGGCAAACCATACGCTGCAGGGCCTGGGCGTCAGCGGCGACGGTGACACCGGCAGCATCGGCCTCGGCCAATTCATGCACCTCATCCGCCGCAACCTGCGCATGGTTTACATCATCGAGAACAACGGCGTGTATGGCCTGACCAAAGGCCAGTTCTCGGCCACCGCCGACGTAGGTCAGGAGCTAAAGCACGCCGGCCGCAACGAGTTCCCGCCGATCGACCTGTGCCGTGCCGCGATCGTGGCCGACTGCGGGTTCGTCGCCCGGTCATTCGCCGGCGACCCCAAGCAAGTCGTCACGCTGCTCAAAGCCGCGCTCAGCCATCGCGGCACCGCCGTGCTCGACATCATCAGCCCGTGCGTAACGTTCAACAACCGCGACGACAGCACCAAGAGCTACACCTGGGGCAAGGCACACGACGAACGCATCAACGATTTCGGCTTCGTCATGTCGCAGGAAGAGATTCGCGTGGACTACGCCGAGGGCGAGACGAAAGAAGTCGAGCTGTTCGACGGCTCGAAAATCGTGCTGAAGAAGCTGGACGGCAGCCATGATCCGACGGACAAACAAGCTGCCCTGCGCCTGCTCACCGAGGCACACGACAAACAATTGTTCATCACCGGCCTGCTTTACATCAACACCGAGCGGCCCAGCCTGGCCGAGACGTATCACCTGGTCAAGCCAATCGCCTCTTATCAACAGGACAAACTGCGCCCCTCACGCGAGAGCTTGCAGAAGATCATGAGCGCGATGTATTGATTGCGCACCTCAGATGAGGTGCGCATCTGCGGCGCGCCTCCGCATTACGACGCAACGGGTCAGACCGCCGAAGAAGTGGTCTGACCCGCTCCCGCCTGCAGCAGCAGCTCACCCTTCCGCTCTCCACCACTTTCGACTGCCTGTGGCCCGGCGCGCACGTCAAGCTCGCCCGCTTCCAAGCCACCCATCCCGATCAGCCCGCCCCCACGCGCGGGTCTCCTCCAAGCCCTTCCAGCGTTACCTGATCCAGGCGCTCATCCAACACGCCCCCGATCCCTACACCTTGCTCCTCCTCTCACCCGACGATCTCCTCGCCTGGCTGCGCCGTCACCTCCGCCGCGCCGGCCCGGCTACCGCCCAGCGCGCCTCTACGCCCTGCTCCATCAGGCCGTCCTGCTACTCTGACTCACAAAGTGGCCGGACTTTTGGCGGATTGAGTTGCGTTTCAAACCCCTTCCGGGAATTAGCTCCTCTCTGAGAGCAGATGGACAGGAGGTGAGGAAGATGGCGCGAAAAGTCAGTCCAGATCATCCCCCTGTCCTCGCTGTGGGGCCACCCGTGTGGTGAAGAACGGCAGCAAGAACGGGCGACCGCGTTGGGTGTGCCGCAGCTGCCATCGCTCGTTTGACCCCACCCTGGGCACGCCGATGTACCGCCTGCGCAACACCCCACGGAAGTGGCACGCACGCTGCTAGTGGTGATGCGCCGATTCCTGCTGGAGACCCACCGGACACGGCGGCCAGGGTGGGCCTGCGTTGGAGCGCCATAAGCATGGATCGCCCCACGTGCTGTGTGGTGGCCTGGGCCTTTGCCGCTGCGGAGGATGAAGCAGCTCCCCAGGTCGTGGCCCAGACGTGCCAACAGACAGCGGGTCAGCGCGGCGTGCCATGGGTCAGTGACGGGTGGAAGGTGTACCGTGGCGAGGTACGACGAGTGTATCGGGACCCGCAGCGCCTGGGTAAAGTGGGCCGACCACGCCTGGTGCTCACACCGGGAGTCGGATTGACGCGGGCAGCCAAGCATCGTCGTGGAGGCCGGGTGGTGCGGATTGAGGTGCGCCACGTGCTGGGAGAACCGATCGCGTGCCCCTACGCGGTCCACCAGGAGCGCCTGAACGGGGTGCTGCGTGACCAGCGGAACTGCTTGACGCGCAAGACGCATGCCTTTGCCAGGCAGGCGCCGACGTGGGATGCGGCGGGTGGTCTTGTGCTCGTTCGAGACCAACTGGCTGCGTCCCCATCCGGCCCTGCGTGAGTTTGCCGATGACCTTCCGGATGGACCGGCGTTACCGGCGCAGGACCCCGGCGATGGCTGTTGGTCTGACCGACCATATCTGGAGTTGGGAAGAATTCCCGACCCATAAACATCATCACCACTTTAAGGGGTAACTACCCGCTCATCGCTTGGAAAAGAAAATTCCCTAGCTTGATCGCAGCTAGGGACTTGCTTGACGCTAGTGATTTGTAGCTTCACGCGCTCAACTGCTGGCGCATGGCGTTGACTTTGCTCGACACGCTGTCGTCAATCACCTTGTCACCCACGCGGACGACCAGGCCGCCCAGGATGGACGGATCCACTTCGAAGGTGATGTGTTCGATCGCGCCGATTTGCTTCGACAGATCAGATTTCACCCGCGACTGCTCCTCGGCCGTGAGCGGCAGCGCGCTGGTGACGACGACGGGCGCGCCGTTCACCGAGACGCCGGCGATCTTGGCAGCCGGCACTTTGCTGAAGAAGTCGTTGATCAACGCCTTCTGGCGATTGGCATCGAGCGATTCGCCGACGAGCTTGTTCGTCGCCGCCATGACGAGGGCGACGATCTGGTTGCGCGAATCGGCCAGGAGCTGATTGCGCTCCGCCTGCGCGTCAATGCGCGCTTGCTGACGCATACGCTCGATCTCGGCCTGCGCCTCTTGGCGGATGCGCTGCGCCTCTTGCTGGGCAGCGTTCACCGCTTCGGCGCGGATTTTCTGCGCCTCGGCGCTGGCCTCGTTCAACTTGGCCTGATAGTCCTTCTCGACGTTGGCCAGACGCTCGTCGGCCAGCCGGGCGTTCTCCAGGCTCTCTTCGATGCGCTTGCGGCGCGCTTCGAGGTTGCGCAGCACCGGCCGGATCACCATGCCGGTCAGGAAGTACATGATCAGCAGGAAGTTGATGAGCTGAGCCAGGAACTGCACCAGGTTGATGCCTAGCCCCTCGAACGGATTGGCGCCGCCACCTTCTGCTGCCACGCGTGCGATTGCTAGAAACGACAACACGGTTACCTCCGATGCGCTGCGCCTAGCCGCTGAAGGCGAACAACAGCAGGAACGAAATCACGAGCGCGAAGATGGCGAGCGACTCCGCGAACGCGATCACGAGGATCATGTAGGTCTGGAGCGTCGAGGTCACTTCGGGATTACGGCCGATCGAGATCAACGCGCCGAGGCCGGCCAGCCCGATGCCGATGCCGGGGCCAATCATGCCGGCGCCACCGGCGATGCCCGCGCCAATCGCTTTGCCCAAAACGAGTGCTGCTTCTGGTTCCATTCTGCTTACTCCTCAGTGTGTCTGTTTGTAATCGGTAATTGGTAATCAGTAACCGGTAATCCTGACTGTCCAGTCACCAGTTATTAGTTACCCAATCAATGCTCGCCATGCGCCACGGCCAGTGACGTGAAAACGGTGATCAACATCATGAACACGAAGGCTTGAATCACGGCGATCGCAAACTCTAGGCCGTAGAAGACGGTGGGCAACAGCACCGGGAAGATGGACATCATCACGAAGACGAGCACCGTCCCGGCGAACATGTTGCCGAAAAGTCGGAACGAGAACGACACGATGCGGATGAACTCGGAAATCAACTCGAGCGGACCGACCAGGCCGGCTTGGATGTTGCCGACCAAGCCCTGCATCATGCCCTGATGCGCGCGGCGCCAGGCATCCACCTGAATGAAGCGACTGAAGTAGTGGATGCCGTTAGCGCGGATGCCCTGATACTCGATGAACAGGAAGGCGAACACCGCCAACGCCAGCGTAGTGCTGAGCGAGGAGGTCGGGCGGCGCAGGAAGGGGATGAGCGCGGCGCCCGCGTTCGGATCGGTGCCGCCGGCCATCGCCGATGCGGCCTGCACGTCGCTGGTGAGCGCGGCCAATTCAGCGCCGTCGGCGGCAGCCACGCCTTCTGCTTGCTCGAGCGTATAGCCGCACGACTCAGCAAAGCCTTTGGTCTTGTCTACCTCATGGCCGGTGATCAGCCATACCCCACCTGTCTTGACGGCGCAGAACCCGCGCAGACTCGGCGGCGCGGCTTCCATCTTGCCGACGGATTCGTGCCCGGGCAATAGCTCGAAGAAGCCGGCGATCATGATGAAGGTAAAGATCGAGATCGCGATCGGCGCGACCACTTTGGCGCGCGAGCCGAGCGTGGGCACCAGGTAGTTGTTGTAGAGGAATTCGACGAACGTCTCCCACGCCCGCGCGAACCAGTTGGTCCCGGTGAGCGTGTTGCGCAGCCCGCGCGCGCCCAACAGCGCCAGCACGATGATCACGGCGTCCACGATCAGCGTCGTGAACAACGTGTTGTGCAGCCAATCCGGGCCGAGCGGCTCCGAAGGCACGACGATGTTGGGGATGAACGTCTTGAACGGTACAGCCACACCGTTGATGTTTAACGTGAAGCTGCTGAGCAGGAGGCCGGCCACGATGGCCAGGACCAGGATGACGAGAAACTTCAACCCTTTCATATCATTACTGTTTCACTGTTTCAAAACTCATTGAACCTCGCGTTGTGGCTAGTGTGCGTCGTTGAATGTGACGGCCGGCGCGCCTTGCGCGTCCGATGTGCTATTGGCGTTGGCGCGCTGCGATTCCACCCAATCCAGGTAAGCCTGTCGGGAGCGTTTGACCGTCCGCATGGCCATCCGGTAAGTCACGAACACCGAGAGGATCGCGCCGAGGATGGGCAGGCTGAGGGTCAACAGTGGGCGCGTGTTGAGCTGACGGTCGAGCATGACGCCGAGGAACACCCCCCCGATCATGAGTGCACCGTTGATCAACGCGATCTGGACTGCCATTGCGGCGATGATCTGCGGTGGAAAGGCCTTGAGGAAGATGACGAACGGCGACTCGCGTTTGGGGTTATGCATGTTGCGGCTCCGATTTTAGCATGCGCGACACGACGACCTTGCTCCCCACTCTCGACTTCTCACGCCTCCGAAGTTAGGGAGTGGGAAGTCAGGAGTGGGGGATTGACTCATCCCGGGAAGAATGACTGCGCCGCCTCGACGGCCAGATTCCAGAACGGCGGCGAGACGACGGTCAACAACACGATGGCGACGGCGGTGAGCAACACGACAACGCCGGTCGGCGCAGGCACATAGAACGGCTGGGCATCGCGCTCGGTGCGCTCCACATACATCGCCCGCACCACGTTCAAGTAGTAGACGACCGACACCAACACCATGATGATGGCGATGACCACCAGCGCGATCAGATTGATACCGACGGCCGGCGCGAAGACCAACAATTTGGCGACGAAGCCGACCAGGGGCGGCGCACCCAGTAAGCTGACGAGGGCGGCCGTCATGCCCAGCGCCAGATAAGGCGCCCGCCGGCCCAGCCCATTGAAGTGCTCGATGTCATCGCCACCAACCCGCTCGGAGACCAGGCCGACGACGGCGAAGGCGCAGATATTGGTGAGCATGTAGGTGGCAATGTAGAAGATCACAGCGGCCAACGCATCGGCGCGGTTGAACTGATTGGCGGCCAGGGCCGTCACACCGACGAGGATGTAGCCGGCCTGTGCGACACTGGAATACGCCAGCATGCGCTTGACGTTTTTCTGCACTAGCGCCAGCAAGCCGCCGACGACCATGGTCAGGATGGCAAGCGGCTGCATCAGCGCCGCCCAGGTCAACGACGCCTCTGACGTGCCGGGCGGCAGGGTATAGAACAGGAAGCGCATCAGGATGGCGAAGCCGGCCGCCTTCGACGCGGTACTGATGTAACCGGAGATCGGCGTCGGCGCGCCCTGATACACGTCCGGCGCCCAGAAGTGGAACGGGAAAGCCGAGGTCTTGAAGGCGAACCCGACCAGCACGAGCAAGGCGGCGAACGATACCGGTACGCGCAGCTCCGGATCGAGCAACGCGCGGGCGATGGCCTGATAGCTGGTGTTGCCGTCGCTCAAGCCATAGAACAGGCTGAGGCCAAACAGCATCACCGCCGAAGTGACCGCGCCGAACACGAAATACTTCATGCCGGCCTCGGCGCTCAGCTTGTTCCCCCGGTAGAAGCCGGCCAGCAAGTACAACGACAGGCTCGACGACTCGGTGGCCAAGAACAGCATGATCAGGTCGTTCGCGCCGGCCATCAGCGACATCGCGATTGTCGTGAAGATGATGATGGCGTAGTACTCGCTGCCGATCCGCATCGAGCGAAAGTCAATCGAGACCAGGCAGGTGAGCGCACCGGCGGCGATGAAGATGATGCGGAAGACGAACGTGTACAGATCGTTGCGGATCATCCCGCCAAGGATGGTCTGTGGCTCGGCCGGCCGGCTGACGATCGCCACGACCAAGATGACGATCATGCCGATGGCCGCCGTCACGCCCAGGGTGCGCCGCTTGAGCGACCGCCCGGAGACTAGATCGAGCGCCAGCACGACCATGGACCATAGCAACAGCAGGATCTCCGGCAGGATGCCGAGAAACTCGGCGGGGTTGAATTCGACGAAAGAACCAGCCATGGTTTTGAGCTATGAGCTTTGAGCTATCCGGCCGCGATCAGGCCGCGGATGATCGCTTGCACGCCGGCGTTGACCACCGACATGACCGTGTTCGGCAATACGCCCACGACGATGAGCACGGCGCACATCAGCACGATGGCCGTCTTCTCCAGCGCGTCGAGGCGGGGCAACTTTTGCAGCTCCATGTCCTGCGGCTCGCTGAAGTACACCCGGCTAGCCACGCGCAGCGTCCAGGCCGCATTGACGACGATGACGATGATGCTGGCGGCAGCCACGATAGCATACCAGCCATTCGTCGCGCCTGGAAACATCAGGCTCGGCGTGGTCGAGGCATTCCACAGGCCCATGAAGATTTGCAATTCGGCCGGGAAGCCGGGCAGGCCGGGCATACCCATCAGCGTAAGTGCGCCGATGACGAAGCCCACGGCGGCCAGCGGCATCACGCGCACCAGGCCGTTCAGCTCACGCACATCGCGCAGGTGCGCGCGTTCGTAGATCATGCCGACCAGAGCGAACATCAGACCGGTCATCACGCCACCAGCGAACAGCTCCAGGCCGGCGCCGTTCAGGCCAAGCTCATTCAGCGCCGCCAGGCCCAGCAGCACCAGGCCGAGGTGGCTGACGGACGAGAAGCCGATGATGTACTTCAGGTCGGTCTGCCGGAAGGCGATCAACGCCGCGTAGATCAGTCCGGCCATACATAAGAAGACGACGACCGGCATCCAATACTTCGCGCCCTCGGGCAGCAATTGGATGCCGATGCGCAAGCCGCAGTACGCGCCGGTGGCCTTCAACACGCCGCCGTGCAACATCGAGACGGCGGTGGGCGCTGCGGCGTAGCCATCGGGCGACCAGTTGTGCAACGGCCACAAGCTGGCCAGTACGCCGAAGCCGACGAAGATCGGCAGGAACCAGGTGCGCTGCAACTGAACGGATTGCTCAGGTGGCAGGTTGCGCACGCCGGCCTGAATGTCGAACCAGTCGAACGAATTGCCGGTCTGGAAGTAAACGGCCAGCAGGCCGATGATCGCAACGAGCGAGCCGACGAAGAGATAAATCGTCAGCTTCATAGCCGCATACTCGCGCCGCTTGCTGCCCCAGCCGGCGATGAGCACGTAGACCGGGAACAACACCAGCTCGTAGAAGATCAGCAGCAGGAAGAGGTCGAGTGCGATGAAGCTGCCGAACACGCCGGACACCAGCAACAACAGGAAGGCGAAATATTCGCGCGGCCGGTCGGCGGAGCGCCAAGAAACCAGCACCGCACAGAACATGACGATGCCCGTCAGCACCAGTTGTGGCGCGGAGAAGCCATCCACGCCGACGTGGTAGCCGATGCCGAATTCCGGTATCCAGGTCGCTTTCTCCTGGAACTGAAAGCCGCCGAGCGTGCGATCGTAGCCGAAGAATACGGCCAGCGAGAGCAGCAGCGAGACGAATGACGCCATGACCGCGATGGTCTTGATCACATCCTCCCGATCGCGCGGCACGAGCAGGATGATGATCGCGCCGATGAGCGGCACGAGCATGATGAGGGTAAGGAGGGGGACGTTCGTCATTGAGCTACCTTAACAACCCTTGCACACCTACGTTGATGACGTTGAGCGCCAGCGCCGGCCATACCCCCAGCACCAGCATCGCACCCATCAGCGGCGCGATGCCGAGGATCTCGGCGAAGTTCATGTCCGGCAACGGGTGATGATGCCATTCCTCGCCTAGCGGACCGTGCAACACTTTCTGGATCGCCTTGAGGATGTAAATGCCGGTGATGAGCAAGCCGGCCATCGAGAGGATAGTGAGCAGTGTATGCACCGACCACGCGCCGCGCGTGACCATGAACTCGCTCACGAATCCAGACAGGCCAGGCAACCCTAGCGAACCCATCGCGCAGAAGATGAGCACCGCGCCGTAGATCGGCATGATCGTCCACAAGCCGCCATACTTCGTCAGGTCGCGGGTGTGGGCACGCTCGTATACCACACCGACCAGGGCGAACATCGCTGCCGAGGAGAGGCCGTGCGTTACCATCTGGAGCACGGCGCCGCTGCCGGCGATGGTCGCGTCAATCTCGCGCACAGTGGAGCTGGGCGTCAGCGCCAGCCCAACCGACGCAATGCCCAGCGCCACGAAGCCCATATGGTTGATGGACGAGTAGGCGACCAGGCGTTTGAAGTCGTTCTGGCCCCACGCCGCAAATGCACCGAGCAGGATGCTCAGGAACGCCAGCAGAGCTAGCAGCACGCTGTAATTGATGTTCAGGCCCGGCAGCACCGGCTGCGAGAACACGTCGGGGAAGAGGGGCATGACCAGCCGGAAGAAGCCGTAGCCGCCGAGTTTGAGCAGGATGCCGGCCAGCATCATCGAGCCGCCGGTCGGCGCCTCGGTGTGCGCGTCGGGCAGCCAGGTGTGCAGCGGCCAGATGGGGATCTTCAACGCGAACGCGATGCTGAAGGCGATAAACGCGACGGCCTTCCAGACGGTCGGATCCCAGCCGAAGAATTCGACCTGGTTATTGCCGGTGAACGGACGACCGAGCGATGACTCCAAATAGGTGATGTCGAAGCTCTTCGAGGCCAGGCCAATTACCTGAATCGCCAGCAGCATCCCCAGGCTGGCGAACATGGTGTAGAGGATGAACTTGAAGGACGCATAGCGCCGATTCGCCCCGCCCCATTGGCTGATCAAGAAGTACATCGGCACCAGGCTGATCTCGTAGAAGAGGAAGAACAGGATCAGGTCGAGCGCGATGAACACGCCGAGCACCGTGGTCTGCAACAGGAAGAACAGCGCGAAATAGGCCTTCGGGTTGCGCTCGATGTTCAGCGAGAAGATCATCGCCAGTGGCGTGAGGAAGCAGGTCAGCGCCACCAGCGGCAGACTGATGCCATCCACACCGACTTTGTAAACCGAGTTTATCTGGGGGAACCAGACCATGCTCTCCAGGTACTGGTAGCCGCCCACGCTACGGTCGTAGCCGGCCCACGCCGCAATCGAAAGGCCCAGCGGGATCAGGCTGAAGGCGATGGCGCCCCACTTGATCAGCCGGGTCTGATTGGCTGGCGTAACCAGCACCAGCAGCATCCCTACCAGCGGCAGGTAAGTGATTACCGACAGCAGATTCGTGCTCAGTAGATTCATCGTCGTCGTCACCAAAGCAGGATTAGATCTGTGACCTCCAACCCGCTACGTCACTGGAACAGGAACAAGAAGAACACCAGAATCGCGATGACCATAATCAGGCCGGACAGCAGGTAGTTCTGCACCTGTCCGGTCTGCAATTCGCGGCCCCAGTCGCCCAGGCTGCGGAAGAAGCGGCCCACGGCATCCGAGAAGCCGGTGATCACCACGCGGTCGAACTCGGCAAAGCCCTTCGTCACGCGCGCGCCGAACGCATAGCCGCCTTCCAGGATGCGGTCTATCACGCCCTTGTCCACCACGCGCGCGTAGTTGTCGGCGATGACCTGGAGCGGGGTGATAAAGATCTTGCGATACAGCTCGTCCCAGTACCAGCGGTTATAGAGGAAGTTGAACACCGGCAGCTTCTCCACCGGGTCGGTCTGGCCGGCCTGCAGCGGGTTGCGCGCATAGACGAGCCAGCCGAGCGCCAGACCGCCCAGCGCCACGCCGATGGAGAACAGCACCGGCACGATGTTGAAGGTCAGCGGCTCCGGCTTCTCCAGCAACATGCTGGCGATGAAATTCTTCAGCCAGAACGCGCCGTCGCCCATGAGCGCGCCGAAGACCGGGAAATCCTTCGGGATGTTGATGAAGCCGATGAACAGCGCGAAGACGGCCAGCACGATCAACGGGAAGGTCATCGAAGGCACGCTCTCGGTAGCATGCGCCGCCGCCTCGGTGCGCGGCTGACCCAGGAAGGTCATCGCAATCTGTCGCATGGTGTAGAACGCCGTCATCAGCGCGCTGACGACCAGCACCAGGAAGACCAGCGTCGCCAAGCTATCGCCCTTCACCAGACCATGGTAGTAGGCATCGGCGAAGATCTCGTCTTTGCTCCAGAAACCGGCGGTGATGAACGGGAAGCCGGCCAGCGCCAGACCGCCGATCAGGAACGTGGCGAAGGTGATCGGCATGCGCGTGCGCAGGCCGCCCATGTTGCGCATGTCCTGTGGGTCGAAGGCATGCGCGTCATGCTCGCCATGATCGTCATGTCCACCATGGCTGTCATGCGCATCATGTCCATGCTCCCCATGACTTGAGTGACTTTCATGACCTGAGTGTCCGGAATGACCTCCATGCCCCGCATGGCTGACGTGATGATGCCCATGTTCTACGCCATGGATGACCGAGCCGGAAGCCAGGAACAACAGCGCCTTGAAGAAGGCGTGGGTGAGCAGGTGGAAAGCCGCCGCCACATACGCACCGATGCCGACTGCCGCCACCATGAAGCCGAGCTGCGAGATCGTGGAGAAAGCCAGCACGCGCTTGATGTCGTATTGCGCCACGGCAATCGTCGCGCCTAGGAAGGCAGTGAACGCACCGATCAGGCCGACGATGGTGAACGCGGTGCCATGCTCACCCGAAGCGACCAGCAGCGGGAAGAAGCGCAGCAGCATGAAGATGCCGGCGCTCACCATCGTGGCAGCGTGGATCATGGCCGAGACCGGCGTCGGGCCTTCCATCGCGTCGGGCAACCACACATGCAGCGGCCACTGCGCGCTCTTGCCCACTGTGCCCCCGAAGATCAGGATGGCGATCAGCCCAGCAGCCGAAATGCCCAGCCCGAGCACTGCCGGCGTCGCGGCCAGCTCTTTCAGCACCTCTTCGTTGTGCAGGATCGCGTGGAAGTTCAGCGTGCCGGTCTGGGCATAGAGATACACCATGCCCAGCAACAGCAGCATATCGCCCACGCGGGTGGTCATGAACGCTTTGACCGCAGCCTTGTAAGCCGAGGGTTTCTGATAGAAGAAGCCGATCAGCGAGTAGGAGCAGAACCCCATCAACTCCCAGAAGATGAACAGGGTGAGCAAGTTATCGCTAACCACCAGGCCCATCATCGAGCCGGCGAACAGGCTGAGGTAGGCGAAGAAGCGTGTGTAGCGTGGATCCGCCGACATGTAGCCGATGCTGTAGATGAAGATCAGCGTGCAGGCCACCGGCACCATGAACAGGAAGGTCGCGCCGAGTGGATCCACCGCGACGCCGATGTTCAAGACCGTCTCGCCAGTGGGCAACCAGCCGATCTGCCCGCCGATCGGCTTCTTGCCCAGGTCCTTCATTTGCCAGACGTTGAAGAACACGATGAAGGACATCACCAGCGAGGCGATCATGGCGAACACGGCGATCGTCGAGCTGGTCTGGCGGTAGCGGTTGGTGAACAGCGCAATGACCGCGAACGCCAGAATCGGCGGCATCGGCGCAAGCCAGAGTAATGTAGTCAGTGTTTCGTGCGGCATGCTTCGGTTGGTGTCCGATAGGTGTCGTTAGTGTCTGTCAGTGTCGCTAGTGTCATTAGTGTCGTTGGTGTCGCCAGTGTCACTGTGTTGCATGTCCACTTCGACGCCACTGGAGGTCATTCGGCACCATCAACATTGTTGACACCATTGACACCTTTGACACCAGCAACGGACACAAATAACATCACAATTTCATCTGATCCAGCTTCTCCGGGTCAATGCTGCGAGTGACGCGATAGACCGAGATGATGAGCGCCAGGCCAACGGCGGCTTCGGCGGCGGCGATGACGAGCACGAACGCCGCGAATGCCAGGCCGCCGGACGATGCCGGCGCCAGATAGCGCCAGAACGCCAGCAGATTGATGTTGGCGGCGTTCAGCATCAGCTCGACACCCATGAGCAGCGCGATGGCGTTCTTGCGTGCCAACGCGCCGTACAGGCCGATGCAGAATAACGCCGCCGACACGACGAGATACCACCATAGCGGAATTCCGTTAAGTAGGTTTTGCATGGTTCCTCGATCGAAACGCGCTTGAGTTTCAATGTTGTTCAGCGGTCGAAGCCACTGCGCCTTCAGGTAACGCCGCGACGTCAGGGGTCAGGCCAGCCCGCCTCATCGCCTCGGCTTCTTCCGCCGCCTCTTCGGCCTGGCGTTGGCGATCCTCGATCACCTCGGCGGGTCGGCGCTGGCGCGCGACGAAGATCGCACCGGCCAACACCACATCCACCAGAAAGGCGATGAGCAAGAAGGGCAATAGATATTGGTTCAAATCTACCAGTGAGCGGCCGAAGTCAGCGATGTAAGTCTCCGGCATCGCGGGAATCGGCTGTCCCGGCGGCGTCCATTCGATGCCGCCCACATCGCGCGGCGAGGTGTTGCCGGCGAACAACGAGATGACCGGCCAGCGCGCAACGTCAATCGTCGTGCGCAACGGCCCGAACAAGAGCAGCAGCACGAAGAAGATGATTCCCGCCACGACCGCCGCAGCTACCGCCTGCGAGTTGCGCGGCACCATGCCCTGCATACCGCGCGTGAGCATGACGGCGAAGATGAC